>NZ_BAABRU010000002.1:0-300000 GCF_039545135.1 Herpetosiphon gulosus | reverse complement strand
GGCTTGGCTAACTTGGCGTACTTCTTGTTCGCTGATATCGGCATTGAAGAGGGTTTTGGTCACAATCGTCAGGGTCAATTCCATCATGGCCTGATCCATATCCAGAATCGCGCCATCATGCCAGCGTTCGAGCATGGCTTGGGTATGCTCAACCATGGTTTCAGCGTAGGCCTGAATGCGTTTCATATGAAATGCAGGCTGGACTAGTTTGCGCTGCTTTTGGTGATCAGCGCCATCATTGCTGAGCAAACCATTGCCTAAAAAGCGCGAAAGCAACTCGCGATCGCCGCCATTTTTGCGCACCTTATCGCGATTGGTCACCAGCAGCTCTTGAATCCCTGCTGGATCATTGACCAGATAGACTCGAAACGGCCCCATGCGACAGGTGGTGAAATCGCCAAAACTAGCCAGATATTCGAAAAAGCCCAATGGGCCATATTTATGTAAATCGCGTCGACTGCCACCGAGGCGCGTTCCTTTGGGGCCAGGTAACATCTTAACCGTCATGTGCCACCTCCAGGCTCTATTGCCGTTGTTAAATCATTGTTCATTGAAAATGTTGAGTTTGTTCGCCGCAAACTTTATTTATGAATTTCGTTCATAAATAATAGCGAGAGTGATGCACAAATGCAAGAGGCATTGGATGAACAAATGTTAAGAGAAATTCGCGGCGGTTATAGGCAGTTTTGAGCATGCAAGCTACCCAAGGTAGTAAGCCTAAAGCCAAGTAATTACCCTTGAGTAGGCCATAAAAACGGGACTTTTGCGGCACATTTGTTTCTTGACGCTGAATCTTGCGATTGCTATAATTGAAAAGCCGAAGTAGCAACGGCACTTCCTCTTAAACCATCCTCTGGCAGTACATATTCACAAAGCTTATCAACCTGCCAGAACAATTGCCGTGCTTTGGTGTTGGCTCATTTTCAGTCGGCTTTGTCCGCGTTCCTCGGTATCTATCGGCGGACCCCACCCCTCCGTCGTCGCTCTGTTCCCGCCGCGTGGCGGTGATGTAGGAGGCCAACTATGACGACTCCCTCCGGCTCGCAACTGATGTCCTTGCTGAGTACCTTACAAGATCAGCAAAACTATCAGAATCTCAATTGGGCTGGCTCTTTCCAGGATTACTTGGACATCGTGGCCAGTAATCCTAAGGTCACCCGCAATGCCTTCCAACGGATCTACGACATGATTATGTCGTATGGCTTGGAAGAGTTCATCGATGCCAAGAAGAAGTTAATTCGTTATAACTTCTTTACCACCAACGAATTTGACGAGCAAGATGCCATCTTTGGCTTGGAAATCCCATTAATGCGCTTGGTTAATTTTTTCAAGGCTGCGGCTCACGGCTATGGCACAGAAAAACGGGTGTTGTTGCTGCATGGTCCAGTTGGCTCAGCCAAATCAACCATCGCCCGCCGACTGAAACGTGGTCTCGAACGCTATTCACGCAGTGAGGAAGGTGCGCTGTATACGTTCGATTGGTTTTTAGGCGATATCGAAGATCTCGATGCTGGTAAAGTAAAGGATGCCGATTGGGACCCCTGCCCAATGCACGAAGATCCACTGCACTTGATTCCGATGGAAATGCGCGAAGCATTTTTAAATGAATTCAATGCCAACCTCGAACCAGACGATCATATTACGATTAGTGGCGATCTTGATCCTTCTTGTCGCTATAATTTCCGCGATTTGATGCGCCGTTACAATGGCGATTTTGCCAAAGTGCTGCGCCATGTCCGGGTGCGTCGCTTTGTCTTTTCTGAACAAGATCGCGTCGGTATCGGTACATTTCAACCAAAGGATGAAAAGAATCAAGATAGCACTGAATTAACTGGCGATATCAATTATCGCAAGATTGCTATTTATGGTTCTGATAGCGATCCACGGGCATTTAGCTTCGACGGTGAATTTAATATTGCCAATCGTGGCATTATTGAGTTTGTTGAAATGCTTAAGCTCGACACAGCATTTTTATACGATTTACTCGGTGCTTCACAAGAGCATCGGATTAAATCGAAGAAATTTGCGCAAACTCATATCGATGAAGTTATCGTTGGGCATACAAATGAACCAGAATTCCGTAAACTTGAAAATAATGAGTTTATGGAAGCCCTAAAAGATCGTACTGTACGAATTGATATTCCATATATTACGCGATTGCGTGATGAAATTCGAATTTACGAAAAGGATTTCAATTCGGAGAATGTACGAGTACACATCGCGCCACATACGATTGAAGTTGCTGCGATGTGGGCGATTTTAACCCGGCTTGAAGAACCAAAACGCGCAAACTTGACTTTATTGCAAAAGATGAAGCTCTACAATGGGAAATCATTGCCTGGCTTCACTGAAGATAATATCAAAGAATTGCGCAAAGAATCACGACGTGAAGGCATGGAAGGCATCTCACCACGCTATATTCAAGACAAAATTAGTAATGCCTTGGTCAATTACCAAAGTGATGGCGGAATCAATCCATTTATGGTGATGAATGAGCTAGAAAGTGGCCTCAAAACTCACTCATTAATTACCAATGAAGAAGATCGTAAACGTTATCGTGAATTACTGGCAATCGTCAAGGAAGAGTACGCTGATATTGTTAAAAATGAAGTTCAACGCGCTATTTCTGCTGATGAAGAGGCCATCAAGCGTTTGTGCGCCAATTACATCGACAATATCAAAGCCTACACCCAACGTGAAAAAGTGCGTAATAAATTCACTGGAGCCTACGAAGAGCCAGATGAACGGCTAATGCGCTCGATCGAAGAAAAGATCGATATTCCCGATAATCGTAAAGATGATTTCCGGCGCGAAATTATGAATTACATCGGAGCATTAGCAATCGAAGGCAAAACCTTTGATTATCGCACGAATGAACGACTTCATCGGGCCTTGGAATTAAAACTCTTTGAGGATCAAAAAGACAGCATCAAGCTAACCAGTTTAGTTTCAAGCGTTGTCGATAAAGATACTCAAGAAAAAATCGATGTAGTCAAAACCCGCTTAATTCGCGATTTTGGCTATAACGATCAAAGTGCTACCGATGTGCTGAATTATGTCGCGAGTATTTTCGCTCGTGGCGATGCGACTCAGCGCAAGTAGGCTCGGACACAGCGAACGGGTTCGATCAGGCATCCGTTCGCTTGGGTGCGTTCCTTCCACTAACAATCAACGGTGAGCCTATGCAACGAGTTGAACGTGATCTCAATCGCTTCCGCCAAATTGTGCGGGGCAAAATTAAGAAAGATCTACGCAAATATATTTCCCACGGCGAGATGATTGGCCGCCAAGGTAAACGCTTGGTCTCGATTCCTGTGCCATCAATCGACTTACCACGCTTTCGCTTTGGCAAAAATCAAGGTGGGGTTGGGCAGGGCGAGGGCGATAACGGCGACCCGATCGGGCGCGGCGATGGCTCGCAACCAGGTGCAGGCGAGGCTGGCGAAGATTCGGGCCAACATTCGCTTGATGTCGAAATGACCATCGAAGAACTGGCGCAGTTGTTGGGCGAAGAACTACAATTGCCCAATATCCAACCCAAAGGTAGCAAGAATATTATCTCGCAAAAAGATAAATATTCGGGCATTACCAAGGTTGGCCCAAACTCGCTGCGCCACTTCAAACGCTCCTTCCGCGAAGCCCTCAAACGCCAAGTCGCCTCTGGTCAGTACGATCCTGATGATCCGGTGGTGGTGCCAATTCGCGATGACATGCGCTTTCGCACCTGGAAAACCACCGAAATGCCTGAAAGCAACGCCGTGATCATCTACAGCATGGATGTTTCTGGCTCGATGGGTCAGGAGCAAAAGGAGTTGGTACGGGTAACTGCATTTTGGATTGAAACCTGGCTGCGTTCCCAATACAAACATCTGGAAATGCGCTACATCGTGCACGACGCAGCGGCTAAAGAGGTCACTCAGGATATTTTCTATCGCATCCGCGAGGGTGGCGGAACCAAAATTTCGTCGGCCTATCGCTTGGTGTTGAAACTGATCGAGGAGCATTATTCGCCCGACGAGTGGAATATTTATCCCTTCCATTTTTCCGATGGCGATAACTGGGGCGGTGGCGATACGCGTGAGTGTGTTGAGCTACTGCGCAACCAAATTTTGCCCAAAGTCAACCTTTTCTGTTACGGCCAAGTGCGTTCATTGTATGGATCTGGGCGTTTTGCCCATGATCTGAACGAAAATTTTCGAGCCAATGAAACCATGGTCGTTTCCGAAATTGCCGATCGCGACGATATTTACAATGCAATCAAAGCCTTTTTAGGGAAAGGCAAATAGAAAGTCAAAAGGCAGAAGTCAAAAATCAAAATATAAATATATGCTTAAATTAGTCATTTAAGTTGTATATTTGTATTATTCACATAGTAGTAAGACAATTAGAGAAGGCAGAAGTCAAAAATCAAAATACGAACATGCATACTTGATCAACATAATCATCTTTATTCATGTTCGTATTTTCACAGCAGAGAGGCAAGAATGGAGCGGCAAGATTTACAAGCACGCACGAAACAGTTTGCTCTGCACATTATTCAATTAGTTAATTTCATCCCTAATTCACTAGCAGGGCGAGTTCTGGCTCAACAAATTCTCCGTTCAGGAACCTCTGTTGGGGCTAACTATCGTGAAGCTTGCCGTGCTCGTTCAGCGGCTGAATTTATTTCGAAAACCAATATCGCTTTACAAGAACTAGAAGAAACGCGTTATTGGCTTGAATTACTGCAAGAATCAACGCTATTAAATCATCGGCAATGTAATCATCTCGTTGATGAAGTTCAGCAATTAATCGCTATTTTTGTTACCGTTATTAAACGTAAAAAACAACATTCTAGTCCCGATACTTCCGTTTAATTTCATTCCTTCATTATATTTTTTAGATCTCGCCTTCTGATTTTTGATTTTTGCCTTCTGACTTTCAAAGAGAGGTTCTATGCCACTCAGCAACAACGATTTACCCCTCAACTTACAAAAAGCTTGGGAGCAAATTGATGGCCATGCCAAACGTTATGGTCTCGATTACTACCCAATTGTTTATCAGATCCTTGATTATAATACACTCTATGAAGTTGCTGCGATGGGTGGATTTCCAACGCGTTACCCACATTGGCGCTTCGGAATGGAATATGATCAATTAATTAAGGGGCATGTGTATGGGTTAAGCATCATTTATGAAATGGTGATTAATACGAATCCAGTTTATGCCTATTTGCTCGAAGGCAATATGATTGTTGATCAGAAAACGGTGATGGCGCACGTTGCAGGTCATGCCGATTTCTTCAAGAATAATATGTGGTTTGCTCCAACCAATCGTAAAATGCTCGATACCATGGCCAATCATGCCGGACGAATACAACGCTATATCGACCGTTATGGCTACGAAACGGTTGAAGCATTTATTGATACCTGTTTATCAATTGAGAACTTAATCGATTATCATTCACCATACATTAATCGCCCAGAAGCCCAAACCAGCCAACCAATCGTTGAAGATGACGATATTGAAGTTGCTGAAGGTCTGCCGTTTGAACGTTCGTATATGAAGGATTTTATTAATCCACCAGAATTTTTACGCCAGCAACGCGAAAAACTCTTAGAAGAACAGCAAAAAATGCGTAAATTCCCTGAGAATCCGCAAAAGGATGTGCTGTTGTTCTTGATGAATTATGCGCCGCTTGATCGTTGGCAGCATAATATTTTGGAAATTGTGCGCGACGAGGCCTATTACTTCGCTCCACAAGGCATGACCAAAATTATCAATGAAGGTTGGGCCAGCTTTTGGCATAGCCGGATTATGACCACTCACGCCGCCGAAACTTCGGAAATTATCGATTTTGCCGACCATCACGCGGGGATTGTGGCAGCCCATCCAGGCCGACTAAACCCCTATCGTTTGGGTTTGCTGCTCCTGCGCGATATCGAAGATCGTTGGAATCGCGGGCGCTTTGGCAAGGATTGGGAGCAATGCGACGATATGCGCGAGAAGCGCGAATGGGATCTTAAGCTTGGCAAAGGCTTGGAAAAAGTCTTCGAGGTGCGGCGTTTCCATAACGATATTACCTTTCTCGACGAGTTTCTTACGCCTGAATTTTGCGTCGAGAACAAATTATTTACGTTCAAACACAATAATGACACCGATTTGTATGAAATCGTCAATCGCGATTTTGGGGCAATTAAATCACAATTACTCAGTGGTTTGACCAATTTCGGCCAACCTTATATTTATGTTGAAGATGGCAATTACAATAATCGTGGTGAATTGTATTTGCGCCATCGCCATGAAGGCAGCGATTTGCGCATGGATTATGCTCGTGACACGCTCAAGCATATTCATACAATCTGGACACGTCCGGTCAATCTTGAAACAGTACTCGATGATAAAAAACGTTTATTGACCTTCGACGGTAAAGAATACAGCGAACGCCGCATTGATTAAGCAACCAAAACACCACACAGCATTTAAAAATATCGTAGATGCTGTGTGGTGTTTTAATGCCCAAGGAAATAGCAAAATGGCTATTGGCAGTGGGCTTGGTCTGCGTTCAACGGCGCACCCCAACGATACTTCCGGCCCAAAACCACTGTTGCACATCATCAATACCAAGGTTATGCTGTTGTAGCGCACGATTGAGGCTAGCTTGACGCTCAGCGGGCAGATTGTCCAGCCACATTTCTTCTTTATCAATGCGCAAACGGCTTAGCCCACATTCACGCAACAAATCGGTTAAATTGCGTTCGCTATAAAAGCGAATTGAATGAGCAATCCATTGTTGGACAACTTGCTCAACAAACGAGCGACCTGGCTCTTCCTCGGGTAACAAAGCACTGCGCAAGAGCAATTGGCCATCGAGCGCCAATGCATCAGCCAAATATTCCACGAAGGCATGCTCATCGGGCATAAATTGAATCACTTGGGCTGCTACAATAATATCGACTCCGCTGCGCGGCAAATCAAACTCACGCCAATCGGCAACCCCAAACTGAATTGAGTTGATGCCTGCTTGGGTGGCGGCTTGACGTGCTTTGGCAATTTGCTCAGGCGAAATATCAATCGCAATAATTTCGGCATCGGGCCAAGCTTGGGCTAGGGCAATCGCGACTTGGCCTTGCCCACAACCAACATCAAATACCCGAGGCTTGGCCGCAATCGGCTGGCTTTGAAGCAAATGTAATACATCAACGGGCCGCACAAAACTTGTGCCAACTGGAATAGTGGCATAATGGCGAATAAGATCCGATTCATGCATTGACTTTGCTCCTTCTAATGCTTAAGGGCGATGCGCAACGAACCCTCATCATATATCGTAGTATCACCTAGAATTATCACAAGAAGATGATCAATGCAATGCTGATTTGCAATAATCGGCTAGCTAGGTGTGTGTGGAGCAATAATCTATGACCGCAATTCAGGTTGAGAACCTCGTAAAAATCTATGGCCCCTTGCGAGCCGTCGATGGGATTAGCTTCGAAGTAGCTAAGGGCGAGGTCTTTGGGATGCTTGGGCCAAACGGTGCCGGCAAAAGTACAACTACCGAAATGATCGAGGGCTTACGCAAGCCCGACGCTGGCAACATTCATGTTTTGGGTCACGATGTATTGAAGAATATCGAGCCAATCAAGCAACGGATTGGAATTCAGCTACAAACAACATCGTTATTTCAAAAATTAACCACCCGCGAATTGGTTAAATTATTTGCCTCGTTTTTTAAACATACGCTGCCCGTTGATGAAGTGATTAGCTTGGTTAACCTAGAAGAAAAAGTTAACACGGCCTCAAAAGATCTTTCAGGTGGCCAACGCCAACGGCTTGCCGTGGCAATTGCCTTGATTAATGATCCCGACATTATCTTCCTCGATGAGCCAACGACTGGGCTAGACCCACAGGCGCGGCGCTCGATGTGGGATGTTGTATCCAATTTGCAAAAACGCGGTAAGACGGTCTTTTTGACTACCCACTATATGGAAGAAGCCGAGCGTTTATGCGATCGGGTGGCCGTGGTTGATCATGGCAAAATTATCGCTTTGGGCAAACCACAAACCCTGATTCACGATAACTTCAATGAAACCGCGTTGGAATTCTCCGATGATGAGCGCTTACCTGAAGCGTTGTTGGCAAACTTGCCAGCAGTTGAGCGGGTGCAAAATGAAGATGGCATCACCACGCTCTATTCAACTGGCGTTGCTCGTACCACCAATGCGCTGATGGCCTTGGTTGAGCAACAACAAACCGAGCTACGCGGCTTTACGATTCGCGCTGCAACCTTGGAAGATGTGTTTTTGAAATTGACTGGTCGGCGGATTCGCGACTAAGTGTGGGAGCAACCAAATAATGTTTGTGCAACTCTATTTATCGCAATGGCGCGAATTTTCCCGCGACCGGATGGCGTTGTTTTTTACGATTCTGTTTCCGCTAATTTTTATTAGCATTTTCGGCTTGCTCTATAGCGGCGGCAGCAAGTTTGACGAAAAAGTCGGGATTGTATTGGAAGATCAAGGCCCAATCGGCCCACAAATCGCCAGCGCAATCGAAGGCTTAACCCAAACTCGTGAAGGCCAAGATCCTGAGGAAAATGTCTTTTCAGATATGAAGTTCAGCCGAGGCACGGCCAGCGAGCTTGATGCTCAATTGCAAAATGGCGATCTCCAAGCTTTGGTAATTATTCCAGCAGGGCTGAGTGATAGCATCATGAGTGGTCAGCCAGCCAGCGTTACGGTCAAGGTTGATCAAACCAGTCAAGTGTTTGCGCCCTTCTTCCAAGGCGTGGTTGATAACATCATCGCATCGGTTGATCAAGGCATTACTCAATCCAAGCCAATGCTGACCATGCAGGTCCAATCGGTGCTTTCGAGCCAAATTCGTGGCATCGATTTCTTGATTCCAGGGATTTTGGCGATGTCGATTATGCAGCTTGGCCTATTTGCCACCGCCCAACCGATGATCTCTATGCGCACCCAAGGGGTGCTGAAGCGCTTGAATGCCACTCCATTGCCACGCTGGATGCTCTTGGTGAGCTATGTGGCGATGCGTTTGACGATCGGTTTGCTGCAAACCATCATCATCATTGCGGTCGGCAAACTGATGTTTGACGTGGCAATTTTGGGTAATATCTTTGTGTTGATTGGCTGGCTGTTGCTGAGCATTTTGATGTTTATTGCAATTGGCTTCTTCGTGGCAGCTATCGCCAAAACCGAAGAAAGCGGCAATGCAATTACCCAGTTGATCAACTTCCCAATGCTGTTTCTCTCTGGGGTTTTCTTCCCGGTGACTGGCTTGCCCGATTGGTTGCAAGTAGTGGTTAAGGCCTTCCCCTTGACCTACACAGTTGATGCCTTGAAGCAAGTGATGATCAACGCGCCGCCAATTAGCACACCGCTGGTCAATTTGCTGGTGCAAGCAGGCTGGTTGATCGTGATGACGGTGCTCTCAATCCGCTTCTTCAAGTGGGAAGCCCGCTAGGATGAATTATGAGAGATGAGGATGAAATCGTTTAGGGTTGTTTAACGCAGAGGCGCAGAGAATGATATAGGCTCTTGGCTACGTAGATTATCGTCTACGCTTAGCCAAGAGCCTTATTTTAGCTACACAATCGAATCTTGTGATTAAATTTTTTATGCCCTGTTTCAAAATTAAACCCTAATTGACACTCCATCTGATTTTTGGTAGGATTTTGTTGAGTAGATTGAGTGCAGAAATGGTTGGTATTTCCTCGTGCTAACCTCTGTTTACCTCATCACTTAGAATGATTTATTTCTGGCTTGGATTACACTATCACTGGTAATGCAATGAAGCGATTCATTCTATTTACTGATTGAATCTTCTAGCCTTAAAATCGCAGAGGCTACCTCATGACAACGAGTTCTTCAGCAATTCAAGAACGTCATCTCTGGCGGTATTGGATGGCGCTTATAGGAAGTTTTGGTTATTTCGCGCTCAGTGATTGGTTGATGTACGTTGTTTTTGGAGCTTGGCCATTCTACATGGTTAGTACGGCATTGTTCTTTGTAATCCAATGGTGGCTACTCATACCACATCCCGATGCAGTTCGATGGATTATTGGCAGTATTACTGTGTTCATAATCAACGCACTATTCATCGGCTCTTGGTTTGACCCGCTCCTTTTTACAGAACTCGCAGAACTCCATCAGACATCCCTCTCATGGATCACCAATACAGGGCTATTTATAATCCACAAGGTTATTGTGAGTGGACTCTTGGGACTTATGATTGGATGTACTCAAGCCATTACGCTTCCTACACATTATCGGCGTAGGTGGTGGATTATAGGCACCACAATCGCCTATGGGTTCTCTGGCCTCGGACTTCTATTCTTCCTACCTTAGCAAGATAACTCTGGTCAAGCATAATAGTTTCAGCTCACCCTAGATATTTTCCTGCCAACAAGCAGCGGTATCCCATCGATCAGAAGTTATAGGATTTTTGATGGGCAAGGGTTTTGATAACAAGGCTAAGTTTCGATTAGCTCCTAAAACAATCAATGAATGAGAAGAGGTTACATGATTAAGCTATTTACACATCCTAGGGTACAACAATTTATTCGACCAAGCTTAATTATTATAGCCCTCGTTAGTTTCATTCAATTTACTATTACCTATGGAATTCTTGTTGCGCTCGGGAAACATACCCTTGATTTTCCATCATTCTATTGGGCTAGCGATGCATTGTTTAATCGTAATATTTCCCCTTATAATATTGACTATATTCAAAAAAATACAGGCCTCGCTGTCTATCCTTTTATCTATGCGCCACCAAGCATTCTTTTCTTTTATCCACTTTCCCTATTCCGTTATGAACACGCTCTACTTATTCATTTAATTATCAACCATATTTCAGTAATAATATTTATTATACTTTTAAACAAAGTTTTTAATTATAGGAATCCATCAAATCAATCACTATTAATAGTAATAATGATATATAATTCATACCCGATTATGCAAAACATTTATTTCGGCCAAATAAATACACTCATAATTATAGCATTGTTATTATTTATTACAGTAAAAGATGATAAACCAAAAATATCATCAATTATGTTATCCTTTGCAATAGCCATAAAAATATATCCAATTATTATTATTAGTTCATAGAAAATATAAAATAATAGCTAATACAATCATTTCAATGAGTATTATTTTAACTATATCGATACTTTTTATCCCAAAATTTGTATGGAACGATTGGTTTGTCAATATTATCCCTAATGGAGGTTATGGTAAATCGCCAAAAGGATTGCCTGATCCAGCGTATAGCTATAATAAAGGCTTTAACGGCTTTTTTTCAAGAATTTTCACAAATCAACAAGATTCATATCAAATTATGAATTATCCTTTATTGGCTAAAGTAATCACGTATATCATTTGTATAATATTATGTATTATTACAATTTTCATTATATGTAAATATTTAAATAAAAAAGAAGATATGGCTATTGAAAAAATCATATTCATTACAATGCCTCTAATCTTTATGATTGCACCTGTTTCATGGAATCTTCATCTTATAACGTTATATCCAACAATAATTTACTTATTCAGGATATTCTATAATGGATTTACAAATAAGATAAACTTCAAATTAATACTGGTCTTTTTAATCACCCTATTTTTCTCCATGCAATCAAACTCAGATATTTCGTTATTTTTCGTATTTATATTATGGGTTATGATGTTAGAAGTGATTATTAAACAACAATCTTTACCTAAGCTCGAGCTTAGAGCCAATCAGAGAACCCAAATCAATCAGTCCATATGAATTTTGAGGTTAGCTTCATCCCGCATGTTTGCCCCAGACCGCTGCGTTAAGAATCTGCATTCATCCCTCATAATTCATCCTTCATCCTTGCTTAAAACAGGCTACAATACATCCAATCAACTCTTTTGTGTGAGGCTTTTGCTGATGACAAACTTAAACGTTGGCGATCTTGCGCCAGAATTTGAATTGCCCGCCGATAATGGTGCAACGATTCGCCTGAGCGATTTTCGCGGCAAGCGCGTGGTGCTTTATTTTTATCCCAAAGATGATACACCTGGCTGCACCACCCAAGCCTGTGGTTTTCGCGATGCCTATCCGCAAATCGAGGAGCAAAACGCTGTCGTGATCGGGGTCAGCCCAGATTCGGTGGCTTCGCACCAAAAATTCAAAACCAAGTTTGATTTGCCATTTTTGCTGGTAGCCGACGAACAACATAGCCTCGCTGAGGCCTACGGGGTTTGGGGCGAGAAGTCAATGTATGGCAAAAAATATATGGGCGTAACTCGTTCGCACTTTATCATCGACGAAAACGGCTATTTAATCGATGTTCAAGGCAAAATCAGCCCCGCCGATAGTGTCAGTGGTGCGTTGAAGTTGCTGATTAAATAAGCTTTTATACCCCAACTCAGGCTTGTTTGAGTTGGGGTGTTTTAGGTTAAATAGAAAGTTGTATGGCAAAACGAAAATTTTATGCAGTAGTCAAGGGTCGCCAACCTGGCATTTACAACGAGTGGTTTGGCAACGATGGTGCTGAAGCCCAAGTTAAGGGCATCGATCAGGCGGTTTTCAAGGGGTTTGCTAGCTTTGCAGATGCCGAAGCATGGTATCGCGAGCGGGCTGGCCGTGCGCCCCAACGCATTCCTCAAAACGTTGATCTCACTCCAGTCAGTTTAGCAATTGATCCGCAAAAAGCCTTGGATGAAGGCAAAGTGGTCTTGTTCAGCGATGGCGGCAGCGATGGCAACCCTGGGCCTGGCGGGTATGGCGTGGTATTGCGTTCTGGCTCAGATATGCGCGAATTAACGGGCGGCTTTGCCCGCACCACCAACAACCGCATGGAATTGATGGGCGTGATTACCGGCCTGCAAGCCTTGAGCCAGCCAAGCAATGTCGTGGTTTATAGCGATTCTGCTTATGTGATCAATGGCATGCACAAAGGCTGGGCCGAGCGTTGGAGCAAGAATGGCTGGCGCACAACGACTGGCTTGGTCAAAAATCCCGATCTTTGGCAGCAATTGTTGGAGCTAGCCCAAGGTCACACGATTGAATGGGTGCAAGTGCCTGGTCATGCTGGGGTCAAGGATAACGAGCGTTGCGATCGTTTGGCGGTACAGGCAGCTCATCAGCCCAATTTACCAATCGACCAAGGCTACAGCGAATAGGTTAAAGCGGTTGGTAGGGGATTTCAATTTCGAGGATGAGGCCGCCGCCAGCGCGATTGTGCACGCGGAAACGCCCGCCAACCAGCGCCACCCGTTCGCTCATACCCAACAAACCATAGTGGCCTGCATTCGCCAGTGCTGCTAAATTGATTTCGGATTGCAAGCCGCGCCCATTGTCGGCAATCGTCAAGAGCAGGGTGCGGCGGGCGGTGGTGCGCAGGCTGATGCCAACTTTTGTGGCTTGGGCATGTTTGCGCACATTGCTCAAGCCCTCTTGAATCATGCGAAAGGCCGAAATTTCGAGCATTTCGGGCAACCGCTCTAAATCGTCGTCGAGATCAAGCTGCACTTCGATGCCGCTACGACTGCTCCAATCGCGCACAAACGATTGAATCGCGGCATTCACCCCAAGGCTATCGATGGTTGGTGGGCGCAAATTACCACAAATTGCGCGTACCGTGCTTACCAGTTGGCGAATGTTGTCACGTAAATCGTCAAGCCCAAGGCTGGCTTGCTCAGGATCGTCAATTTGGCTGCGCAAATTATCAATATCATAATTAAGGCTCACCAAATCTTGAATTACTTGGTCGTGCAGCTCACGCGCTAGCACTTTGCGCTCGCCTTCACGCTCGGAAAGCAAACGGCGTTGAGCTTCTTGTAAGGCTGCATTGGCGCGATCAAGATTACTAACTTGTTGATCAAGTTGGCCAATCAATTGGCGATTAAGCTGATTCTGGCTGGCTAAATCGTGCTCTAGGCTGGATTGGCTTTGGCGTAAGGCCTCAGCTTGTTGGCTGGCGCGATGGTAATTTTCCAAGGCCCAAATAATCGGCGTGAGATGTTGCTGATCTCGCGCCCCAATTTGCGCCCGCACCACTTCCTCGCGAGTGGTTTTTTCGGTGGCCGCCTCGAACACAAAGCGTCCGCGCCGCAACACCAAAATCCGATTGCTAACCGCAAATAGATGATCAAGATTTTGACTGCTAAACAGCACCGCCACACCTTGCGCTTGCCATTCGCGAATCAATTCGAGCAACGTTTGTTGATATTCGTAGCGCAGCAGCGGCGTTGGCTCATCAATAATCACCACCTGCGGCTTGCGAATCAGCACCTGAGCAATTGCCAGCATCTGGCGTTGCTCGCTGGATAAATTGCGCACCAAGGTACGCAGCGAAGGCAACTCTAAGCCAAGTTGGGCTAAAATTTGCCGTGCCATGGTATCGTGATGGCGCTGATTGGGCAACGATAACCAACCGAGCCAGCCTCGCCCAACCTCGTGGCCCAAAAAAATCGCACTCGCCACATCCAAATGTTCAACCAGCACCGGCTGTTGATGAATAACCGCCAACCCAGCCCGAAAAGCGCTTTGGGTCGAGTTGATTAGTTGACCACGGGTCGAAATCACCCCAGTATCGGGTTTTTCCAAGCCCGCCAACAAGCGCACCAGCACCGATTTACCAGCGCCACTTTGGCCAGTCAAGCCCACCACCTCGCCAGGCGCAAGATCAAAACTGACCTCATCGATCACGGGCAGCGTCCCAAATTGCTTGGAAATATGGCGGCAGGTAAACATCAAATTCAGCCATTCGTTGCTTAAATACAAACGCTATGGACGATCAAGCATCCATAGCGTTCGCAGAAAAACCTATTTAACCATTAATGGAATTTCGACCTGCTTGGCTTGACGAGGCTGTTTGATGCCCATCGATGGCACGCTTTCGCTATCTTTGGGGTCTTCAAAAGCTTGAATCAAGTTGTAATGGGTATCGCGTTTAGCCGGAATAAAGCCAGCATCGCGAATAAAGCCGTGGATTTCACGTTCGCCCATACATTGGTAGGTGTCGTGGGCAGCGTTGGAAACCACATTTTCTTCAAGCATGGTCGAGCCAAAATCATCAATGCCAAACTTCAGCGAGACTTGACCAATCTTTGGCCCTTGGGTCACCCATGAAGCCTGAATATGATCAAAGTTATCGAGCATAATTCGCGCAATCGCGGTGTGGCGCAAATATTCGGCAGCGGTTGCCCCGTAGTCATCGGAGAACTTCGAGCGACCCAACGAGGTCAGCTCCGATTTCTGGACAGTCCACGAAATAAAGGCAATAAAGCCATTGTTATACTCGCGCAACGAAACATCCTGCAAATCACGCAGTTTGATCAAGTGATTCATGCGTTGTTCCAGTGTCTCGCCGAAGCCAATCACCATGGTTGCGGTGGTGGCCATGCCCAGCGATTGCGCTGTGCCTTGAACTTCGAGCCAACCAGCAGCATCTTGCTTGAGTGGGCTGACCCGTTGGCGCACTTCATCATCGAGAATTTCGGCACCGCCGCCAGGCACGCCAGCCAAGCCAGCTTCCTTCAGCGCAACCAGCACCTCACGAATGCTCATGTTCTCGACCTTGGCCAGATTATCGATTTCTGAAGGCGAGAAACAATCAAGCTCGATACTTGGATAATGTTCGCGCAAATAGCGCAGCAGGCCGGTATACCACGACAGCCGCAATTCAGGATGATGGCCACCCTGCATCAGCACGCGGGTTCCGCCATATTCGACAAGCTCGGCTAAACGAGCACCAATTTCTTCGTAGGTTTGCACATACGCTTCTGGGTGGCCCAATGGGCGATAAAAACCACAGAATTGGCAATTGGTAGTGCAAACATTACTATAATTGACGTTGCGATCAACAAGATACGTCACTAAGTTTCCGGGCACAAGCCGTTGGCGAATCGCATCAGCAGCCATGCCTAAATCCAGCAGGTCAGCTTCACGATACAAAAACAGCCCTTCCTCAGCCGAAAGACGCTCACCATTGACTGCTTTTTCAAGAAGCGATTGTACATTCATAATTAAAAAAGCCCCCCGTTGGTTTTGGTGGCGGGCTGACTCAATGCAGTCCGTCGCTTCAATTGTATCATATTTCACACGGCGATTTCAGGGCGCTTTGGCAAGCCAGATTAAAGCCGATTCCCAACCATCCTGCCATTATTAAGCACGTTGGTTGGGAAGCAAATTCAGCTCAAATTAGGATGATTAATGGTCAAAGAGCTAGGCTATTCGCCACTTTGCTGCATTAACCAGCCGCCAGCGGTCGCCGCCCCCAAAGCAAGAATTGAGAGATAGAACCCAAAGCCAAAGCTAATATCAATTTCAGCAAAGCCCATATCACTTGGTTTGCTAATCAAGCCCCCAATTAACCCTAAACCTAACGCAGCGGCAGTGGCATAAAAAACGGCTTTACCCAATGGTAAATTAATCGTTCGTTGGATCAATGGATAAACATGTTTGCCAAAAAGTGGGGCGATTAAATTAACAAGAACTGTGGTAAGCGCTAAAAAGCCCAGCCATGGCCAGAAATATGATAACCCTACCGATGAGCTTTCACGAAACCCCAAGATGGCTGAAGAGAAACTATACCACGGCAAGAAATAGCCCAGCCATGCGACAAGGCCGCCACCAATAGCCAAACGGCGGCCCAGCGACAAACCTTTGAAGCCCCGCACTAATTGATCGCCGCTTGGGACGACAAATTGGCCTTGGTCTTGCGGTTGCAAGGGTTGGCTGTAGGGTTGATACAATTGGGGTTGGTTGGACGGCGGTTGATTGGTCTGATAATTAGGATCAACAGGCGGTTGATTGGAATATTGATCGTTGCTCATGATATATCCTCCAGCACTAAACCATTGGTTTTAGCAGATCCAACAGCATATGTTCAATCTAAGCACTCGCTTATGCTGAGTTCAATTGACAATTTGCCCAAAGGAGTCACTTTGTTTACTATCAGGCTCAGCAGTTGACTCAGCATCATGCGGCGGTTCACCAACCTCAGCTAAATCACGTGGCTCATCAGCAGTTTCTTGCCACGTGATCGTGGTGGTGATCGTCGTAACGGTGGTTACCGTGCGTCGAACGATTCGTCGCATAGCTCAACTCCTTCGGTATAACTGCTGCTGAACCTCGTCTGCGAACTAGCATAGCAAAGCCAAGCCTGAAAAATATGACAAATCTTGTCAAAATCGCGCTCTTTATCCACGATGTAACCTGTTTTAGTCGCAATACGTACCCCCAACGATGCTACCCGCTTGCATAACGATACAAGGCGACCAACAATTTCTACTCAGTTAGGAGGCTTGCGATGCCAGCAGTTACCCTCGAATCTTTCAGCACGTTTGGAGCGCTGCTGCATTTTCTGCGGCGCAGAGCACGCCTAACCCAACGCGATTTAGCGATTGCCACGGGCTATAGCGAGGCCCATATCTCGCGCTTGGAAAATGATCAGCGTTTGCCCGACCTCACAACCTTGGTAGCATTAATGGTTCCGGCACTCGATCTCAGTGACGATCCCGAAAGCGTTGCGCGGTTGTTGGAGCTAGCGGCGGCGGCTCGCGGCGAATCGTTGGTTGGCACCAGCGTCACGGTCACCAAAAAAATTGAGCAGCAGCAACAGACTGAACTTGGCCTGCTGGATTTACCTCCACCCTTGCCTCCATTTTTAATCGAACGCCACGCCACCAAACAGGTACAACAACGCTTAGCCAATGAACGCTGTTTGTGCGTCAATGGGCTAGCGGGAGTTGGCAAAACCGTGATCGCCAGCCAAATTGCTCAAAGTTGGGGTGAACGCTGCTTTTGGCTAAGTTTTACGCCTACAATTAGCCTTTCGAGCGAAATTCTAATTCGTCAATTAGCACTATTTTTGCTGAGCCATGGCGATGAGCAGGTTGAGCCGTTATTGCACTTGCCGCGTGATGGCGAAGCTAGCCTAAGTTTTGAACGCCAACTGGGATTACTAATCAACGGGTTACAGCAGATTCCGGCTTTGCTCTGTTTTGATAATGCTCAATTGCTGATCGAGCAACCGCAACTACGTTTGATTATTGAACAGCTGGCCCAAAAAACCACCAGCCAAGTATTAGTGTTGAGCCGCGAACAATTCAATTTACAAGGCTTTAGTTATTGGTCGTTGCATGGATTAGAATTAGTTGAAGCTCAACGTTTGCTCACACATTATGGAACGCAACTTAGCCCAAACCACAGCCAACAATTGATCGAACGCACTCAAGCCAATCCGGCGTTGTTGCGCCTATCAATTGGCTTATTGAGTGATCGCGGGGCAGATGAAGCCTTGATGCAGCATTTGATCGACGAGCCACATATTGCCAGTTTTGTGCTTGACCAAATGCTTGGTCAATTGCCAAGCAGCAGCGAACGCCTGTTAGCGCTGTTGACGGTTGCTGCTCAGCCCCTTAATTTACATGCTGAATGGCCGATGGAATGTAGTTTTGCTGTCGATGGGCCATATCAATGGCAACAGGCAATGAGCGATCTAACTCGCCGTCAGTTGATTGATGCCCCCAGCCATGCCAATGTCTTGCCGCTGGTGCAAGAATATATTTATGCCCAATTACGCAGCCAGCCAAGCCGCCGCAAAGCACTGCACCAGCAACTTGCGAGAGTTTTCGAAGATCAACGAATCGACCCAATTCGCGCGGCCCAGCATTATCTTGCGGCGGGCGATGTGCCTGCTGCGCTCAACAGCCTGCAACAACAACTTGATCCCTTGATGAACCAGGGGTTATCTAGCGCGGCGGCGGCGATTTTACAAAGCATTCGCCCAACGATCGAGCAACAGCATCCTGAGTTGTTGTTTCCATGGTTGCAAAGTTATGGTGAATTTTTGATGGCTACCAGTCAAGCGAGCGAAGCCGAAGCCATGTATCGCGAAGCCTTAGCCTTGGCTTGGCAACCAAATCAACGGGCGCATTTGGTTTGGCGCTTAACTGGGGCCATGTTGCATCGCAATCAAGCTGCTGCTGCCCAAACCTTGCTCGAACAAACCATCGCTACGCTGGATTCGCGCGAGGTACGCTTGCATGGCTTATTACAAATGGCGCTGAGCAAAGCGATTTTGATGCAATCACAATTTGCGTTGGCTCGCCAAGCCGCCGAACAAGCGATTGCCCTAACCAATCAACTTGAACCTGAGGCTATTATGACGATTGCTGAAATTCGGGCGCGGGCTGGCGGAACCTTGGCGATTGTGCAGCAATATACTGGCGAAGTCGATGCCAGCATTCAAACATGGCTCGATGTGATTGCTCAAACCCGCATTGCCCGCTTGGAGCGGGTGCGCCCACGAGCCTTTGTCAATTTAGCTAATCTTTATTACACCAAAGGCGATTTAAACCGTGCCGAAGCCACGATTGACGAAGCGGTTACGGGCTTGCGGCGGATTGGCGATGTCTATGCTCAAGCCCGCATGCAGCACACCCAAGCGATTATTCAAATGATGCGCGGCCAGCCCCAAGCCGCGTTACAAACCCTCGAACAAGCCTGCGCGATCAAACAACAGATCGATGATCAACAAGGTTGGTACAATTCACGCAACCAAATTGCCATGACCTTATTAGCATTGGGGCAAACTGAACAAGCCGAAGCCATTGCCCAAAATTTATTGCATATGCTTGGCGAGGGTGGTGAGCCATTTTTCCGAGGCGTAATTTTAGATACCCTGGCGCTAGGGCAGTTATTGCGCGGCGATTTGCGCTCAGTTCGCCAAAGCCTTGATCGAATTGCGGCCATGCCAATTGCCCAAAGCAACAATTTACTGCGCATGGCTTGGGAGCGACGTTCAGTTTTGTTGATGTTGCTCACTGAGGGAGCCGAGCATGCTCGAACGGTGTTTAGCCATAGTTTACCGCTAGCCGGCAACGGCGAAATTGCCCTTGATCATGCCTGCCTTGATGCCTTAATCACGCAGGCCTCAGGCGATGTACCAGCCGCTCAACGCCAATGGCAACAACTGGCCCAACGGGCGGCCAGCAATGGCTACGAATATTATCGGATTGTGGCCGAAGCGCAGTTGCAAGCACCCAGCCATGCCAGCTTGCACCAGCGCGTGCTACAAATGCACCAACCATTTGCTCCAGATTGTTGGCATCAGCCAGCCTTAGCTCAAGCGGTGAATAAGTAGAAATCGGCGGTTTCTACTTAATTCACTACCCTTCCGTCCCGCCTCAAGGCGGGACGGAAGGGCGGAGATCACGAATTAGGCTAATAAGTTGCCTATAAACCTCCCGATTAGTAACAAGTGGTCCATAACCTTGGGTTGAGGAAATATTAAACTGTGAGTGTTGTTATCATACCTGGCTCTAGCCAACGTGGCTGAATCGCGCTCCCAACGAAGGCTTGTTCAATTTCTGCTTGGCCTTGGCTAAAGTGCTGCCAACCATCAAAATGAATCGGAATCAAGCTTTGAGGCTTGAGCAGCTGCGCTGCTTGGAGGGCTTGAGTTGCATCAAAGGTAAATAGGGTCGGGCCTGTTGGCGCAAATTGGGCTGCCCCAACATGTAAAAAGACCGTGCCAATGGCGTAGCGTTCAGCAATTGCCGCAATTCCATCAAACAACACTGTATCGCCAGAAATATAGATTGGGCCATGCTCAAACGTCGGATATTCCAACACAAAGCCAATTACCTCGCCAATAATTGGCAGTAACTCGACCGGGCCATGTTGAGCTGGCACGGCAGTGATCGTCAGCGGTAAGCCTTGGGGCGTGTTAATGATGATCGATTGCCATTCGGCTAGGCCTTGTACGTTGGTCGCGCCCTGTTGTTGCAAGCGCTGGCGGCCCGATTCAGTGGTCAAGACATGGCCTGCGTTTGGCAGCAAAGCGCGGCCTGCATCATCCAAATTATCATAATGATCGTCGTGCGAGAGCAAAACTAGATCAATTGCGCCAATATCATCTGCTTGCAAGGCTGCTGGTGCTTGCTTGTAAAGTGCAAATTCAACCTGTGGCCGTACTTGGTAAACCCGCGAACTGCCTGCTGGATCAAACACTGGATCAGTCAAAATCCGCAAACCGTCAATTTCCAACAAAACCGTGGCTGTGCCGATGTAGGTTACATTGATTTGCATAATAACTCCTTATAAATACGGACGTTCGTGTTTTATTGAAGCTAAAAAATTTTAGCTGCGATAGGTGGCAATTAAATTGTCGATGGCGGCGCGGGCGGTTGCAAATTGGGTTTCGTGACTACGGACTGCTCGCCACACCAGCGCGGCGATTTCGATGCCATGGAATTGCAGCGCAACCTCGGCAATTGGCGTGTCAGGGCGAAACTGCCCGAGTTGCACGGTTTCGGCGATGGATTGCTCAATAAAATTTAGATAATTGTGATAATAGCGCAGCACAGCTGCCCGCACTTCCGAGTTATCCAAATCATCAAGCTCAAGCACAGCGTTGGTAAAAAAACAGCCACCCAGAAAAATGCCCTGCTGCAAATAGCTAAACCACGAATCGCAAAGCTTGCTAAGGCGGGCAATTCCGGCGGGTTCGGCTAGCACTTGGCCAATCACCGCTGCTTGAAATAGCTCAGAGGCTCGATCAACCGCCGCAACTTGCAGTTCAGTCTTGGATTTGAAGTGCGCACTGATACCGCCCTTGGACATGGCGACAGCCTCAGCCAAGCTGCCAATCGTTAAGCCATTCAGGCCAGCGACCGAAGCCATCTGCACTGCTTTATTCAAAATAAGTTCTTTGGCACTATCTTTGCGACTCATATTGATAAAATACCATACGTTCGTATTTTACGCAAGCATGAATCTTGCCTAATCCATAGTTATGCGCTTTCTAGAACGATAATCTTTGAGCTTTCACGTGGTGAGTACATACCATCAAATGTGCTTTAGGGGGTGCAGGGGGATGAAAACACCCTGCGTTTCCCTTTGGCGGAGGGACGGAAGGGTGGCGAAATATGGCTAATCATACGTGGAGAGAAAACAGATAAACCTTTTGCTTGACAATCTAAGCATGATTGCTGCAACAATTTTTTGCTGGCCTGCGTCCTAGTTAGCAGATAAGCAACCACAAGTTGCACCCAAATAAGGAGTTTACAATGCAAAATTCAAATCGCTTAGTGCGTGTTCAACAAGATCAAATGATTGCTGGTGTTTGTACGGGCTTGGCTCAATATTTCGCTTTTGATGTAACCTTGGTGCGCTTGGCCTTTGTTCTGGTGACCTTGGCTGGTGGTTCGGGCGTGTTGCTCTACATCATTTTATGGGCCGTATTGCCAGTTGTAACTGCACCTGGTTTGCCTAGCCCAGGCATCAACAGCGGTATTGATGAAATGCGTAACCAAGCCCAAAATGTATTCAACAAGGTCAAAACTGCGGTCAACAATGCTCAAACCAGCAATGCTAATCCAGCTGTGCCTCAAAGCGATTGGAAGTTCGACCCACAAACGGGTCAACCAATCAATCCAGCGCCAGCCCAACCAGAAAAACCACGCTTTGACCCATACACTGGTCAGCCATTAAACGACTAATCTAACGATTGAGTTGATACCACAACGGTCGTTGAGCACTGCGCTCAGCGACCGTTTTTTGTTGGGCAGAATCACAAAGTTGCTCAACTTCTTGTTCTAGTAGTTTGAGCGTCTGCGGAGCCAGCCAATAGACCGTGGCTTGGCCTTCCTGTTCGTTTTCCACTATGCCAGCTTGAGCCAACACCCGCAAATGTTCAGAGATTGTCGATTGAGCACGATTGGTTCGCTGCACAATATCGTTACAGATACAGCGGGGATGCTGGGCGATGTAGCGCACAATGCCTAAACGCAATGGATGGCCTAAGGCGTGGCACAGATTGGCAAGTTGGGTCAATGCAGCATCAGCTTGAATCGTTTCCATCTGACAACCTCCGATTGTGGTGTTGATTAAAAACTAACACACGCGCATCACGGCATTTTGTCCGCGCTACGCGTGTGTTGCTTTGCCGTTCAATCTGCAACTTAGTTATTCAAGATAGGCTCGCAATTTGCGCCCACCAAACGCGGGGTGGCGCAGTTTTCGCAATACTTTGGCCTCGATTTGGCGAATGCGCTCGCGGGTAATTCCAAATTCGCGGCCAACTTCTTCGAGTGTGCGATATTTACCATCGACCAAGCCATAGCGTAGCTCAATAATGCGGCGTTCGCGTTCATCGAGTTTGCACAACACTTCATCAAGTTGCTCGCGCAATAAATGCTCGGTAGCATGATCAAGCGGCTCGGATGAGCGATCATCTTCAATAAAATCGCCCAGCACGCTATCGCCCTCGTTGCCAACAGGCGTTTCGAGTGAAACTGGCTGACGAGCAACTTCGAGTACTCGCCGCACTTTATCGGCGGGCAACCCAAGGGCTTCGCCAATCTCCTCGGCGCTTGGCTCGCGCTCTAGGGCTTGTTGCAACTTGTGGGCTGTGCGCTTGACGCGATTAATCGTCTCGCCCACATGGACTGGTAGGCGAATTGTGCGACTATGATCAGAGATCGAGCGCGTAATTGCTTGGCGAATCCACCAAGTGGCATAGGTTGAGAACTTAAAGCCCTTGTGATAATCGAACTTCTCGGTTGCCCGCATCAGGCCAATATTGCCCTCTTGAATTAAATCTAAAAACGACATGCCGCGGCCAACATATTTTTTGGCAATCGACACCACGAGGCGTAAATTGGCTTGGATGAGATGTTGACGGGCGGCTTCGCTTTCGAGGACTTGCTGTTGCAGACGGGCTTTTTCTTCGAGGAGATATTCGTGGCGGGCGAGCCGAATCATCGCGCGTTCGCCGCGTTCCAATTGTTTGGCCAACATGGTTTCTTCGTGGGCGGTCAAGAGATGCACTTGGCCAATTTCGCGCAAATACATGCGCACCGGATCATCGAGGCTTACCCCTTCCCGAATCAGAGACCGTTCGAGATCGTCGTCATCGACATCGCGTGAACGGAGATGCACTGCAGCGGTTGGCGGTTCTTCCAAAATTGGAATATCTTCTGCTTGGCAGCGGACACACAATTCGTCGAACAGCGCTGTGTTTTTGTCGGAGGGAGGAAGGTGGAGCAGCACTTGGTCGTGCGTTAGATAACGATGCTGACGGGCTGCCCCCATCAGAACTTCAAGTACGTTTTTCAAGTAAGCACCGACTTTCTACTGCTATAGAAAAGCCTAATGATAGACCACTATATCACGGATAGATCTGCGATTCAATACCCTATTCAAGCACATTGGGGGTGAAGTTTCCATAACATGCAGCTGATAATTCGTTGAAAAAAACGAAAAGTTGTATAGTATCTGGCAACAACTGCAAAGGAGGCGGGTTTTCAGCCCGATTGATGCCATGACAACGATTGCGCTTGATCAGCAGATTATTCATGCGGTTTGCCCTCACGATTGCCCCGATACCTGCTCGATGCTCGTAACTGTGCAAGACGGCAAGGCGATTAAAATTCAAGGCAACCCTGAGCACCCCATAACCAATGGTTTTTTGTGCACCAAAGTCTCGCGCTATGTTGAGCGCACCTACCACCAAGGCCGTTTGTTGTATCCAGCCAAGCGGGTTGGCCCCAAAGGCGCTGGCCAATTCGAACGGATCTCGTGGGAAGAAGCCCTAACCACCATCGCCGAACGATTACAAGCAATTACCATTAGCCATGGCCCGCAAGCAATTTTGCCCTACTCCTATGCTGGCACGATGGGCTTGCTGCATTATGGCTCGATGGATCGACGCTTTTTCCATCGTTTGGGTG
The DNA here is from genome assembly GCF_039545135.1 of Herpetosiphon gulosus. Classification (NCBI taxonomy): domain Bacteria; kingdom Bacillati; phylum Chloroflexota; class Chloroflexia; order Herpetosiphonales; family Herpetosiphonaceae; genus Herpetosiphon; species Herpetosiphon gulosus. The sequence continues at coordinate 275,281 of NZ_BAABRU010000002.1, read as the reverse complement.
CTTCATTGCTTGACCGCACAATTTGTGCCAGCGCTGGGGCAACGGGCTATCGCTATACGGTTGGCGCGAGTGTTGGCACTGACCCTGAAGCCTATGTTGAGGCCAAATTAATTATTTTGTGGGGAACCAACACGCTCACATCGAATGTCCACCTGTGGACGTTCGTCAAGGCGGCACGCAAGGCTGGCGCACGGGTGATTGCGATCGATCCTTGGCGTTCGCGCACTGCCGCTCAATGCGATTGGCATATCGCGCCATTGCCAGGCACTGATGCCGCCTTGGCGCTGGGCATGATGCATATTATTTTTCGCGATGGCTTGCACGATCAAGCTTATCTTGATGATTATTGTCTTGGCGGCGAGCAATTGCGTCAGCGCGTGCAGGAATATCCGCCAGAGCGCGTGGCCGAATTAACTGGTTTGGATGTGGCAACGATTGAGCAATTAGCCCATGAATATGCCACAACTGTACCCGCTGCAATTCGGATCAACTATGGCTTGCAACGTCACGCTGGTGGTGGCATGGCTGTGCGCACCTTGGCCTGTTTGCCTGCGGTAATCGGTTCGTGGCGTGAGCGAGCAGGCGGCATTTTGCTTTCCACCAGCGGCACATTTCCAATTAATAATGCTGCTTTGGAGTGCCCCGATCTGATTCCGGCTGGAACCCGCATGATCAATATGAATCAGCTTGGCCATGCCTTGACCGAGTTAAACGATCCGCCAGTGCAAGCCTTGTTTGTTTATAATTCTAATCCGGCGAGTGTGGCTCCCGATTTGGAAGCAGTTAAGCGTGGTTTGGAGCGCGAAGATTTATTCACGGTGGTGCACGAGCAGTTTTATACCGACACGACGCGTTACGCTGATATTATTTTGCCTGCGACCACCCAACTAGAGCATGTTGATTTACATAAAGCCTATGGTCACTGGTATCTAGCTTGGAGCAACCAAGCGATTGAGCCGCTGGGCGAGGCGATTCCGAATACTGAGTTGTTTCGGCGCTTGGCGGCCAAAATGGGCTTTAGTGAGCCATGTTTTGGCGATGATGATCAAACAATCGCTCGTCAGGCGCTCGATTCAGACCACCCAGCCTTGGCCGGCATTACGCTCGAACGCTTGCAACAAGAGGATTGGCTGCGTTTGAATGTGCCAAACGATTGGGCACCGTTTGCTGAGGGCAATTTTCTCACACCATCAGGCAAGTGCGAACTCTATTCTGAACGCATGCTGGCTGATGGTTTTGATCCATTGCCGACTTACACCGCACCGTATGAAAGCCCAACCACTAACCCGCGATTGGCCGAACGCTATCCATTAACCTTAATTTCGCCGCCAGCCCATCACTTTTTGAATAGCACCTTTGGCAATATTTTGCAGCGCTATGAGAGTGGCCCAACCCTAGAAATTAATCCACTTGATGCGATTGAACGCAACATTGACGATGGCGATCAAGTGTTGATTCGCAACGATCGCGGTGGGTTTCAGGCGCAGGCAGTCGTGACTGATCGGGTGCGCCAAGCTGTGGTGGTTGCGCCATCAATTTGGTGGTCGGAGCTAACCGTCGATGGCCGCAATGTCAACCATACCACGCCCCAAGCGCTCTCGGATATGGGTGGCGGTGCAACTTTCTACGATAATTTGGTTGAAGTTGAACGAATCGTCAGCTAAATCGCCAACCTGCCGATTGTGTCAAGAAACTGGCTCAATCGGCAGGTTGGAGTTTGGATTACGGCAATGTTTGATTCGCCATGCTCAGCAATAGGAATTAATCTATGCCATTATTATTTGCATTAACCATTTTTACCAGTGCCAGCTTATTATTTGTTATTCAGCCGATGTTTGCTCGAATGGCCTTGCCGTTGCTTGGTGGTGCACCATCAGTTTGGAATACAGCACTCGTATTTTATCAAACCATGTTATTGCTAGGATATGGCTATTCGCACTTGCTGACCAAATATTTTAAGCCACGCCAACAAGTATTAATTCATTGTGGGCTCTTATTAACCCCTTTGTTAGTATTGCCAATTGCAATTCCGGCTGGTTGGCAAGCACCGACCACTGATTTTCCAATTGCTTGGCTGTTGAGTTTATTTGCAGTTGCCTTAGGCTTGCCATTTTTTGTTGTTTCAGCTAGTAGCCCGTTACTACAAGCATGGTTTGGCACAAGTGAGCAAAATCGTAATCCTTACGTGTTATATGCGATGAGCAATGTTGGCAGTATGTTGGCACTCTTGGCGTATCCGCTGATTATTGAGCCAAATACCAGCCTTGCGATTCAAAGCTCTAGTTGGCGCTGGGGTTATTTGTTGTTGGTATTGTTGTTTATTGGTTGTGGCATACGGGTTTGGCAACGCGCACCACAAGCAGTTATCAGCCAAAATATGCAGCCAACTCAATCAATAAACTGGCAACGTCGGATCAAATGGATTGCATGGTCAGCAGTACCCTCAAGTTTATTAGTGAGTGTTACAACTTTTATTACCACTGATATTGTGGCGATGCCTTTGCTCTGGGTTATTCCCTTAGCTTTATATTTGTTGACATTTATTTTTGTTTTTGCCAATAAAGTTATTATTCCAAAACAAGCATTAATTTGGCTAATGCCAATTTTGGTGATGTTAATTATCCTAACGATGATTTCCGAAGCCAACAGCCCAATTCTCTTGCTCTTGATTTTGCACTTGCTGAGTCTATTTGTAGTAACCATGGTTCTACATCAACAACTAGCTGATGATCGGCCTGAACCACAAAAATTAACCGAATTCTATCTTCTTATGTCGTTAGGCGGCGTGATTGGCGGCATATTCAATGGATTAATCGCTCCGTTAATCTTCGATGCGGTTTGGGAATATCCGTTGATGTTGTGTTTGGCGCTGATGCTTGCGCCATGGCGAAAACCTAAACCTACCAATCGCCAAGAATGGCTCAAGTTATTACGTATACCTGGGTTAATGATATTGATAACGATCGGTTTAGTTTTGGGAATTAAGGCCTTTGATTATCATGGCCAATCGGTTGGCTATGCAATCTTATTTTCGGTGGCAATGCTAGTTGCCTATACTCAATCGCGTAATCCTTTGGCGTTTGGCTTGAGCCTTGGCGGATTTTTCAGCGTTGTTTCAATCATTGGTTTTAGTCAATCGACGGTTATTTATCAAGAACGTAGCTTTTTCGGAGTCAATCGGGTCGTTAATTCAGCTAATCGTTTGCATTTATTGATGCACGGAACTACCCTACATGGCATGCAATTTCTTGATCCAGCATTAAGCAAACGCCCGTTAACCTATTATAGTTTAAATGGGCCACTGAACGAGATTTTTCAAATTGTAAATCAACAACCATCTACAAAAACGATTGGAGTTGTTGGTTTGGGCAGCGGGGCAACTGCCTGTTATGCCCAACCACAAGATACTTGGCGCTATTTTGAAATTGATCCCGTGGTGATTGATATTGCTCAAAATCAACAATTTTTTAGCTTTCTGAGCCAATGTACGCCGCAAGCACCAGTGATTGTAGGTGATGCCCGAATTTCGTTAGCCTATGAAACCCAACCATTTGATTTATTGATGATGGATGCCTATAGCTCCGATGCAATTCCAACTCACTTAATCACGTTTGAGGCGATTGAATTATATCTGAGCAAGATCAAAGCTGATGGGATTATCGCTTTTCATATTTCAAATCGCTATCTCAATTTAGAGCCAGTTTTATACGATTTAGCGGCGGAGCTTGGTTTATTAGCATTAGTACATGAATATAATACCGATCAATCGGTACTCGAAGAGGGCAATATTAGCACCAAGTGGGTGATTTTTACCAAGAATCAAGCCTTATATCAACAATTTATCGATCAATATCAATGGCAAGCTTTACAAAATCGACCTAACGATCGTTTGTGGACTGACGATTATTCGAGCATTATTACCACGTTGTATGCTTGGCAATAAACGAAAGGTCAGGAATTGAGTGATTAGGGGCTAGAAGCCCACAAGGAAATTTTAACGCAGAATGGAACATGGCTATAGGCTATCTGTAATGGTATACAGCATTAACAACCAGTGCTTCCATGCCCTCACCCCCAGCCCCTCTCCCACTGCGGCGGGCGAGGGGAGCACTGCTGGAGCGGTTCCCCCTCGCTTCGCAGGGCGGGAGAGGGGGCTAGGGGGTGAGGGCATGAACCCAATGAACCATTATATATAGCCTATAGCCACTGATCTTCATCCTTCATCCTTCATCCCTTTTTACGCTGCTTGTTGCTCGCTAATTTGCTTGATTTTGGCTTCGCTCCACTCCCAGAGCTTTTCAGCAGCAGTTTGATCATGCGAGGCTGGGCTGGATTCACGCGGCTTCTTTTTATCAAAATATAAGCCCGTGAGATGCTCAACTTCGTGCGATGTTGCCAGATACAAGGTGGTTTCTGCACCTTTTTCGGCGCTGATCGAGCCAAGATCCATTAATTTACGCATGGCAATGCCAAAGAAGCCATTGTTGGCCGCAAAGCCCGTTGAGACCACGCCTGGATGCAAGCAGTTGACTGTGACATCGGTGTCAGCCAAACGTCGGGCTAGCTCTTTGGTAAACAGAATATTGGCTAATTTGGAACGACCATACATACGCCAGCCACCCCATTTGCGCTTGCCTTCAAGATCATTGAAATCCATTGCGCCCATGCGATGGGCCTCGGATGAAACATTGATAATCCGGGCAGGAGCGCTGACTTTGATCGTATCCAACAATAAGTCGGTTAACAGAAAATAGGCCAAATGATTCAGCGCCATAGTTAATTCAATGCCATCACTGCTTTCTTGGCGTGAGTTATAGAAGGCTCCGGCATTATTTACTAAAATATGCAATTGATCGTGCTTGCTCAGAAATTCAGCCGCTGCCCGTCGCACATCAGCTTGTTTGGATAAATCGGCCAGAATATAGCTAACATTGGGGTTACCAGTTTCGCGTTTGATCATCTCGGTAACGCCTTCGGTGCGCAATGGATGCCGCCCAATAATTACGACCGTTGCGCCTTGGCGAGCGAGTTCTAAGGCCGTCACCTTGCCGATACCACCAGTTGCCCCAGTGACCAAACAAACTTTACCTTTCATAGTGCCTCCATAAAAGCCACAAATTACATGTGCTACTAGCAGGATGCCGCGATTTACGCAGTGTGTCAAGCCATGGCAACAAACGCTAAAACAAAATGCCCCGCTCTCAACGAGAACGAGGCATCATGACATCAAAATAGCGTTTAACTAGCTTTCGTGGTTGGTTGCTTGCCGGCACGGCTGCGGCTGCTGGTTCGCCGAATCAGGGTTGGCATTGCGCCATCACGCACAGTTTCAGCAGTGATCACACAGCGCACAACATCGGTTTCCGAGGGCAAATCGAACATCACATCAAGCAAAATTTCTTCGACGGCAGTGCGTAAACCACGAGCGCCTGTTTTGCCAGCCAAAGCTCGCTCAACAATCGCTTCCATGGCATCGCCGCTGACTTCGAGTTGCACGTGATCAAGTGCTAACATTTTTTGATATTGCTTAATGATTGCGTTGCGTGGCTCAGTCAAAATCCGCATCATGGCATCTTTATCGAGCGGCGTGAGCGCGGCAACGACTGGCATGCGACCGATAAACTCGGGAATAAAGCCAAAATGTAACAGATCGTCGGGGTTAACCAGTGATAGCAATTTTTTGGAACGCTCGATCCGTTCTTCTTTGACAATCGCTTTGCCAAAGCCCAACGTGCCGCCACTGCCCAAACGTTGGGCGATATGGTGTTCTAGCCCTTCGAACGCCCCACCACAAATAAACAATACATTGGTGGTATCAAAGGGAATAAATTCTTGCTGAGGATGCTTGCGACCTGGCATTGGCGGTACATTGACCACCCCGCCTTCGAGGATTTTTAGCAAGGCTTGTTGTACGCCCTCACCTGAAACATCGCGGGTGATCGATGGATTATCGGCTTTGCGGGCGATTTTATCGATTTCGTCGATATACAAAATGCCCATTTGAGCGCGATCAACATCGCCATCGGCGGCCTGAATCAAACGCAGCAGAATCGTCTCGACATCTTCGCCAACATAACCAGCCTCGGTTAATGCGGTAGCATCGGCGATCGCAAATGGCACATCAAGCATACGGGCTAGCGTTTGGGCCAGCAGCGTTTTGCCTGAGCCAGTTGGCCCAACTAACAAAATATTGCTTTTTTGAATTTCGACATCGGTATCGCCTTGGGCTTGGGCACGCAATCGCTTGTAGTGGTTGTACACCGCCACTGCCATCACCTTTTTTGCCCGATCTTGGCCAATCACATATTCATCGAGATGATCGCGAATAGCGTGAGGAATCGGCAGCGTTGGTGGTAGGGTTGGGGCATTCGGAGCATCTTTACGCTCCTCGTTAGCAATAATTGCGCTTAACAGCTCAATGCATTCGTTGCAAATAAACAATGCCCCCGGACCTGAGACCAAGCGATCGACTTCATCTTGGTTCCGCCCGCAAAACGAGCAGTAATAGGTCGGTGGCATAAAGGCGGATTGCGCCATTGGAATTGCTCCCATTGGTGACGACGCGAGCTTCGTTGCTCGCGTCATCATCCTTGTTGCTCAATTAATCTTGTTGCCCAGCTTCAATGTGGGTCGTAATTTCGTCAATGATACCATATTCTTTGGCTTGTTCTGGTGTCATAAACAAATCGCGGTCGAAGTCGCGGGCAATGCGTTCGATCGGCTGGCCAGTATCTTTTGCCAGCAAGCCACGCACAATATTTTGCAAGCGCAACAACTCTTTAATTTGAATTTCGACATCAGGCGCATAGCCGCGAGCACCACCACCAGCTGGGTGCATGTGGATGGTTGAATTGGGCAAGGAATAGCGTTTGCCTTTGGTCCCACCAGCGAGAACTGGCGTAGCCATACTACCAGCAAAACCAACACACCAAGTCGCAATATCGGGTGAAACCATCTGCATCGTATCGTAGATCGCAAGGCCAGCGTTGACTTCGCCGCCTGGGCTGTTGATATAGATTGAAATATCGCGATCGGGGTCATCGTGTTGCAAGAACAATAATTGAGCCACCAACACATTCGCAATTTGCGAATCAATCGGAGTACCGAGAATGATGATCCGCTCTTTGAGCAAACGTGAGTAGATGTCATAAACTCGTTCGCCACGGCTGCTTGTTTCTACAACGTAGGGAACAACCATCGAGGGCGATTTCGCTGCCACAATGTCGTGAGCAGGTGAGAGCCATTGAAACCAGGACATAGCAAGCCTCCTTGCAACGGTGCGCATCGGCGCACTTCGGTCGATGCTTCTAGTCTACCCGAAAAACCTCGCGCATGGCAGAGGGCCATTCCATTGCATCACAATGTTAACACGATTCCAACACTTGTCGATGCCACCATTCTGCTGGTTGATTATCCACCATTCAGGGGAACTGTGCAACCACCCGTTGGAAGGATGAAGGATGAAAAAGAGCATAGAACATAGAACATAGAGCATAGAACATAAGATCCAAACTTCAGGCATTGGACTTTAACGCAGAGGGTTGAGGGTTGAGGGATCAGCGGGCAGTTTAAAATTGTATAGCATCTGATCCCTAGCCCCTGATCCCTGACCCCTCGCTGCTTCGTGTCCTTCGTGGATCAAAAGCCAAGCTCCTGATCCCTCGTCTTAATACAAATCAACCCGTCGATCGCGGAAAACTGGCAGGAAGTCGCGGGCTTTGGCAACGCTGTCGAGATCAACGCTTGCAGTCAACAGGCCAGATTGATCATCGCCCTCAACCAAAACATTGCCCCAAGGATCGATCACAACTGAATGACCACCAAATTGATTGGCACGATCGCTGCCAACCCGATTACATGCAATCACCACAGCTTGGTTTTCGATTGCCCGTGCTCGAAGTAAGGTTCGCCAATGCTCAATGCGGACGGTTGGCCATTCAGCCGGAATAATTATGACTCCTGCGCCAGCCAAGGCATAACGCCGAAACAACTCAGGAAAGCGCAAATCGTAGCAAATGGCACACGCACTTTTGCCCCAAGCAGTGTCAAAAATTTCAGCTTGCTGACCAGCCCCCAAGTATTGATCTTCTTGCATCAAGCCAATCAGGTGGGTTTTGCGATAGCTATGCAGGCGTTTGCCCTGCGCATCATACAGCGTGGCAGTGTTATAAACTTGCTTGCCATCCCGCTCAAGCAGTGAGCCAATAATCGCCAAATGATGGCGGGCCGCTAAAATCGCAACTTCTTCAAACAAGCCCTTGCCCAGCGGATCGCTCAACGTGTGGGCTTGCTCCAGCATATAGCCAGTGCCCCACAACTCTGGTAGCACCAGTAGATCTGCGCCAACCATCTCGGCACGGGCGGCGATTTGGCGTACCGTCGCTAAATTGGCTTCACGATCACCCAACACTAAAGCGATTTGGCCAAGCGCCACAGTTAACTGCATGGATTTTTCCCTCTATTGACCAGTGCTGCCAGCCGCAGGCGTAGGCAAATTACCATTGATATCGGGGAAGGCTTCGCCATTATAGGCTCGCAGCACATCAACTACTGCTGGCAAGGCCAATGTCCCCGAACCGTCACCTAAATCGCCAGTGCCTTCGAGCATGGCCAAAATCGCCACCTTAGGATTATCGAACGGTGCAAAGCCAACAAACCATGAGTGCGAACGCAAATATGGTCCTTCGGCATACTCGGCGGTTCCGGTTTTGCCTGCCAAATCCAGCCGATCGATATCGGCCAAAATTGCGCCTGCTGGTTTGTTATTGTTGTTGGCGATGCGATTGTAGGCATCGGAATCACGCACTGAGCGGCGCATGCCTTCGCGAATAATTGCCCAATGCTCAGGTGCCAGATTAATCGTATGTTCAATCACTGGGGTAAGCGTGATCGTATCGGTGCGGTTCAAATCGGTAATCGCTTTGACGACTTGTGGTTGATAGACTGAACCACGATTGGCGGTAGCGACGGTAGCACGCAGCAATTGCAAGGGCGTAACTTGCACATCGCCCTGACCAATTGCCGCGATATAGGTATCGCCAACGCCCCAACGTTCACGGCGCTGTTTCTTCCACTCTTTATTGGGAATAATCCCCGAATCTTCGCCTGGCAAATCGATTCCGGTCAATTTATCGAAGCCAAACTCGCCCGAAACCGTCTCATACAAGCGATCAATCCCCAAGCCACCTTTGATTTGGGGATCGGTTGGTTTGAGATTGGTGACATAATCGGTGCCGCCAGCAACTGTGTTGAAAAAGACGTTCGATGAGACTTTCAACGCATCAGAAACGTTGATCAATCCATTGGCGCGACGATTGGAGTTGGGATATTGGTTGGTCAAGGCTTCGTTATATTCGTTGCGCACAATCAAAAAGCCTGGGTCTTGAATTTGCGTGCCAGGGTTGATGATATCGCTATCTAAGGCAGCGGCAGCAGTAAATTGCTTGAAGGTCGAGCCAGGCGGATATTTACCAGCAATTGCCCGATGCAGCAAGGGTGTGTTTTCTTCATCGGTAAATAAATCGGTAATTTCCTCGACCTCACCGCGATTAAAGGCGTTGTTATCGTAGGCTGGCAAGCTGACCGAGGCCAAAACAGCCCCCGTGTTGACATCCATCACCATAATCACGCCTTTGTTAATGGGGTCGTATGAGGCATATTTAGCTTGATCTTTGCCCGGTGTGTTGGCTAAGCGCACGCGGCGTTGATCGGCAACATCGAGCCATTTTTGTAAAATTTCCTCGCTGGCTTGCTGCAAATTCATATCAATATTCAAAATCAGATTTTTGCCATCTTCCATTGGCTGCAACACCGTTGGCTCGCCGACAATTCGATCCCAGACATCAACCGAAATTTGATTTGTGCCGAGTTTGCCGCGCAAGGTCGATTCATAATAATTTTCGATCCCATCAACCCCAATTAAATCGCTTTCGAGATATTGGCGCGGGCCGTCAGCATCATTGGTGGGGTTATAACGGGCCAGTTGCTTATCGTTAATCCGAATCATATAGCCCAATAAATGCGAGAGCGATTGAACTTCGGCACCCAGTGGGTAATCGCGCTGGAAGCCATCGACCACCCGCACGCCGGGCAAGGCCAGCGCATTTTCGCGAATCGCCAAGGCCACATCATCAGGAATATTTTTGGCAACGGGCACAACCAAATACCCTGGCAAGTTGGCTTTGGCAAGCATCTTTTCAACCCCAGGTTGCAGGGTGATCACATCAGTATAGGCTTGGCTCAATTGCAGCGCAGTCAAAGCCTTGCCCATCGGCACGGTCACCGTGATCGATTGCGCTGGTGCGAAGTTGGTATCGGCAGGCAAAATTGGCGAGATAGCATAAATTGCTGCGGCCAACGCTGGATCTTCTTGTAATTTGGTGGTTGGTGAGAGCGTGAAAGTATCGCTGAAGGGCAACAACATACTCAGCCGCAGATACACCGCATTGCGATCAGCGCGTTTGCGTGGCAGTGATTCAGCTTGAATCCCCAAGATCGAGGTTGGAACCGAGGCTGCTAGCAGCGTTGTGCCATCGCTGGCAAAAATTTCGCCACGTTGGGGGGCAACATAATCGCGGCGGGTAATATTTTGCTCAATTGAAGCACGTGAGGATGCAGCGCTGCTGCCAAATTGCAATTGCTGCAAGCGTGCGAGCAAGACCACAAAAATAATTAAGCTCACGACCCGTAAGCCGATCAAGCGACCGCGCATAGGGTTCTCCTTGATGATAAGGTTTAGTGGCGGATTTTGCGCTCGTTCCACCATTGCAAAACGAGGAAGGTTGGCAAAACCGCAATCGCATTGATAATCATAGCTGGCACAAGCACCACAATTGCCCAACTCAGCCAATCGTCGGTGCCACCGCGAAACACTTGGGTAATTAAGTGATACAGCGGGGTTAACCCAATGGTTAGCAAGAGCGAAGTTGGCCATGTATCGGGTGGAAAACGCTCGGCAGCAAGGCTACAAACCCAGGTAACCAGTAACAAGGCCAAGGCATGACTGCCAAACGGCGAGTAACCAACCACATCAATCAGCAAGCCGCCATACATAGCAATAGCAGCACCCTTGGTTGCATCCGCCAGGAGTGTCCAACACACCACCGCCAACAACACCAAATTCAAGTGCGCATTAAAGATCGTTGGCAATAGGGTTGTCTGAATAATCACGGTTAATCCAACGATCAGGGCCAACCAAAGCTGCCCGCGCAGCCGTTCGCTTAATCTTCGCCGACGATAATCCATACAGTCCGCACCACATCAGGATCAAAATATGGTTCAATATCGGCTTGTTGACCGTGGCCGTCAGGGCGAATTGCGCTGACACGGCCAATCGGCACATCGGGCGGAATCCGCGCCGCAGGTGCATCGAAGGCCAACGCTTTGCTAATGCCAGCGGTCAACACATCGTCGCCAACGCTGAATTTAGCATCACGATCGATATGGCGCATAATCAGGCGTGAGCCAAGCTGCCATTGACCAAGTACATCGCCCATGGGTTGGCTAATGCTGCCACTTTCTTGTTCGCTGTTGACTTGCGATAATACCTGACCGCTCACCACCGAACGTGCATCGGTAATTAACAAAACTGTGGCGTTATGCTGGCTGACCGTATCGACCAAGCCAATTAACGCATCGGGGCTGCCATTGACATGCGAAACCACCGGCATGCCCACCGCCAAGCCATCAACAATACCACGATCAATGCTAATCACCCGATTGCCAGCATCGGCGGAGCGACTGACCACATTGCCAATTACCGTGCGCCAGCCATAGCGTTCGCGCATACCAGCGGTGCGGCGCAAGGTCGTATTTTCAGCGGCAGCGCTGCGCAATTGGACATTTTCGTTTTCCAGCTCGGTTACCCGCTCTTGCAAGGCAGCCAAATCTTGGGCGGCTTGCGACGAGCCAAAAATACCGCCAAAGGTATCGCTAATCGCTAAACGAATATTCGTCAGCGTGCGCGTAACTGGAGTCAAAACACGAGCCGTGCTATCGGTAACTGGCGTGAGAATCCCCTGTTGATCGAGCAATAACAGCACAACCACAAGACATGCCAGCCAAACAATCAGCTTGGTTGCCCGTTGAGCATTGCCGGAACGACTTAACATGACTAACCACGTTTGATGCGACGCGATTCCTGCGAACGCCGAATCGTGTCACGGTATTTATCAAATTCCTCGATCATTTTGCCTGTGCCGCGTGCCACACACGACAACGGATCTTCGGCGATATGGACTGGCATTTTGGTTTCAGCAGCAATCCGCCGATCAAGGCCACGCAGCATCGAGCCACCACCAGCCAAGGTAATACCATGCTCCATAATATCGGCGACCAATTCTGGCGGGGTTTCTTCCAAGGCCGTGCGTACCTCGGAAACAATATTGGCCACAGGGCCAGCGATACCTTCGCGCAATTCAATGCTGCTAATTTCAATCGCTTTGGGCAAGCCTGTCAGCAAATCGCGACCACGCAGGGTAACTTTGATTTCTTCTTCGAGCGGGTAGGCTGAGCCAGCGGCGATTTTGGCTTTCTCGGCCATGCGTTCGCCAATCAACAAGTTATATTCACGGCGGGCGAAGGCAATCACGGCCTCGTCGATTTCGTCGCCAGCGGTGCGCAACGAGTGGTTAATTACAATCCCGCCCAGCGAAATGACGGCAACTTCCGTCGTACCGCCGCCAATATCGACAACCATTGAGCCAGTTGGTTCGGTCACAGGCAAGCCTGCACCAACAGCAGCCGCCATTGGTTCTTCGATCACATAGGCTTCGCGAGCGCCAGCATTCATTGCGGCATCACGAGCGGCGCGTTTTTCCACGTCGGTCACGCCTGAGGGTACGCCAACGATCACGCGTGGGCGGCCAGCAATGCTCGCGCCAACATGTTTATGGGCTTGGTCGAAAAAATATTTCATCATCTTTTCGACTACATCGAAATCGGCAATCACACCATCGCGGAGCGGGCGGACTGCTACAATATTGGCTGGGGTTTTCCCAACCATCGCCTTGGCCGCAGCGCCAAACGCTTGGGGAATTCCGGTACGTTTATCAATAGCCACCACCGATGGCTCAGAAATAACAATGCCTTTACCGCGTAAATAGACTAAAGTATTGGCAGTACCTAAGTCCATGCCAATATCGCGGCTAAATGAGCGAAAAAATGATCTAAACATATATAGTGCGATGATCTTTCTGCTGCAGCGCTCGCGTGGATGATTGGCAAGAAGTCAAGGTACAGGCCGGAGCCACAGCCCCGCAAGCGGGTTTTTTATCCAAAAAAGAAGGGCTTTTGGCCCTCGTATAAGCGCCATTATAGCATAATCAGATCGGGCTAGACCCGTGTTAAGCTGATAGCTAGCTGATAGCAAGGCGCTAAAACCGCCATCACCGAGGATGTTGCCATGATTCGAGTTGCAATTGTTGAAGATCAACGGATTGTTCGTGAGGGTTTGATTGCTGTTTTAGAGGATGAAGTAACGATCGAGATTGTAGGCGAGGCTGCCAACGGTCAAGCAGCACTTGATCTGTATGCTCAAGAACTACCTGATGTCGTTTTGATGGATTTACAAATGCCGGTGATGGATGGCCCCACCGCGATTGGCCAACTTTGTCAGCGTTGGCCCCAAGCTAAAGTGCTGGTGCTCACCACCTATGCCACCGATGAATTTATTTGGGCCGCCTTGCGAGCTGGGGCCAAGGGGTATCTATTAAAGGATGCTTCGGCTGATGAGTTGGTTTCGGCGATTCAAGCCGTTGCCAAGGGTAGCACCCACCTTGCGCCGGATATTGCTGCCAAACTGGTGGCAGGCGTGAGCAATCCCCAACCTGAATCATTAACCCCGCGCGAGTTGGAAGTGCTGCACCTGCTAGGGCGTGGTCGCTCCAATGGCGAAATTGCGCTTGAGCTGGATATTGCTTTACGCACGGTCAAAGTGCATGTGCAAAATATCTTGGGCAAGCTTGGCGCAACCAATCGCACCGAGGCTGTTAGTCTTGCCGTGCGCCAAAAATTGATCAGCCTCACATGAGGAAGGATGAAGGATGAGGGATGAAGGATGAAGTAAGGGGAAAGCGATGGAACCGCGAAGAACGCGAAGCACGCCAAGGCCGGGTTGGCTGAAGTGCCAGCCAATCGATTAGCACCACAGAATCAACCTTTGTGCTCTTCGTGTCCTTCGTGATTAAAAATGTCGTCGTTAAACTCTAAGCCTCTTTGATGATGCGTAGGGCTTCGCTGATGTGTTTGTTGGCATTTAGCAACGATGAAAAAATATGCTGAATTGTGCCGTGCTGATCGATGATATAGGTGACACGGCCTGCCAAAATGCCTAAAGTGGTTGCGCCATAGAGTTTACGCACTGCCCCTTCGCGATCGCTTAATAAGGTAAACGGCAAGCGATGATTGGCGGCAAACTGTTCGTGCGACTCAACCGAATCACTGCTAATGCCAATTACTTCAGCACCCGCTTGCTTAAACACTTCATATTGGTCGCGAAAGGCACAGACTTCGGCCACGCAGCCAGCCGAATGATCCTTAGGATAGAAAAATAAGACGATTTTCTTGTGGCCAAGCAGGCTTTGTAAATCGACCAATTGGCCTGCTTGATTGGGCAGGCTGAAGGTCGGGGCTTGATCACCAACAGCTAATTTGCCAGCAGTTGCAGTAGTCACTGATTAACCCTCCAATTCAAGATTAATGTTGTTGCAAAATTCGTAGCGATTCGTCAATATGTTTTTGGGCATTCAAGCGCGATGAGAAAATATTCTGAATCGTGCCTTGTGGATCGATAATATAGGTGACGCGGCCCGTAAAAATTCCCAAAGTCATTGCGCCATAAGCCTTGCGCACGGCACTATCTCCATCACTCAACAAGGTAAATGGTAAGCGATGTTTGGCAGCAAATTGCTGGTGCGACTCAACTGAATCGCTGCTCACGCCAATTACTTCGGCTCCAACTTGTTTGAACACCTCGTATTGGTCGCGAAAAGCACAAACTTCGGCGACACAAATCAGCGAATCATCTTTGGGATAGAAAAACAGCACAATATGCTTTTTACCTAACAGATCTTGTAAATCGACCATTGCCCCAGTTTGGTTGGGTAAGCGAAAGCTTGGGGCTTGGTCGCCAACTTGGAGTTTGCCAGTGGTTGCGGTTGTCATGGGTCTTGCTCCAGCACTAAATCGGGTTTGCTGGCTTGATTATCGCTGGTGGCTTTCCTGTTTGGTTTCCCAAGTCGCTTCCGCCATTGGGTGATTTTGGTTTAAAATGGTTGCCTAGTTGATTTTGGGTTGGGAATTGACGATGGATCTACGCTGCTATTTTTTGGGGCAGCCCCAAATTTTTTACAATCAAACAGCGATCCACCTAACCAATGCTAAAGCGCTGGCGCTGTTGGCCTATTTGGCATGTCACAACCAACCGCAACCGCGTGAGCGAATTTTGGGTTTGCTCTGGGCCGAAAGTAGCAGTAGCGCCGCACGCAAGAATCTGAGCAATTGTCTTTGGCAGTTGCGCCAACAGCTCGGCGAGGGCTGCATTCGTAGCCACGATGATCGGCTGAGTTTGGGGAGTGCAGTTTGGAATGATTTGCAGGCGCTGTGGCAATTGCACCAGCCTGATCTTCAAACCTTGCTCAATTGTTATCGCGGCCCGTTGCTCGATGGCCTGAACTTACGCGATGCCCCAGAGTTTGAATTGTGGCTGTTGTACGAGCGCAATCGTTTGCATCAATATTATCTACAACTGCTTGAACAAGCTTTGCAAACGACCAACGATCAGCAGCAAAAACTGCAACTTGCCAGCCATAGTTTGAGTGTTGATCCGTTGCACGAACCATTCGTTCAAGCGGCAATTCAAGCATGTTTGGCGCTTGATCAACGGGCCAATGCCTTGCAATACTACACCAATTTTCAACATCAACTAGCGCAGCAACTAGGCTTAGAGCCAGCAGCAGCCACTCAAGCTTTGCGGATGCAGATTCTTGGCTCGCCCACAGCTCCACGCATTCAATCGCCGCGCTTGCCAACTCCGCGCAATACCAGCAAATTGGTTGGTCGCGAGCCGGATTATGCGCTGTTGCATGCTGCTTGGCAACGTAGTTTGCATGGCCACGTGCAGGTTGTGTTACTGACTGGCGAGTTGGGCATTGGCAAAACCAGTTTATGGCAAACATGGCTGGGCCAAATTCGCGAGGCCCATCAGGTGGTGGTTGCGCGTGGGCTAGAAATTACCCAATTGCTGCCATTTGCGCCTTTTTTAGCTTGGACTGACCAAACCGCGCTGTTCGATTGGCTGTTTGGAACACAATCGCCGCTATCGCCTTACTGGCAAAGCGAATTGGCCCGTTTGATTCCCGATTTCAAACAGCGCGAGATTATTCCGCCGCTGAGCAATGCCACGCCTGCCGAAGAACGCCGTCGAATCTTCGAGGCTATGTTGCAAGTGCTCTTGCTCTTTGCTGATCAGCCGTTGGTATTGGTGCTTGATGATGCGCATTGGGCCGACCAACTTTCGCTGGGCTGGCTGGGCTATGCTGCTGAGCGCCTGCAATCCAAGTCAGTGCTGATCATTTTGACCTATCGGGCTAACCAAGTACAGGGGGAATTGGCAAACTTGCTTTGGCATTGGCAGCGTAACCATATTGCCCAACGCCATGAATTACAGCCCCTCAGCCCCCTCGAAAGCGAGCAATTGGTGCTGCAACAAGGCGGCGATCAGCAGCGCAGTGTTCAACTCTATCGGCGCAGTCGTGGCAACCCCTATTTTTTGCATGAGCTATTGCATGCGCCAAGCGATCAAATTCCTAGTTCGCTGGCCGATGTACTAGGCTTGCGCTTAATCAACTTACCAAGTGCCGCCCAAGCCTTGCTCTCAGCTGCCATGATTTTGGGCATCAACAGCACCCTCGAATTGCTCCAACAGGTCAGCCATTGCGCCGAAGATCAAGCGCTTGATATGCTTGATCTGTTATTGCAGCAAGGTATTTTGGTCGAGCAAGCTGGCCAGTATCAAATTGCCCATCCCTTGATTGGTGAAGTTTGGCAGCAGCAGCTGAGTCCTGCTCGTCGCCAAGTGTTTCATCGGCGGGCTGCCGAAGCCTTGGCTGAGAATTATGCGGGTATATTGCCGATGGTTGCTGTGCAATTAGCTAGTCATTACGAAGCAGCTGGCAAAGCCCACGAAGCCGCTCGTTATGCCGAAATGGCGGGCTACCATGCCTTGATTATGGCGGCTGGCTCAGAAGCAGTTGTGCTGTATCAACGAGCCTTAACCTTAGAGCCAACGCCATTGCGCCAACTTGGTTTGGGGCGGGCATGGGTGCTGCAGGGCGATTTAGTCGCTGCTCGGACTAGTTTTAATGCAGCGCGTCAAGCCTTTGAGCTGCTTGGCGATTTTGAGGGCGCAGCCCAAGCTAGCCTCCAATTAGCCGCAAGTTATCAATAGCAGCCTAGCGTTTTGTAGCGAGATATGTTTGCAAAAATGTCACCATCTTGGCGAGTGCATCAGTTGTATCGGCTGAGGCTTTGTAAGTAAAGCCATGAGCTGCATCGGGGTAATCGTAGCATTCTGTGGGTACTCCAGCATTTTTGAGCATTTGCTCGTAGCGCAAGGCCTCATCGTGCAACGAATCACGCCCCGCCAGAATAAACAAGGCTGGCGGTAAACCCACTAAATCGGCTGGCTCAGCATACACAGGCGAGACGTATGGATGCTTGGCTTGATTGGCTTCGCGATAGCAAGCATCGAACATTGCCGCTATCTGCGGCGGAATCGCGCCCTTGGGATTGGGCTTATCAAACGGACTGGTCGCAAGATCCAACGGTGGATAATCGAGGACTTGGCAGACAAATTGAAATTGGCCTTCGTGCTTAGCTTTGAGGCAGGTTACAGCGCTTAAATTCCCGCCAGCGCTATGCCCACCAATCGCCATCAGCTTGCGATCGATTGCGTAGCGCTCAGCGTTTTCATAAAAATGTTTGACCACCGCATATACTTGATTAACTGCTGTGGGATAGGGGAATTTGGGCGCTTTGGCATAATCGATGCTGATAATTTTGCAGCCAACTTGCTGTTTAAATTGCAAATTGATGGCTTCGTCCATATCGGCACTGCCCAAAATAAAGCCACCACCATGCAAATCAAACAAAATTGGGGTTGGATTGGGATTTTCTAAGCCATAGCCAAGCACCCGAACTTTGCCAAATTCGGTTGGAATGGATAGCTCTTGGCGGCCAACCGAGCGTTTAAAACGATACAAAAATCGTTGAATTGTGCTGACCAAACGCTGAGCATTGGCAAAACGCTGGGCTTTTTTGATATGTTGAGCACGAGTTGGAGCAGTTGTCATCGAAGCTTACCTGC
Source organism: Herpetosiphon gulosus (assembly GCF_039545135.1). NCBI lineage: Bacteria > Bacillati > Chloroflexota > Chloroflexia > Herpetosiphonales > Herpetosiphonaceae > Herpetosiphon > Herpetosiphon gulosus. The sequence goes on along the minus strand of NZ_BAABRU010000002.1, from coordinate 256,917 downwards.
TGAATAGATCGGTTAATTAATAAGCATTTTAGCACTAGAATATGATCCAAATTACTAGCATAACTTGACAAGTCGCCAGCTTAGCCGTATCCTACACAGCGGTAGATTCGACTCCGTAGCTCAGTGGATAGAGCGTTTGCCTCCGGAGCAAAAGGTCGCGCGTTCGAGTCGCGCCGGAGTCGCCAAAAAAACCGTGACGAGCATTGCTCATCACGGTTTTTGTTTTTTAGAAATTTAGGGCTGCTTACGGCTGATATTCCAACGGTTGGATTTAACCGGTTTAGGTTGCGGGTTGGCAATTTGTTCGGTACGCCAAACGTGATAGATCCGTTGGATGGCAGTGATATTGGTAAAAATCGCCAAAATCCATAGCCCAGCCATCAACCAATTCAGAATCAAGCAGGTGCACAAAATTGTGATCCGTTCTGGCCGACCGAGCCAGCCAGTTTCACAGGGAATACTGAGGCCTTCAGCCCGAGCACGTGCATAGCTAACCATAATCGAACCAATGATCGAACAGTAGACTAAAGTCAGGGCTAAAGTGGTTGATCCCACCATTTTGGTATGAATAAAGATCAACAGGCCAAAGAAGACGACCGCCTCACTATAGCGATCCATAATTGAATCGAAGAACGCACCAAAGCGGCTACTCTGATTGGTGGCGCGAGCGAGTGCCCCATCAAACAGATCAAAAATACTGGACAGAATCAACAAAACGCCGCCGACCTGTAAACTGCCATTTGCCAGCACAGCCGCAACTCCAGCAGTCAACAAAACGCCGATCAGCGTAACCATATTGGGCGTAATTCCGAGCCGACTAAGCACTGGAGCGACAAAGTTTTCCATTAATTGACGTGCCCAGCGTTTGATGCCGGTGCTGTACATAGAGCCTCCTTGAACATCCTAACCAGAGAGAATGCCACGGTAGAAGGCAAACACACGTTGAGCAACTCGATCCCAGGCATAGAGTTGCGCCTTAATTGTACCCGCTTCTGCCATTGCAGCCCGTAATGATTGATCTTCGATCAGTTGCAAGATCGCAACCGCCAAAGCTTGGGCATTGCGGGCTGGCACCAGCAACCCTTGCACCCGATGATCCAACACATCGCGATAGCCAGGGTTATCAGCAGCTACCACTGCTGCCCCAGCGGCCATGGCCTCAAGCAAGACGATGCCAAAGCTCTCGCCACCAGTTGAGGGTGCGCAAAAGAGGGTCGTTTGTTGGTAAAGGGCAGCTAACTGGGCCTTGCTCACATAGCCCAACCATTCCACATGGCGAATTTGCCATTGACGAATGGCGGCAAGAAATGGAGTTGGGTCGCCACTACCTGCAACAATTAAACGTGTATCAGGCCGGGTTCGTTGCACATAGCTCATCGCTTCGAGCAAATAGCGAAAGCCTTTGCGTTCTTCGTTGAAACGGCCCACAAACAAGACACTTGGGCTGGCGTTGTTCAGGCCAAAGCTTGGTTGCTGGGTGCTGTAGGTCGCTATATCAACCCCATTCGGGATAATTGTATACTCTGCGGGAAAATAGCGATGGGCAAATTCTTGAGCTGCTGCCGAAACCGCAATTCGTCCATGCAATTTTGGTTCCAAGCGTCGCAATAAGGCCAAAATTGAGGTATAGCCAATCGAGCGTGTGCCCGCCGCGTGGAAGGTTCCAACATTTGGCACGCTGGAGCGGCTCAGAAAAGTCGTTGGCAGGGTTGGCGAAAATGGCTCGTGAATATGCGCAATGTCAAAATGATGCTTTTGAAAAATTTGACGAATTTTAGGCCCAAGAGTTAACGAAAGGCTAACTCGCGCAACCGAGCCATTGACCGCAACAGGTGTAACATGACCTAGCGGAATAAAATCGGGATCAGGTGGAGTGCCCTTGGAATAGGGCGCAATTAAGGTCACCCGATGGCCCCAGGCCCGGAAATAGTGGGTTAGTTGATTGACATGCTCGGTTACCCCGCCAGCGTAGGCCGCATCGTATGGCCATACGAGGGCAATATGCAATGAATCGCTGGCCATAGGCTCCTCACAAGGTTTCTCCATTGAGCAATGATTCAATCAAGGCAATCAGTTGCTCGTCGGAGTAGAAATCGATGCGGACATAGCCGCCATTGCCTTGGCGTTTAACTTCAACTTTGGTGCCAAGTTGACGGGTCAGTTGATCGACCGCCGCCGTATCGTCAACGTTGGGTACTACTGGCTCAACTGGAATGATGTTGCGAGTTGGGGCTGCTGGCGTTGGTGCACCATTGCGCCGCGATGCCCGTGGAGCCGCGCCGCGTTGCTGAATTGCGATTCTGGCTTGAGCTGGGGTTTGGCTTTCGTGCTTAATCAACTGGGCCATTTTTTCGGCCTCGCGCACCGAAAGCCGAAACTCAAGAATTTGCTCCATCGCCAAAATTTGGATGCGCTCATCGTCAATCGTGATCAACTGCTTGAGATGCCCCGCCGTGAGTTGCTGCTCCATCACTGCTTGTTGTAAGGCTGAGGGCATTGTGAGCAAACGCAATGCGTTAGCAACCGCAGGTCGGCTTTTGCCAACTCGTTCGGCAATTGCTTGCTGGGTGAGGCCAAACTCATCGCGCAACAATTGATAGGCTTGAGCTTCTTCCAATGGATTCAAATCGGCTCGCTGGATATTTTCAACCAAGGCCAATTCAAGCCGCTCTTGGGGCGTAACCTCTTTGATGATCACTGGAACTTCGCTTAATCCAGCTTGTTGAGCTGCTCGCCAGCGGCGTTCGCCAGCGATCAACTCATAGCCAGTCGCGGTACGAGTCACCACCAAGGGTTGCAAAATTCCATGGGTCGCAATCGAAGCGCTCAATTCTTCGAGCGCTTCGGCAGTGAAAATTTGGCGCGGCTGATGTGGATTCGCCTCGATTGATTCGATTGGCACGCTATGCAATGCGCCAACCATTGGTGTTGACGTTGTGGGATCAGGGCGAATCAGCGCTCCTAAGCCTTGGCCCAAACCACGTTTTTTGGGGTTCATGCCGCCTCCAGCCTGCGACTTAGTTCATCGACCAGCATGGCATAGGCCATCGCGCCCTTGCTAGTTGGATCATACTCGCGAATCGTTTGGCCATGGCTGGGGGCTTCACTCAGGCGAATCGAGCGGGGAACTAAGGTATTGAAAATTCGTTGCGGAAAATATTGGCGCACCTCGGAGACGACCTGCTGCGCCAAATTGGTGCGGCCATCGTACATCGTCATCACCACCCCTAAAATAGTCAACGCGGGGTTGAGCGATGTGCGCACCAGATCGATCGTATTTTTGAGTTGAGCCAAGCCTTCCAAGGCCAAATATTCACATTGCAATGGGATAATGACCCCATGAGCGGCACATAAGGCGTTTATGGTTAGCAAGCCCAACGATGGTGGGCAATCGATCATAATCGTATCGAAGGATGTAGCAACTGGAGCCAAAGCATCACGCAGACGGTGCTCCCGCCGATGCTCATCAACTAACTCAACTTCGGCCCCAGCTAGCTCAACAGTTGCTGGCAGCAGTTGCAATTGCTCACGGCCAGTTGCGGTTAACACAATTTCAGTCGGTGCATTGCCTAAAAGCACATCATACACCGTGGCTTTGAGTGCTTTTTTGTTAATGCCCAAACTGGTGGTGGCATTACCCTGCGGATCAAGATCAATCACCAACACCCGTTGGCCACGGGCAACAAGCTCCGCAGCGATATTTACGGTCGAGGTGGTTTTGCCAACGCCGCCTTTTTGATTTGCTACTGCAATAATTCGTGGTGCCATACACTTATTTCACAACATACTATCTCGCGCCGAATTGTACCATACCATCGCTGTTTGGTCTTGTCTATCACTAGAGTATTTTGGGGGAAATTGGGGTTAATTCCAAACCAGCAATCAATTGGGAGTTGCTGGCGCTACGATTTGGCTTAGCAAAGCCTATTATTGCTGAAATTGCTCAATTTGCTGAGCGGTGGGCAAGCCTGGAATTGCTCCACGTACAAGAGTTGCCAAGGCTCCGGCAATACAGGCACGATGTAAGGCTCGCTCAAATTCAGTTTGAGCATCGGATAGGCTAGGTTGCTGAATTAATTGAGCTAATAAACAGGCTACAAAGCTATCGCCAGCGCCGGTTGCATCAATTGCCTGCACTTTGGGCGCGGCTACATGGCCCGAGCCAGCAGCAGTTTGATACCAACAGCCTGCGCTGCCATCGGTCACGACAATCACTTGGCTGCGTTTATGCCATAAGCTTTGAGCGGCGGCCAGTGGATCAGCCAGCGCCGTCAGGAATTCGGCTTCCTCACGACTGAGTTTGACGATTTGGGCCAATGGCAAGAGCTTAAGCATCACTCGTCGCGCTGCTTCCAGCGAGGGCCAAAGCGCTGCCCGCAAATTGGGGTCAAACGAGAGCACCGCGCCATTGGCATGGGCTAGTTCAATTGCGCGTAAGGTGGTTTGATAGCCCAAATCGTTGCTGGCGCTGATCGAGCCAAAATGCAAAAGCTCAAGCTTGGCAAATTGGCGTGGGTCAAGATCGCTTGGCGCGAACAACATATCAGCACTAGGATGGCGATAAAACATAAAATCACGTTCACCATCGGCTTGCAACGCCACAAATGCCAAGGCGGTGCGAGCTTGCTCAGTGCGGCGTAGGCCTTGGATGTTGACATTGTGCTGAGCCAAGGTATCGGCCAAAAAATCGCCAAAAGGATCGGCCCCGACCATGCCCAAAAAGCCACTGGCAATGCCCAAACGTGCTAAGCCAACCGCAACGTTGGCAGGCGCACCACCAGCAGCGCGTTGCCAGAGCGGCGTATTGGCAACCCCTAAACCAGCTTCGGTTGGCACAAAATCCACCAATAATTCACCGAGACATAAAGCCTGTGTCATGGCAACTCCCGTTATGCTTGGCTGAGTTTGCTGCTGCTGCTGGTGCGTTCGATCAGATCGACGGGCAAAGTGTAGAGGGTTGGGCGGCGCGTGCCTTCATTCAGCGCGGCCAGCAAAACCTCGGCTCCTTTACGGCCCATTTGCTCCATTGGCTGATGAATTGTGGTTAAGCCCACCAACTGGGCCATTTCGAGATCATCATAGCCAACCACGGCAATATCTTCGCCCACCTTCAAGCCGCGTTCGCGCAAAGCATCGATCACGCCAAAGGCTAAATCGTCGTTGGCAGCAAAAATGGCGCTTGGCGGCTCGGGCAAGGCCAGCAATTCAAGCGCCGCCTGATGGCCCCAATCACGCCGATCAAAGCCCGCCCGCAGATATTCAGGCTGCAAGGGCAGATGATGCGCGGTAAGGGCCGCTTCATAGCCACGCCGCCGATCGCGGTTGACGGTAAAACCCAAATCTGGCTCCAACTGCCCCGAAACAAAACCAATCCGCTGATGGCCTTGACTGATCAGATGTTCGACGGCTTTGAAAGCTCCACCCACATTATCGACCACCACCGAGGGCAAGTTAGCAGCTTGAGTGTCGATCATCACGGCTGGTAAGTTGGCAGCTTGTAGGCGTTTGATTTCAGGTGGAGCCAAAGGTAGCGAAACAATCAACAGCCCATCGGTACGCCCCAAAAATGGCAGAGTATTAAAGTAGCGTGTGCGTTGTTCCGGCGAATCAACATTAAAAATAATCAACTGATATTCAGAATTGGCCACAACTGCCTCGATGCCCCGCAGCACTTCAATAAAAAATGGCCGCGTAAGGAAGGGCAGAATAATCGCAATCGCATTGGTTTTGGCGGTTACCAGTTGACGAGCAGCATGATTTGGCCGATAGCCAAGCTCGTCAATGACTGCCAAAACTCTGGCACGGGTTTCTGGTAGCACGTTGGGCGATTCGTTGAGCACCCGCGAAACGGTTGCAATGCCAACTCCCGCCCGTTTCGCCACATCTTTAATTGTATATGCCATGGGTTTGTACTCTCCAATGAGCCATGGAAACGCTTCCAGAGCATCTTATCCTGAGTGTAGCCAGCTTGTCAAGCGTGTGCGAAAAATCATACCATAGGCCATGCAAAAGGGCGATAGCTTAGGGTTGGCTGTAGACAACTGTCCAATAGTGGCCGTAGGTGGCTTGAGCATTTTGGGCATGACCAATGCCAAACTCAGTAATATTGGGGTTAAGCAACTCGGCTTGCAAAGCTGGATCATTGATCAATGCGTTGAAAGCAGCTTGGGGATTGCTATGGCCCGCACTGATATGCACATTCCAGAAGCTGGCAATATAGTTGGCTTGGCGCAGCAAATCGCCAATTGTTTGGCCTGCTTGGTTGGAATTGCTGAAATAGTTGTTGTTAGCCATGTCGCTGCTGTGGGCTTGAGCCACGGCCAGCACTTGCGGTTGCAAGGTCAGTGCTGCAACTCCATTTTGGCTGCGAAACTGGTTGATCAAATCGGCCAACTGGCTAATTTCTGGAGCAAGCGGGGTTGGCTCAGGCATTGGCTCAATCGTTGGTGGCACCTGAGTTGGCTCAGGGCTGGGCTGAATCACGGCGGTTGGTAATTCGAGGGTTGGCTCAGCGGTTGGCTCACTTGTAGCAGGAATGCTGGTAGCGGTGGGCGTGCTTGATGGTAAATTAATAATTCCAATCATTGGTGATGTCGGCGTTGCTTCGACTGCCCCAGCTGATTGCATCGTCATAAGCACTTGCCAACCAATCAGGCCTGCAATAATTAGCAAGCTAACAATCCCCATGGCATACCAGCGTGGCTTGATTTTGACTTGGGCTACTTCCGGCAGTTTGGCCCCATTGAGCGCAATTGTGGCTTGGCCGGCACTCGAAACCACGCGCGGCCCGCGTACAGTATTGTTTTCGTTGGTGCTAGCCGTGGCTTTGCTTGGTTGTTTGAGCAATTGCAAAGCAGCTTTAGCCGAATCGGGGCGTTTATTTGGATCTGGCTCCAACAATTGTAAGATGAGCGTATCCAACCCTGCTGGCACATTATCGGCCAATTCGCTGGGACGGCGCAGCCGTACATGGCCCGAAATCCGCGATTCAGCTGGAACTGGCGCATGGCCAGTCAGCATGTGGTAGGCGGTTGCCCCAAGGCTATACAAATCGGAGCGGGCATCGGTTGCTCGACCACGGGTTTGCTCAGGCGAGGCATAAAACAGCGAAAAAGCTTTGGCGGCAGTTTCAGTGCTTTGGCTGCGCTTGGCGATGCCAAAATCGAGCAGCACCAAACGTTCATCAGCGGTACGCTTGATATTCTCTGGCTTAATATCACGATGAATAATATTGAGCGCATGCAATTGGGCTAGCTGGCCCAGCATAATTGTTAGAAAATGTTCGACAATATTGGGCGCAATGCGCTCGTGGGTTTCGATTAATGCCCCAACCGTTGTGCCGCTAATAAACTCCATCACCAACGCGATCACATTGCCATCGCTCCAAATATCGTAAATTTCGGGAATAAATGGCAGTTGGCGGGCATGCTGAGCCAGAATTTGAGCTTCGACGTTGACCTGTTCGCGCATAGCTGGCGAGTTGGCAGTGATCAATTTAATCGCATAATGACGAGCTAAATCAACATCGAAAGCCTCATAGACCACCCCAAACCCACCTTGACCGAGCAAACCTTTGACGCGGTAGCGATTGCGCAGCAGCAGAGGCTGATGACATTGCGAACAACGAACATCCGTTGCTGTCACAACGGTTTGACATGCATAACAGTTGATCGTCATAGTGCCACCCTATCGCTAAGCCAAGAGAACCAATAGCCCTAGCCTACACCAACCATACGGGTCAATGCAATGGATAATCAGGGCTATTTCGCAACCCACGACCCCGCGCCACATGGCTGCTTGCAGCTAGGCCAAATGCTGTCGCTGGGTGTGAATTCTGCTACAATAGAACTATGATAAAACTACTGATGAGTTGGAATATAGCAGAAGGCCGCGAGCAAGCTCATCTTGAGTATGTCACGAGTGAGTTTGTTCCTGCTCTGATGAAGCATGGCGCGATCAGCGATGCCTGGCTTTCGTTGGGTGGTACGCCTGAGGCTCCCGAAATGATCCTTGGGATAACCTCGGATGAAGAAATTGAACTCCGCTCGTTTATGCAGAGCAACGAATGGCAAGAATTGAGTGCCAAGCTTAGCCGTCATGTTGCTGATTTTCGCTACTGGTTCACCAACAAAATTCAAAACCCTGGTGGGTTTCAGATGTGAGCTAAAACAAACAAGGCGATCTAGCTGATGCTAAATCGCCTTGCTTGCTAGTGCCAACAGCAATTGCCTAGGCTGCAACCGCCTCAACCTGCTTTAGCCTTTTTTAATTAATAAGCGAATCGCAGTGCGTTCCTCTTCATCGATGGCAACATCAATAAACGAAGGCACACATACAATATCGATTCCTTCTTCTTGCAGATATGAGCGAGCGATTGCTACGGCTTTAATCGCCTGATTGGTTGCGCCAGCGCCGATCGATTGAACTTCGGCATGGCCCGCCTCGCGAATAACTCCGGCAATGGCCCCGGCAACAGCCGATGGGCGTGAACGGGTAGAGACCTTTAATACTTCGGCATCGTTGTGCACTGCGCCAGCATTGCTGGGCGCATCGGCTGAAGTGGTCCGTTGGTCGTCGTTGCTAAAGCGATCTAGTTGATACGCCATTGCTGCCTCCTTGAAAAGGAACGGTAGAGATTGCTGTCATGCACGCATCGCGCCTTCTCGGTTTGAGGGGGGAGGGCGATGAACACGGACTTGCCAAGCCGCATGCCCACGATGGTACAAAAACCATCTTTGCCCTCTCCCTCACACACAGAGCCTCGCCCTATGCTTACCGTGCATAATCAACCGCACGGGTTTCGCGGATGACGGTAACTTTGATTTGACCTGGATATTGCAGGGTACTCTCGATCTTTTTGGCCACTTCGCGAGCCAAATGAATACTTTCCAGATCGTCAAGCGCATCGGGTTGCACCATAACCCGGACTTCCCGACCGGCTTGAATTGCGAATGCCCGTTGAACACCAGGAAACGATGTGGCGACATGTTCAAGAGCTTCGAGCCGCTTAATATACAAGTCGATGGTCTCGCGGCGAGCGCCTGGGCGACCACCAGAGATAGCATCGGCGGCTTGAACAAGAAAAGCCTCAACAGTTTGAGGTTCCTCATCGTTATGATGGGCAGCAATTGCATGAACTACCGCCGCGTTGCGGCCAAGCCGTCGGGCAATATCAGCCCCGATTAACGCGTGCGGCCCTTGTACATCGTGGTCAATGGCTTTCCCAATATCATGGAGCAGCGCTGCGGTCTTGGCAACCTGCACATTGGCACCCAATTCTGCTGCCATCGCTCCTGCCAAAAAGGCACATTCTAACGAATGCTGCAAGACATTTTGGCCGTAGCTAGTACGATATTTCAACCGCCCCAGAATCTTCAAGAGATCTGGATGAAGGCCTTGGACGTTGGCTTCGTAGGCCACGCGTTCGCCTTCTTCGCGGATTATTTGCTCAAGGTCTTGGCGGGTTTTATCAGCGACTTCCTCAATGCGGGCGGGGTGAATCCGACCATCTTTCAACAATCGGTTCAGGGTTAAGCGGGCTACTTCACGACGTACTGGGTCGTGGCAAGAGAGTGTGACCGCTTCGGGCGTATCATCGACAATAATATCGACACCAGTAATTTGCTCGAATGCGCGAATATTGCGCCCTTCGCGCCCGATAATCCGACCCTTGAGTTCCTCGCTGGGCAGTTGTACCGTGCTTACAGTAATTTCGGCGACATAATCTGATGCACAGCGTTGGATCGCCAACCCAACGATTTTGCGTGCAATCCGATCGCCATCGAGCTTTGCTGCCGCTTCGATTTCGTGGATGCGGCGAGCAGCCTCGGCACGGGTTTCTTGTTCAACACGAGAGAGAATAATTTCACGTGCTTGTTCGTTAGTGAGACCTGCGACCCGCTCTAGCTCAGCTTGTTGGGCTGCGCGTAGGCGTTCGGCTTCGCTGTGTAAGTTTTCGACCGCTCGCTCGCGCTGGCCTAACTGGCGATCGCGCTTTTCGGTTTGGTCGAGCTTACGTTCGAGAGTTTCTTCTTTGCGATTGACCCGCTCTTCTTGTTTTTGCAAGCGATTGCGAGCTTCGCGGAGTTCGTTTTCACCAACTTCCCGCAGCTGTTGTTGTTCTTCGCGGGCTTTTAATTGCAATTGTTTGTACTCAGTCTTGGCTTGTTCTAATTGTAGTTGTGCTGCTGCTTCAGCTTGGGCCAGTGCTACACCAGATTTTTTCGTTAACCAAACATAGGCACCGCCTGCGCCTGCAGCTAGGCCAATGAGTAAAGCCAGAGCTGGAAGGATAAAGTCCACAGGGTTTCCTCCTGGCTCAATTGTTAAGGTTCACCGACGAAATGGCACGATGATAAGCTGTGTTAAGGGATTGCTAAGAATTCCGTTTCCTGCCGTATCATAGACGTTTTGCTAGGTAGTGTCAAGCTGATACGTGATACAGATTCCTCCCTTGGTGTTATCCCTCTGATCCTACACCATGAGCAGTTTTATATCCCCTTTATGTGGGATGATTTACGGGGGATATTTTCTCCAAGTTTCTCTAGATTCTCTCCATTTAGGCGCATTTTTCTCTAAACTTGCTGCAATTGCGGGGAGTCTTATGATCATTATGCTTAATTGAACATAGCTTTTTTGTGAAAATATTTCCTAACAATTATCAACATTTATCAGGTAAAATCCTCGCTAAAACGCCAATTCAGGCCATGAATGATTCATTCAAAGCCTAGATTGCTCACTAGTAAACGGCACATTTGTTGGGAGTTTTGGCAGTTTTTAGGGCGATTGTTACAAAGTTTTAATCAAGGCTAAGCTTGGGGGTAGTTTTTTAGCAAGGCAGGATGGATTAGTCGGCGTTGTTGATGCCCTCACCCCCTAACCTCCTCTCCCGCACGCGAGGGGAAGCATCGCCATCGATCGGTCATACGGGCGGAAACGTCGCTCCTCTCCCGCACGCGAGGGGAAGCATCCGATCATAAACGATGAAACGCCCCTCGCCCGCCGCAGCGGGAGAGGGGTCGGGGGTGAGGGCACAAAACACCCAGCAATTTATAGCGGGAGCAGCCAACCCTTGAGGCTGCTGCTCCCCACTTTTTCATGCGCTTCAGAGTGCTTATTTTCGAGGGAATGCTTCCCATCCCTCACCAACCCTCAAATCACATAGGCTTTTCCAACTCCAAGAGCATCGCTTTGTTAACATAGCTCTGCGCCGTCAAAAGACCGCAATACTCACCCAGTATATGAACAAAGCTCTGCCAAAGCATAGCCCGCGTCACGGGGTCGCTAACGAGCGCGTCAAACTGCTGCGTTTTGGTTCGCTTGGCGTGCGAGAACCCCCCGTAGAGACACAGATCAAACACCTGCCGCTGGGTGAGCGGCTTGTCGATCCTGCCGATCACGTTCCCATCGGTATCGACGACCGGATACCGATCAACCAGCTCCGTAACTCCATTCAATGCAATAGCGAATAAGTCTCGATTCGCAAGATAGAGGTAGGCATGCTCGGTGCCAATCGTTGCACTGGTGTAGTGGTGGGCGAGATTTTCCAGCGAACATTCTTCGCTATCGTCGATGAAGCACCGCATGGTCAGTACAAACGCAGCGGTTGCTTCGGAGCCTAGACTTGGAGCGGTCGCATTGAACAAATCATGGGCGTTGTCGGTGTGATCTTCCTGGATGGTGGTGTCGTTCCCGCGTTTCACGAGGTGCTGGACAAAGGATAAGCTCAACAGCGTATCCACCGTCTCATTAAAGCGCCGTAGAACATAGCTAAAGTATTCAACGTTCGATGGCGTGGCGCGGGGGAACACCGCACCGTGGAGCACGAACCGATCGCGAACCGTCGCGATCGGCTGAAATAGGAGATCCTCGTCGTGGGCTTCCAGCGATTGCTTGAACGCGAGAACGTCCTCTCGTACGTCGCCCTCAACCCGAATCGTCACCTTGGGGTCTAGGCTGATCCGATACTGCGCTGGGTTCGGCGGTGACCCGGTGGTGATGTGCACGAGCTTCATGTCCTTGTTGAGGAGCGCACCTTGGTCATAGTGAAGGGTTAACATTCCTGTCACCCCATGACTGAGTTTGGGCATGCTCACGTTATACGCGGTAATCGCGGTCACCACGAACGTGCCCTCATCACCCATGGATGGGATGTAGGGACGACGAATTTCGAGCATATCCCCGATACAAATATCCGTGAGTGCTCGTCCTCCGACATACCACTCGTTTGGACTACGCTGCTCAACAGGGAGTATGTGAAAGGCTCCATTGTTCATGTTATTTCCCTCGTTTCATTGCTTCTTGAACACATGTCTCTATTTGTTCAAGTTTGAGGAGATGTACTTCTTGTTGTAATGCCTGGCTTAATCCGCCTTCCGGTATAGCAGGAACACCGAGTCCCATACTATCTAGTATCCCTGCTGCCTGTTGGGCGCTAATAGTCGTGCTTGCGCGTCGCGCAAACTCAGTAGGCGGTATATCAAGTGCGACTTCTAGCTTGAGGGCAGCTAATCCATTAAGCTCCTCAACGTTGATACCCGCAAGATCCATGCTATTTCTCATCTGGTTATCGATTCATCTTATTGTGTCCCGACAACGGCTAAACGGTTTTGCACAGTAGTGCGAGGTCGGGCCAGCGCTCAATAATTCGGGCAACGGTCGCGCGATCGGCGGCATTTGATCCAAGGAAGAACGCCTCGGTGGTTGTGAGGGCAATTTTTACCTTCTCCTTCTCATCGGAATGGAGCCAGTCGCGCATGATCTGATGCAGACTTACGCGCTGCTCATCGACGAGCCAACAGAGTTGGTCGATAATTTCGGCAAAAAAGACTGGTGGAGTATGCGGCGATAGGCGGCTCAATAAATATTCTAAGGCCTCATTAAGCGTGGTCGCCATGGGTTCTTTGGCTGGCTGATAGCGCTCATAGACCCATTTTCGCCAACTTGGATCTTCATAGCATGAGGCTAGGTAGCTGCAAAAGTTCTGTTCAGTATCATCAATCTGATCGTAAACCGGATCGAGGGCGGCTACAATCGCTGGGCGGGCTTTCCAATAGCGCGTTTTGATGAGGTTGGTTGCGCCAGCGTTGATGCTCAGATTGCCCATAAATGTGCCCGATTCGTGGCGAATGGACAAGGCGGGTATGAAGGGCACAACTTTTTTATCAACAATTAAATAGAGTTGGTCAAACGCGATCACACCGATGATTGCTTGGCCGCCATCAAGCTTGCACAAGACTGTGCCCATGCCAACAATCGAGCGCTGATCGTCGGGAGCCGTAAGTAGCGCAAGTGATGGGAGTTCGATGGTGGTTTCTCGGTTAGGGTAATGCTCAAGATACATCGTGCTTCTCCTCTGGTTTCAGTATCAGTTTTGAATTTCAATTTAATCAAGTAAGATCATTTTTATGCAAAAAATTACGCCAAACCTTAATTGTATTCTGGACATCGCTATTTGACTCATCTGCCATAGAATCGAGCTATCGACCTAAGTTAACGAAATTAACTTTACCTAATGAAGTGATACTACCTTAGTTTTTTTGGTTTGTCGGGATTCGCCAAGCTGCCCACTCAAGCGTAATCTGTGGTGGGCAATGGTTGCTTGATGAACTTAACATGTGGATTGCACGCTTATCTTAATCATGCTTCGTGCTCTTCGTGGTTTCGATTTATAACTCTTATTTAGCTCAATTCAATCTCAATCACAGGGCAGATGCGGGTTTGTTGGCTGCGTAAATCGTAGAGGGTCAGGCTATCGCTGGCAGTATCGTAGATGGCACAGCTATGGCTATCGCGGATGGTTACGCCATAAACCGAGCCTGGATTGAGCACAGTCAGATGGCCGCAACGTACATGCATTGGTCGGTGAGTATGCCCAAGCACAATAATTTGATCGTTGGGATGCTCGCGCACAAGTCGTTGCCATTTGCTGCTCCGGCTTTCTGGCAACATATCCACGACATCGCTCCATGGTGCACCATGGGCTAGCACTAGACAGCGATTCTCTATTTGTAAACGGTGGCTGGTTGGCAGCGCCGCGATATAATCTAAAGTGGCTTGGGTGACAATTCGGCCCCGACTGGCGAGGCGTTCGCGCTGGTTGCTTTGGCTCCAACGGCTATGCTCGCGTAACAAGGTGAATTCGTGGTTGCCCTTGATACAAGCAATCGAACGATTGATCAATACTTGGACAATCGCGTCGGCATCTGGCCCACGATCAACTACATCGCCAGCACAAAGTATTTGCTCAATCGCTTGGCTGGCAAACCAAGCTAAGGCCTGTTGAAAGCCGACACCATCACCATGAATATCGGCTAACAACCCTAAACGCATCTAGGCAACCCCAATAAAATTAAAGGCTCGTTGCAAATATTCCAAGGTATTGCTGGGGTAGGCATGACGCAAACCAGGAATAATTTCAAGCTCACAGGGAATTCCATTATCATTTAATAGTTTGACCATGCGTTTGATTTGGTCGTGGGGAATCGTGCGATCATGTTCGCCAACCAAAATATAACCCCGCAAATTGCGGCCTTTGGCTTCGCGAATTTCCGGCAACCATTCCTCAGGGTCGTCGATTGTCGGGCCGCCTGGGCCAAGCAATACAAAGCCACGTGCTTCGATTGGCCCAATCAAGGCTAGGCGCAAGGCAGTTTCGCCGCCCATCGAAAAACCTGCCAAAATAATCCGTTCGGGATCAACTTGGTATTCGTTGCCAACATCGGTGAATTGCTGCACCAACTGACGCAAGGCCGCCGATTGATTGTTCCACACGTAGCCATCAGATGATTCAGCCTGAGCCGATTGAGGTGCAGCCAAAATCCAATCAATATCGATCAGATTGTTCCAGCCATACAAGGTGTGCATACTGTTATCGCCATTGCCGTGGAGCGCAAAAAATAGCGGATACGGGCCTAGCTCATCTGGCCCCAAAATATACATCTTGGGATCTTTGACCGCTTCCAGTTGGCGCTGAAAACAAACCGCTGCCAAGCGCTCGAATTCAGGATCACCTTGCAAGCTAATCCACGAAGGCGTTTGACGGATCGTTTCGGCTCCATACCAAAAACCACGGGCAACTGCCTCGCTTAGAATTTGAATCGCATGTTCGGGCAAGCCAATCCGCGCGGCCATACATGAGCGCAGATAGGCAATCATCGATGCGTGTTCGGGAAATTTCGCTCCCTCTGCATCAAGTAAATCGAGCGTTTCGCGATATTTTTGAGCTGTGTATTGCTCAGATACCACTTCAAAGAGGTCGTCGTATGTTTCGAAGCTCATCGCCGTGGAACTCCTTTTGCCAAAATCACTACGCGGGGGAGCGATGCTCGTATTGTAGCGTTAATCGCCCTGAACGAAAACATGGATTTTTGTCCTATGATTGGGGTATTACCTGGATGATTATGTTTGGCTAAAAGCGCGGTACAATACTCGTTACGATTGTGCTGGAGGTTGATGATGTTTTCGCAGCGAGTCAATAGCCCTCACCCGGCGCTGATCGGGGTAATTATCGGGCTGGTGTTAATTTTTTTGGTTTCAACCCGTTCTTGTAATCCTGATAGCGAGCAAACGCTTCGCAGCCGTTTTGCCGAAGCTAACGCCACTCAGGTGGCCAGCCAAGATCTTGGTACGCCGATTTTGCCCTTGCCCGCTCCCGTGCAGGAGTGGAGTTCGACTGCAATTGCGCGACTCCAAGGCGGCGAGGCGGTTGTGCCAATTACGCCTGTGGTCACCAACAATAAGCTCAAAGTCGATATTCAATCGCTCCAACAAGTGGGCGATGGCCTCCAAATTAAAGGCCTAGTTACCAATATTAGTAGCAAAGAATTGCGCGTGCCCTTGTCGGCCTTCCGTTTTACCGACCAATCAGGCACGGTCTATGCTGCTCAAGGCGATGCAGCGGCCAATTTGCCGCCCAACGCCAACACAACGCTTGATCTTACCTTGCCGATCAAGAATCCAACCGCATTAACTATGGTTGTCGAAATTCCCGCCGAGGAAATTCGGCTGGAAGTTAATCTACTTGCTCAACAACAATAAGTTTAAGGAGTTTTCATGACCCGTCAAAAGGGACGTGGTGCGCGTGAACAGAACCGAGCTGATCGGCGCAACGAATATGCAACTTTGGTTGCTCCGCATTTTAAAGGCTTGATTGTGCCCGAATCACCAGCCGATCGGATTATTTTGTTTGGTGATGAGCTGGTCGATTTGGCGGTGCATTTGGCGCGGCAAATTCCCGATGGTCAGTTGGTGCTAATCACCAGCGAATATGATCGTTGGCAAGCTGCCAGCGAAGCTTTGGCCCCATTTGCCCACGCTACAGTTTTGCAAGAACTTGACGAATTGCGCGACCCCGATGGTTTTCCAACAGAGCCATGGTCGTTGGCGGTGATGTTGGTGCCGTTTCAGCTTGGCTCCAAAACTGTGCTCGATTTGATGCGCAATTTATTTGGCTGGCTCCGCGCTGGCTCGCCGATTTACCTTGGTGGCAGCCGTATGCACGAATGGCAAATTACCAGCGAGCGATTTAGCGCTATGGCTGGCCCACTAACCATGCTCTACAACGGCGATCCCGTGCGGATTGCCAAAGGCATGGCGCGTGGTGGCAGTTTGGTTAGCGCCGAATAAGTAGTTCCCTCACCCCAACCCCTCGCCCACTGCGGTGGGCGAGGGGGCGTTCCAACGCTCATGCTGAGATGATTCCCCCTCGCCTCGCTTGGCAGGAGAGGGGCGTTTCGTTTCGTGGTTCCCCCTCGCCTCGCGTGCGGGAGAGGGGGTCAGGGGGTGAGGGCATGAATACCGCTAATTTTTGGATCTACCTTAATTTAGAATGTAGGACTAAAGCAACTTTTACCGTTGCACTATTGGGTTAAAGATCTGATCAGTCGGCAAGAATGGGTTTGGCTCCTCAAAGATTGGCCGTGGTTGTTTACTAGTGATCACTTCAAGATTGCGGCCTGCTGGCGGGTTGGGTATCGCCGTCAACAGATAGCGACTGCTATCGCTGCTACTGACTTGCACGATGTATTCGCCAGCTAGTGGGGTAGGATTATAGGTAATTTGATCTAAGCCAAGGCTGGTTGATTGCTGAGTTGGAGCCGTCCAGATATGCGGTTCCCATGCGTGCAAATTGCTATTACCAAATTGGTTTTGTAAGCGAAAGGCTTGGGCTTGGTCGCGTTTGAGGCTAAACCGATAGATATGTTTTTGGTTTTGGCTGATGGTTGCGGGCAACGGCGCATAATTTAGCCGCACGATTGCCGGAATCAAGCTATAGCCATTGCTCGAATAGCCCCAAACATACAAAATAGCCGCACCAGGATCTAAGCCTGCTAAGCTTAACCGTACCGTTGGCAAAGATGGCTGATTAATCGTGGTAGTAGCCCGCAGCACCGGCGTTTGGAAGCGAGGGTTGGCAGCATTGCCCTGATATTGATAGGCTTGGATAATCAGCCTTGAAACTGGTGTACCGCTGCCCGCTTGTTGCTGGACATTCAGCGTGAGCGTTGGGCTATTCGATAATTGCAGATTATTGAGCGTTGTCGCATTCAAAATTGGGCGGCGCGGCACGGTTGGAGCAATATTGATTGAGCGACTAAGCACATTATTGTTTTCGTTACTTTCTTGCACATGCTGGCCGCCATCGCCAACGACTCGCAAGCTATAAACCCCAGCATTGGTTGGTTGCCAAATTGTTTGAGCATAGATTCGTTGGTTGCCTGCCTCAAGTTTGGTCAGCATCAGGCTATCGCTAAATACAACTGTGCCATTGGTTAATACCTCAAAGCGCACATCGCTGCGCTGGACTGCGCGACTAACATTCAACATAACATTCAGGCGAATCGATTCATTCACGGCCAAATTGCTATCGGCAGGGTTCAATTGGCTCAGGCTGATGTCGGCGCGAGGATTGGCTTGATCGCGGGCAGCAGGTAAGCTGGGCGTACACAACGCCGTTTGGACATCAATATCACGCCAATATTCCTGAAAAACCTCATCCCAGCCGTTGCGATGGGTCACATCGGCTAAAAATGCCAACGGATGCGGATTATCCAGCTGGGTGTCATCGTCGTGATACCAATGCGCCTGCCAGCTTAATTCGGTTGCTCCCACCACCGGAATACCTTGTAAATCGGCGTATAAACTTAAGCCAGCGGCATCATCGTCAAGCCCAAGTGGATTGAGTCCATCAAAAATCCACTGAGTTGGAGTTGGGTCGAACCATGGAAAATCGTTATCCGCCAAGCGATACACCACAACCATCGAATTGCCACTGCTATTGCGAATCCGATCGCGGGTTTGGGCGGCAAGGCTTGCAATTTGCGGATTGAGATTGGCGAAACTTTGGCTCAAACCATGGGCAAAACTGCGCAAATCAACCAAGCCATCGGGCGCGTTAAGCTCCCAGTCACTTGGCTCACAATAGGTCAGATCATATTTTCGACTCTCAAGATAGGCATTGAACAATGCTGTTCGGGTTGCTTCGCGCTGACTGGAATTAAGCAAATTGAGATAGATTGCGTTCGAGGCACTATCCCACGTGGTTTTGAGATTATTCAATTGATCGGCATCGATCACGCTTAAAATCCGTGGATGGTCGCTGCTTGGTAGTTGATTATGGTAGCTATTGAGGATATGTTGAGCCATTTGCAGCGGATTAGGATTACTGTTCAAACCAAGCAAGGCATTGCCGGGCATGGTTGGGTCGAAAAAGGCATAGTTGGGCGAGGCGGTCAGATATTCGGCATACGGTGCAAGCGGATACAAGGCCTCAACCGAGCCACCAAAACACATTAACACGTCGATCACCGCAAAGCGTGGGCCAATCGGAGCCGCAATTGCCAAGGCCAAGGCCAAATCGTTGGGCGAAAGCGCATTATAGCCGCTGATGCTAGTGGTCAGCGTGTGATCGGTCACATCGGCATTTGCCCCAATGCGGGTGGGCAACGGAGGCAAATTGATACTGCTAGCTGGGCGTTCGGGCTGGCTGATCGTTGAAATCTCGATATCGGGCATAATTGGCACGCCATGGCCGATATAGCTCAAGGTGTAATTTTGGCCAGCATAACTGCTTTTGGCCCACAATAAAAAACCACCCAAGGTTTTGCCATCGGTCACATCATATTCTTTAAGGTTGCTATCAATAATTCCATCAATATCGGGCAAGCCAATCAAGGTATTGACATTGCCGTTCTGCACAACTCGCACGTGAGTATCATTCATTCCAGCCAGATCAGCCAAAACAATCGCCGTGAGATCGGGCTGACCAACAGTGGCATTGGTAATGCTGGTGAGGGTTGCATCATAATAGGGCGTTAAATTCATCGTGCTATCGAGGCGATTATCGTAGGCCAAAATATAAATGGCCACCAATGGCGCTGCTTTCGGTGTTGCCTCCACGATTGGCGGAAGCATGGCACTTAACAATAGACCGATCAGCAAGCAGCACCGCAGCAGACGTGTTCCCATGGGATAATCCTCCGCAAACGCCAACGCCTGCCCAAGCCAAAACTGGCTGAGCAAGCGTCGGTAACCTCATTGTTTGAATTGGCTAACAGTGCCGTTTATTTTTCGTAGGTTGGCTCTGGTTCGCCGTTGGGTACAAGGGTGAAATCGATTCGATTGACCCCAGGCTCATCGACTGAGATCGGCTGAGCTTGGTCGGCAGTTGGGGCATCTTTGTACCAAATTGATTGATAACCAGCCTGCTCGACAAAGATCAAATAGTCGCCATTGGCTTCGCCGCTCACTTCGTAATTGCCTTGTTCATCGGTTTGGGCGCTCGCCACCAACTCGGGAGCCGGGTTGCCCGTAGTGCCACGGCGATACAAATAGACATTGGCATCAACAATTGGCAAGCCAGCAGTATCAAAGACATGGCCGCTAACCACGTGGGTCAATAAGACCTTCAATTGATAATCCTCGGTTTCGCCGTATTCCCAACCAGTGTTTGGGCCACGACCATCGGCGGCGGTTGCCGGGGTGTTGCTGATGGTGATCCGCAGCCAAACTGGCTTGAATGGCAAGGTTGGTTGATATGAATAGAATACTGGCGTTACCAAGCTGTAAACATTCGGGCCACTCAGATTGACAACCTGATTTTGGACAGCCCATTCGCGAGCTACCCGCGTAATCCCAAGTGAATCGACACAGCCATAGTTTGTGCCCCATTGCCCATTCGCGCCCCAATCGATCCAGACATTGACATAGGCGACCATCGAGCCAGTTGGGGCTGGATTATTGGGTAAACGCACGGTATAAGGCAAGGTATTGGCGCGGCAATGACCAAAACTATTGGCCGTTGGTGGGCCGCCAGCAAAGGTATCGTCAGCTCGATCATAATTGCCACGGTTTAGCGCTGTTTGAATATTGGTTGTTGCATCGTCATCAAGCCCAATATCGGCATCAGTTTCAGCGGTCAACGATTTGCCTAACATATACGGCATGCCCAAGTTTTGGTGTAATGGGCCTTTGGGCAAGGCGGCGGGCACGCGGTTGAAAATCGTTGGGAAGAAACCTTGGGTTGCTGGCGAATAGGCTAGGATGCTGGCTGCTGCGCTGTTATTGCTATCCGGCGCATCGCCCAAATCGGGCATGAAGATATAATCCTCGGTTTCGCCAAACTCCCAACCAGCATTTGGACCACGACCATCAGCTGCGCTGGCAGGCGTTGGGCTAACCGTCATGCGGAACCAAATCCCAGCCCGTTGTGGTGGATGGTAGGGGAAGAACGTAGGCGTAGTAAAGGTATTGACTCCAGGGTTTAGCACAATCACTTGATTTTGCACCGCCCATTCATTGGAAAGCCCATTAGGACATTGGAACGTTCCGCCCCAATTGCCGCTGCGGTTCCAATCCCACCATGAGTTGAAATAGACCGTCAAAGGCGAGGCTGTATTATTGGTGACGGTGTATGTAAACCGCGTAGCACTACAGTTTTGATACGCCTGCAAGGTTCGTGGGCTCACTAAACCATCATCAGCCCGATCTTGGTCGTTCATGTTGAGGGTTGGCGAGATGTTATGGGTATAATCCATATCGAAGCCAATATCAGCTTCGCGCTCAAAGGTCACGCCACGGCCAAGGTGGTAGCGCCGCGCATCGCGGTGGAATGGGCCAATTGGCGCGGGGCCACCAAAGACGGTTGGGAAACGGGCAATTACGCCAGTAACATAGGTGGTCATGTTGACCCCGAAGTTGTTACTTGAATCAGGAGCATCGCCCAAATCGCTGATTGCTGGCAGCGGCGTTGGGGTATGGCTTGGTGTCGGCGTATTGGTTGGCGTATTGGTTGGTGTGTGAGTTGGCGTGTGGGTTGGGGTTGGGTTGGTGATATAGCGCAACAGATAATCTTCGGTTTCGCCATATTTCCAGCCACTGCTTGGGCCACGACCATCATCATTGGTTGCGGGGCTATCGCTAATCGTGATCCGAATCCAAATATCGCCCAAATTACTGGTTTGGATGCCACTTAAGAAATTAGGCGTGACATAGTTGCCGCTCACAACTGGGATCATTTGGTTTTGTACGGCCCATTCATTGGCCAAGCCACCATTACATTGGGTTGAGCCACCCCAGAAACCACTGCGATTCCAGTCGATCCAGACGTTGACATACAAACGAGTGACACCCGCTGGTACGCTGTTGACCGTTACTCGATAATCCAAGGCTTCGGTTTGGCAGGCTGGAATAAAGCTATTGACAGTGGGCACGCCCAAATAGAAGGCATCATCAGCTTTATCAAGGTTGGGCAGATTGGTACTTGGCTGAATATTGTTCACAACATCAGCGTCAGGGCCAGTGTCGGCCTCGCGTTCAAAGGTTGAGAGGTTGCCAAGCACAACTTGTTTGGCATCATAGTGCAATGGGCCTTCGGGAAGACCCGTGCTAGGGTCGAACACGGTGGGGTAGCGAGCGCCCGTCGCTGGAGCATAGGCCAGCATGCCAGTGGCAAAGTGGTTGGTCGAATCCGGCGCATCGCCAAGATCGGAGATAATATCATTGCCACTTGGGGTTGGCGTTGGGGTAAAGGTCCGCGTTGGTGGCGGGGTATTGGTTGAGGTAGCGGTTGCCGTATTGGTTGGGGTTGGGGTAAAAGTCCGCGTTGGGACTGGGGTTGGGGTAAAAGTCCGCGTTGGGACTGGGGTTGGAGTAAAGGTTTTGGTTGGTTCTGGGGTTGGCTCATCACTACCAGTTAAGAGGTAGTCCTCGGTTTCGCCATATTTCCAGCGATTAGCTGGGCCGCGGCCATCGTCATTGGTTGCAGGCGTTTCGCTCAACGAAATCCGCATCCACAATGGTTTGTTGCTATTAGTGTTGACTGGCAAGAAAGCCGAGGTGCTGAAAATATAGGTGCCTGGGCCAGTGATCACATTAACATCATTTTGAACTGACCATTCAGTCGTGGTCGCATTGGCACAGTTGAAGGTTGCTCCACCCCAATAGCCGCTGCGATCCCAATCAAACCACAGATTGGTATACAGCTTGATTGTGCCACCAGTCCAGCTTGGGTCAACCGTGACTTGGTAGCGCAGTTGGGTTGGTTGGCAGTTGGGCAAGCTATTGATATCCAATGGGCTGAGGAAGGCATTATCATAGCGATCTTGGTCGGGGGTATTGGCGCTGGGGTCGATGTTATTTGGGCCATCAGCATCAAACCCACTGTCAGCCTCATCCTCTTGGCTCACACCTGGACCAAGGTGAATCAACTTAGCTAAGATGTGCGAAGGGCCATTCGGCACGGTCGAGAACACGGTTGGATACTTAGCAGGCACGCCGCTATAGGCATCCATCATTAAACCAAAATTGTTGTTTGATGAGGGCGCATCACCAAGATCGATGCTCACATCATCGGCCAACGGAGCGGCCTTGGCCGAACTGCCAATTGCCAATGCTAAAATAAACATGACCATAAATGCGATCATGCCAAACCGACGCAAAACTAACGACATACAATCCTCCTTACACGGGGTGGAACGTGACAATGGCGGGGACGTAGTGGAAGCTGGTTTTTAGTATCGCAGTGACTCACACCCAACTCAATCAAAAAAGCTCTAGAGTTTTGGGCTATTTTGGGGTGGTCCGATTCGTCTCATGACCTGATTAGCCAAATGCTTCGAGATCTGCGGTGAGAGTGCGGAGTAGCCGCAATTTGGACAAGGATGTACCATGAATCAGCCAGACTTGTTGGCCTACAGCTTACCAACGCTCGAGAAAATGCTGGCGGAAGCCTTGCGCCATGCCCGTGAGGGTGATGTGTTGTTTCTGGCGAGTTCGCCCTTAGCAACCTGCCAGATTATCGAACGCTGGTATGTTGCTGATACGCCCCAAGGTTCGGCTGAACTTGGGCGGGCAGTTCAAGCACTCTTGTGGTGGCTGATTGAGCGGATTCGTCCGCACGGCGAGCGCCATTGGCTGGCCTTGCCTTGGCGACCATACAACGTTTTGGCGGGCTTTTATATGGAAGGCTTGCGGATTGCTGATCTCGCCGAAGCCATGGGCGTGGTCGAGCAAACGATCTATCCAATTCGCAACCAAGCAGTTCAAAGCCTGGCCAAATTGCTGCTCGAAGAAGTGCAACAGCCAAGCACCACGATTCCCAACCATGCGATTATTGGGTTGTATCCGCAATTAACTACTGCTGAACAAACCTTGGCGCGAATGTTGGCCTTCAATCAGCAACCATTGGCTCAGCGTTGGCTTGAGCATTGGCTCGAATTAAATGCTATTGCCGAATCCACGCTCCAACATTTAGCCGATCATGGCCTAATCAAAAGCGAAAGTTTGGCCTTGGTTGAAAAGCTGCGACCCTTTTTGCAAAGCCAAATTAGCGCTCCCGAACGCCGGCGCTGGCATCAACAATTAGCCGAGTTGCTGCAACCTAGTGAGCCGTTGCACTCAATTCAACATTGGTTGCAAGCCCAAGCCTACGATCAAGCAGCTAGCTTGATCATTGCTGAGCATCAAACGATTGTTGATAGTTTGCAGGGCCGAGCGCTGCGCGAATTGTTGGCCCAGATTCAAGCCCACGATATTCAACAACCGCAACTTTGGTTTCGGCTCAAGTTGGTCAGCGGCGATGTGGCCATGACCATGAACGATGTCCAAACCGCATTGGGTGAATATCAAGCGGCTTTGGCTGCCAACGCGCCGTTGCTTAAAGCTGAGGCCTATTACAAGCGTGGCAAGGCTTTTCGCTCGCAAAGCACCATGGAAGCGCAGTCCCACTTCAACTATAGCATTGCGATCTTGGAACGGGCTGCACCCAACGATCCCTTGCGCTATCGCGTTTGTTTGGAGCAAGCATGGATGTGGTTTCAGGATCAGCGTGATTTTGAGCAGGCCCAAACCAGTCTTGAGCAAGCCGCTACCTTGATCGATCCCCTTGATCGTGGGGCTTGGGCTGAGCTGGCGAACGCCCGTGGCATGTTCTATGCTCATCGCGGTGAGCATGCCGAAGCGATCAATCAACATCAAGCGGCATGGTTGGCGGCCAATGAAGTCAATCATAGCTTGTTGATGACCCATATCGCGCACAATTTGGGCTACGATTACCTTGATTTAGGCCATTACTCGCAAGCCCTCGACTATTTTGAGCAAAGCCTGAATTTAGCTGATCGCACAGGCAATCGGCGCATGCAAGGCCTGTGTCAAAAAAGCATCGGGGCATGTTGTTTTTGGATGCAAGAGTTTACCCTAGCGGTCGAGCATTATCTGGCGGCCTATCAGATTTTTGCGGCCATGCACAATCATAATTGGCAAGCCAATACTTGCTATGATTTGGCTGAAGCCTATGCCGAACTTGGCCAAACCCAGCTCATGCGCCAATATTATGCCGAAGCGATTCAATTGGCCCAAACGAGTGGTTTAGATCGTTTGTTAAATGATCTGCATGGTTTGGCCGAAAGTTATCCAGGCCTGTACCCGCCAACGATCGAATTAAACGAGCGCCAGCAACGGATTTTCGATTATCTCAAACAGCATCCTTCGATTACCAACCGCGATTACCGTGAGCTAACCCAAATTTCGCCCAAGCAAGCCGCCCGCGATCTCAATGATTTGGTGGAGCGGAATGTTTTAGTGCGTTCTGGTGATGGCCGTTCAACCAGCTACCAACTACCTCAATCGAAGGCTAAAGAAGCTTAATCGCCATAATTTGACCAACGATTAACCTCAGCATAACCCAAGCGTGGTCTGATCAAGCTTAACGGCGTTGAATTGCGCAATTGCGCATCACGGAGGCTTGATCGCTTATGGTTCACCTAGACGATGCGACCAAACGCTTGGAACTCGTGCGCTACCACATGCAACAGGGCTGGCAAATTGATGCACCAGTGCTTGGCCGTCATGCCTACCTCGATCAACGGGGCAGCATTCGGGCGGTGGAAGTGGTGCTTTCACGCTCAGAAATGCGCCAAGTTGTGGCCTTGCCTGACACAGCATCGGTGCGCGAATTTCTGCATTTTTATGGGTTAAATGTGATTGACGTTTAAACTGCCAATCCACCGTACTCAGCATTACACTAACATTTAATCGGAACTTAACACAGCGATCAAAGCAGTTTAAGTATAGCGATTTAGACTGCTCTTACGTGATGCACGTAATTCAATTTGCAACTTACAGAAATTTCTTTTTCGGAGGAATCCAGATCATGCGGAAACTGCTGAGTTTAATGCTTGCCTCAATCATGTTGCTGACAATGCTCGCAGCATGTGGCGGCGACAGCACTCCAACCACTGCACCAGCCACTACAGCACCAGCTACTGCCACCACTGGCCAAGCTGCTGCTACTACTGCCCCCACCACTGAAGCTGCTGCTACTCCTTCAGTTGAAGCAACTGCTGAAGTTCCTGCTGGTGGAGAAGTTGACCCAGCAATGGTTCAAGGCGATATCGTGAGCGCTGGTTCATCAACAGTCTATCCGTTGAGCGAAGCTGTGGCCGAAATCTTCACTGAAGATGGCTACACCGGCAACATCACGATTGATAGCATCGGCACGGGCGCTGGGTTCGAGCGCTTCTGTACCGCTGCTGAAACCGATATCGCCAACGCCAGCCGCGCGATCAAAGCGGAAGAAGCCGAAGCCTGTGCTGCCAAAGGCCGCGAAGTCGTTGAGTTCCGCGTCGGTACCGATGCTTTGGCCGTCGTGGTCAGCAGCAAAAATACCTTCGTCAGCAACTTGACCGAAGCCCAAGTCGCCGACATTTTCTCAGGTACCTACAAAACTTGGGACCAAGTTGATGCCAGCTATCCAGCTGAAGCGATCAAACTCTACAGCCCAGGCACCGATAGTGGTACCTTCGATTACTTCGTCGAACACTTCTTCGATAGCGAAGAAAAATTCATCTTGGGAGCCAACCCCCAATTGAGCGAAGATGATAACGTGTTGGTAACCGGGATCGAAGGTGATGCCAATGCAATTGGCTACTTCGGTTATGCCTACTACAACGAAAACAAAACCAAGCTTACAGCCTTGACGATTGACGGTGTTGAACCAACCGAAGCCACCACTGAAGATGGTAGCTACTCATTGGCTCGTCCGTTGTACATCTACTCGGCCAAAAATATCTTGACTGAAAAGCCTCAAGTCGCGGCGTTTATCAACTACTACTTGACCAACGTCAACGATGTTATTCTTGAAGTTGGTTACTTCCCTGCCAGCGAAGAAGCCTTGAGCGGCGCAAAAGATGCTTTGATCAATGCCTTGACTGGTGGCAGCAGCAGCACTGGTGGCAACACTAGCGGCGCAGTTGCTCTCGAAGAAGTTGATCCATCAGCTGTTCAAGGCGATATCGTGAGCGCTGGTTCATCAACGGTCTATCCGTTGAGCGAAGCCGTAGCTGAAATCTTCGGCGAAGATGGCTACACTGGCAACATGACCATCGATAGCATCGGCACCGGTGCTGGTTTCGAACGCTTCTGTACCGCTGCCGAAACCGATATCGCCAACGCCAGCCGCGCGATCAAAGACGAAGAAGCCAAAGCCTGTGCTAATAAAGGCCGCGAAGTCGTTGAGTTCCGCGTCGGTACCGATGCCTTGGCCGTCGTGGTCAGCAGCAAAAATACCTTCGTCAGCAACTTGACCGAAGCCCAAGTCGCCGACATCTTCTCAGGTACCTACAAAACCTGGGACCAAGTTGATGCCAGCTATCCAGCTGAAGCGATCAAACTCTACAGCCCAGGCACCGATAGCGGTACTTTCGACTACTTCGTCGAACACTTCTTCGATAGCGAAGAAAAATTCATCTTGGGAGCCAACCCCCAATTGAGCGAAGACGATAACGTCTTGGTGACCGGGATCGAAGGTGATGCCAATGCCATCGGTTACTTTGGCTATGCCTACTACAACGAAAACAAAACCAAACTCAAAGCCTTGACGATTGACGGTGTTGAACCAACCGAAGCCACCACTGAAGATGGTAGCTACTCATTGGCTCGTCCGTTGTACATCTACTCGGCCAAAAATGTCTTGGCTGAAAAGCCTCAAGTCGCGGCGTTTATCAACTACTACTTGACCAACGTCAATGAAGTTATCCTCGAAGTGGGTTACTTCCCAGCGAGTGAAGCAGCATTGAACGAAGCCAAGCAAAGCCTACTCGACGCAACCAAGTAAGCACCAAGGGTTTATGGTACCATGGCACAGGCTGCGGAGTTTAGCTCCGCAGCCTGTTGACCTACACAAACCCCGATTCAAAACCGGGAGGTTTCAATGGACGATAAGGTGAGTATTGGTATGGATAGCCGTCGTATTACGACCTCGCAACGTGAGACAACTCGCCCGTTTAGCCTAAAAAAGCAGCCGCGCCTTGGTGAAAGCATTATCCAAGGATTTTTGCTCTTTTGCGGTGTGCTTTCGATGTTCACAACGATCGGGATCGTGGTTGTGCTTGGCTCAGAATCAATTGCATTCTTTCGCCAAGTTAGCATTGTCGAATTTGTGACCAACACGGTTTGGTCGCCCCAAATTGATGAGTTTGGGATTTTGCCTTTGCTGCTCTCAACGTTGCTCACTTCGACCATCGCAATGTTTATTGCATTGCCAACCGGCCTCGCAGCGGCGCTTTATCTGAGCGAATATGCCTCAAGCCGCGCCCGGAGCATTCTCAAGCCAATCTTGGAAGTTTTGGCGGGTGTGCCAACCGTGGTCTATGGCTACTTTGCGCTCAAATTTATGACACCAGTTCTCAAGGCAGTCTTTGGTGAGGCCAATGTCAATATCTACAACATGGCTTCGGCTGGCTTGGTGATGGGGATTATGATTATTCCCATGGTGTCGTCGATGAGTGAAGATGCGCTCAGTGCTGTGCCACGCGCCCTGCGTGAAGGGGCTTATGGCTTGGGTGCAACCCGCCTCGAAACTGCGATTAAAGTAGTTTTACCAGCGGGGATTTCGGGGATTATTGCGGCCTTTGTGGTAGCAATTTCGCGGGCAGTTGGCGAAACAATGATTGTGGCGGTGGCGGCTGGTGCTAAACCAACCTTTACCTTCAATCCATTTGAAGCTGCCGAAACCATGACTGGGCACATCGCACGGATCAGCGGTGGCGACCTTAGTTATGCCAGCATCGACTACAACAGTATCTTTGCCATTGGCTTGACCCTCTTCTTGATGACGCTTGGTCTCAATATGGTCAGCCGTCGCTTGGTACGCCGCTTCCGTGAGGTATACGAATAATGACAACACTGAATGATAAGATTAAATCAGGGTTGCCTCAAGGTGAAGCGGCTCGCCGCAATGTTGCTAGCCGCCGCCGCACTGGCGCAATCTGGCGCACAATTTTTCTTTCGGCCACGATTATTGGCTTAATTGCCCTGAGTTTGTTGATTTATAACGTGGTCAACGAAGTCTTTGGCTATGTGGCCACCGAATACGCAGTTGATCCGGCAACGCTCAGCGATAAACCGCTTGACGACTTGAGCAAAGATGAGTTAGTCGCGGTGTTGCAAGATAATATGCGGGCCAATGCCTTTCGTACCCTAGAGCGCGAAAAGCCCATGGCCGACCGCAGTGAGAGCGAAGTCTACGATTTGGTGATCGAGCGGGTGTTAAAGCCCCAAACCCTCGAAACCTGGACGTTGCGCGATTCGTGGTTCAACAAAGCGGCGATCGATGCCCAAGTTGCCAGCGAGTTTCCCGAAGCCAAACTTGAATTCCGTTCATGGCTTACCGCTGGTTTCTTGACCACGCCCATGTCGAGCGACCCGCTGCGTGCTGGCGTGCGCACGGCCTTGCTTGGCTCGTTGTGGATGATCGCAATCACGATTTTGTTTGCCTTCCCAATTGGGGTTGGCGCAGCAATTTACCTCGAAGAGTATGCCACCGACAATCGCTTTAACCGCATCATTCAAACCAATATCAATAATTTGGCTGGTGTGCCATCAATTATTTATGGGATGCTTGGTTTGGTGATTTTTGTGCGCACGCTTGAGCCAATCACCAGCGGGCGAATTTTCGGCGCTGATAGTGGCAATGGCCGTACAATCGTCGCTGCTTCGCTCACCATGATGTTGCTGATTTTGCCAATTATGATTATTAACGGCCAAGAAGCGATTCGCGCCGTGCCATTGTCGTTGCGTCAAGCCAGCTATGGGCTTGGGGCCACCAAATGGCAAACAATTTGGCATCATGTGTTGCCCAACGCCTTGCCTGGGATTTTCACTGGCACAATTTTGGCAGTTTCACGGGCAATCGGCGAAACCGCACCCTTGATTGTGGTTGGGGCTTCGACCTTTATCGTGACCGATCCTGATGGCCCATTTGCCAAATTTACCGTATTACCAATTCAAATCTACAACTGGACATCGCGACCACAACCAGAATTTGCCCATATTGCGGCCTCAGCAATTGTGGTGTTGTTGGTGATGTTGCTATCGCTCAATGCCATTGCCGTCTTGTTACGCAATCGCTTCAGCAAACGAGGTTAAGCCATGACCGAGAAACAAACTGACACTGCCAACTATACCTTGACGGTGCGCAATATGAATGTCTACTATGGGGCATTCCGCGCCATCAACAATGTTTCGCTGGATATCGAACGCAACAAAATTACCGCGCTGATTGGCCCTTCAGGCTGTGGTAAAAGCACGGTGCTGCGCTCGCTCAATCGCATGAACGATCTGGTCAATGGCGCTCGGGTCGAAGGCGAAGTGCTGTTCCACGAGCAAAATCTGTATGCCAGCGATGTTGATGCGGTTGAAGTTCGTCGCCGCATCGGTATGGTCTTCCAAAAGCCCAATCCCTTCCCAAAAAGCATTTACGATAACATTGCCTTTGGCCCACGGATCAACGGTTGGAAGGGCACTAAGAGCGAAATGGACGACTTGGTTGAGCGCTGTCTGCGTCAATCGGCCTTGTGGGATGATGTCAAAGATAAGTTGAAGGAAAGTGGTTTGGCGCTTTCTGGTGGTCAACAACAGCGCTTGTGTATTGCTCGCGCCTTGGCTGTCGAGCCAGAAGTGATTTTGATGGATGAGCCATGTTCGGCACTCGACCCTATCAGCACCTTGAAAATCGAGGAACTGATGATGGAGTTGCGCCAACGCTATACGATTGCGATTGTGACTCACAATATGCAACAAGCTGCTCGCGCCTCAGATTACACCGCCTTCTTCTTGATGAACGATCAACGGGCTGGCGAGTTGGTGGAATATGGCCCAACTGGCGATTTATTCACCAACCCCAAAGACAAACGAACCGAAGATTACATCACCGGACGCTTTGGTTAATTCGCCAATTAGCTGCAATATCGAGCAATGAGCAACGGACAATGTTCGTTGCTCTTGTATATCTGCCACCATGTGGCCACGAGGTATCGAATGCGCGAACATTTTCTGCATGCCTTAGCTGAGCTAGAAGGCCAGATTCGTGATATGGGCAATCGAGTTTCTTTGGCCGTTCGCGATGCTTTGTGGTCGCTTGAACGCAACGAGCCGATTTTTGCCCGCCAAATTATTGCCAACGATAATGTGATCGATGAGTTGCGCTACCAAATTGAAACCAACGCCCTGAGCGTCATCACCCGCCAACAGCCAATGGCCCGTGATCTGCGGGTGGTCAGTATGTTTTTGGAGCTAGCTTCGGAGCTTGAGCGGATTGGCGATTATGCTGAGGGCATTGCCGAGTTGGTGATTCGCTGTATCGAATTGCCAACGTTGGAGCAACCGCCCCAAATCAAAACCATGGCCTTGAAAGCTCAAGCCATGTTGCGCGATGCGCTTGATGCTTTGCACGAGCGTGATCCCCAAGCTGCCGAACGCCTAGAACACTCCGACGATGAGATTGATAGCCTCTATCGTGAAGTTTTGGCCTGGACATTCGCCACCATGCGCAGTCAGCCCGACCATGTTGAGCGAGCGATGTATTATTTGTGGATTGCCCACAACCTTGAACGGATCGCCGACCGCACGATCAATATTGGCGAACGCACCAGCTTTATTGCTACAGGCATCATCGATAAACATCGGTTGCGTAAAGATGAGGCCGATAAACCGCAGGCCTAAAATTGCTTAACCGCCAAGCGCCCAAAGCTTCTCTACCTGAGATCGTTGGGCGCTTGGCTATTTTAGGCAGCAGGCAAGGGGGATTTAGAAGGTTTCGCCGCTAGCTAAATCTTGATCAACAAAGCTCCGTGCTGTAACCACAACATTACGACCAATCGTATGGCCTGCGCTAATGCGGGCAGCTTTGCCGATGACGCTCAGACCAGTGTTGAGCAATTGGGGTTGGGCCGCATTGGGCGTGCCAATCGAGCCTTCGCCAATGCGGCAATCACGACCAATCACCACCTGTTTATCGACGACACAGTTATCGAGCACCACGCCTGGCTCAATCACGCTATCGGGCATAATTACCGAGTCGCGGATAATTGCGTCTGCGCCAACCACAACCCCCGTGCCAATCACCGAGCCAGAAACATGACCATCGACGCGACAGCCATCACAGAGCAAACTGCGTTCGATCCGCGCTTCGGCTCCAAGTTGGGCCGCAGGTCGTTCAAACGAACGCGTGCGCACCACCCACTCAGGATCATACAAATCCAGCGCGGGAGTTTCGGCCAGCAAAGCAATGTTGGCTTCGTAATAGGCTTGTACCGTACCAACATCGGCCCAATAGCCATTGAAGGTATAGGCACATACATTGGCTTCGTTGACGATTCGTGGCAACATTTCGCTGCCAAAATCGACCGCCTGATCTCGATACAGCAGATCGACCAGATAATCCTTGCGGAAGGCATACACGCCCATCGAGGCCAAGGCGCTGCTGGTGCGACGCGGTTTTTCCTCGAATTTGGTCACCCGACCTTCGCCATCGACCGAAACCATGCCATAACGATAAGCCTCATGCGGCGGCACGCTATGCACCGCCAAAGTAATATCCGCACCGCGTTGCATGTGCAAATCGAGCAAAGGCCGATAATCCATTTTATAAACGTGATCACCTGCCAAGACCATCACATAATCAACCGGACGTTCTTCGATTACATCGAGATGATAGCGGATTGCATCGGCAGTGCCACGCTGCCAACCGCCGCCATCGGGCGTTGGAAAGGGGTGTAACACCCGCACACCACCCTGCAAACGGTCGAGATCCCATGGCTTGCCTACGCCAATATGCTCGTGCAACGAACGTGGCTGGTGCTGCGAAAGCACCCCAACATCGTAAATGCCCGAATTAACACAATTCGAAAGCGTAAAATCGATAATTCGATATTTGCCAGCAAACGGTGTGGCGGCAGCGGCTCGTCCAGCGGTTAGGGCGCTTAACGAAAGGCTAGCACCACCAGCCATAATCAAAGCTAAAACACGCATATACTACACTCCCAGCACTAGATCGACTCGCCACTGGCCACATCGCCGTTGAATTGGTCCTCATCGCAATCGGAGGCAATCACAACATTGCGGCCAATGCTGATGCCGGCAGGAATATGCGCACCTTTGCCAACAATGCTAATGCCTGTGGTCAATTTATCTGGTTGCAAGCGATTGGGAACGTTTTCAGTGCCAACCCCAAGTTGCACATTGGCTCCAATCACCACATCTTTATCGACAATCACCCGATCAAGCACTGCGCCTGGGCCAATCCAGGTATCGGTCATCACGATCGAATCGCGCACAATTGCCCCAGGTGAAACATAGACCCCCGGCGAGAGCACCGAATGCTCGACCGTGCCGCGAACCACACAGCCATTGCAAATCATCGAGCCTTCGACTTTGCTTTGCGGGCCGAATTTGGCTGGTGGGCGTTCTTCTGAGCGGGTGTGAATGCGCCATTCAGCATCAAACAAATCGAGAGTACAAGCTGGATCGAGCAATTCCATGCTGGTTTCCCAGTACGATTG
Source organism: Herpetosiphon gulosus (assembly GCF_039545135.1). Classification (NCBI taxonomy): domain Bacteria; kingdom Bacillati; phylum Chloroflexota; class Chloroflexia; order Herpetosiphonales; family Herpetosiphonaceae; genus Herpetosiphon; species Herpetosiphon gulosus. Next base: position 223,582 of record NZ_BAABRU010000002.1, on the reverse strand, counting down.
CACGGTGCCCACATCGACCCAATAGCCCGAGAAGGGGTGAGCATACACATTGTCATTGGCAATCATCGTGGGAATCACATGTTTGCCAAAATCAAGATTCGGATATTGGCTACTGGTTTCGCGAAGGCGTTCGACCAAACGTTTGGCATCAAAAACATAAATGCCCATCGAAGCCAACGTGCCTTTATCGCGGGCTTTGGGTTTTTCGGTAAATTCGACGACTTGATCATCATCATTGACCGTCATAATCCCAAAGCGATCAGTTTCTTCGAGCGAGACGTGCATGACCGCCACGGTCAGATCTGCATTTTTAGCGAGGTGGGTGGCGATCAACTCACGGTAATCCATCTTATAAATATGGTCGCCAGAGAGAATCAGCACCAGATCGGCGCGTTGTTCACGGATGTAATTGATATTTTGCAGAATGGCATCGGCAGTGCCGCTATACCAACTCTGATCATTGCGACCTTGATAGGGCTGAAGCAAGCGTACCCCGCCGCGATTGCGGTCGAGATCCCAGGGCTTGCCAATGCCGATATGGTCGTTGAGCGAATGAGGCCGATATTGAGTGAGCACCGCAACATCGAAAATATTGGAGTTAACACAGTTGGAAAGCGTAAAGTCGATAATGCGATACTTGCCAGCAAATGGAACCGAGGGCTTGGCGCGTTTTTCGGATAGCACGCTTAAACGTGTCCCCTCACCGCCAGCCATAATCATCGCGACTACGCGCATAGAACCTCCTTTGGTACCGGGGATTCACGCACCATTATAACCAATTTTGCTCATACTCAAGCCACAATGTAATGCTCTATCTCCATCAAATTGTCCATGCCCGAGGCTTGCCAGGTTTGCTATGCTTATAAGGTATTGGTGTCTTACGAGGAAATTCGCATGAGCAATCACGATCAATTAGCTTTAGTTCGCCAACGCCATATTAATTTGATGCAATTGACCCTTGATACGCTGGGTCATGTGTTGAGCGCTGTGACTCAAGCCCAAGCCACAACCTATCGCGATGGCCCTGACGGCTGGACGGTCGTCGAAGTTATGTGCCATTTACGCGATTATGACCAGATTTTCCTTGAGCGTGCAATTATGATGCGCGATGGCGATTTCCCGCTGTTGCCAATTTACGATCACGAGGCCATGGTGACCGAGCGCAACTACAATAGCAACGATCTGGGCACAGTCTATGCCGCCTTGCAGGAATCACGCCCACGGTTTATTGCATTTTTTCAAGCGCTCACCGCTGAGCAATGGGAAAAAGCTGGTACCCACCCCGAACGTGGCTATTTTTCGCTAACCGATGCAGCGATGCAGGTTGGCATTCACGATGTGATTCATCTTGAGCAAATTACCCGAATTTTATTACAAGCAAAGGGGCAATAAGCATGTCAGATCCAACTTTGATTGATTCGATGCTGCGTTGGCATCTGCCACTGATGAGCCGCACGCTCGAAACCTTGGGGCATATTTTAGCCCGCGTCAGCCAGCAACAAGCTACAACTCTGCGCGATGGCGCTGATGGTTGGACTGTTTTAGAAGTTGTCTGTCATTTGCGCGATTACGATCGGATTTTTCAGGAGCGAGCAAATAGCATTATCGCACAGGATAATCCACTGTTTCAAAGCTACAACCCCGATGAACTTGCCCATGAGCGCAACTACAACACCAGCGAATTGCACGCCGTTTATGCTGAATTATGTGTTTCGCGCACACGCTACGTGGAGTTTTTCCAAAGCCTCAATCCTGAGCAATGGCAACGCCATGGTACATATCCCAAATTAGGGGTATTCTCATTGGCCGATGGCTTGATGCAGGTAACTGGCCATGATCTGATTCATATGGAGCAAATTACCCGGATTTTGCTGCAAGCTGAATAGGGCTTGTTGCCTCAACTCTTAATCAAAAAGCCCCTCTCCCAGCTTATGGAAGAGGGGTTGAGGCGAAGGAATTTTAAACTTTAGCTCACAACTTGGCTGATCGCATCGCCTAAGCGGGTAATCAATTGCTCAACATCGTTATGGCCAATGATTAATGGTGGAATTACCCGCACCACATCGTTGCCAGAACCAACCAACAGCAAGCCCTGATCAAAGGCTGCTTCGGTAATTTGGGCCGCAGTTGGGCCTTTGAATTCTACGCCCCACATCAAGCCACGCCCACGGACATCACTAATCACATCAAAGCGTTCGCCTAAATCGCGCAGGCCAGCACCTAATTCTGCGCCAACCGAACGCACATGCTCCAACATCGTGGGACTGGTGACCTTTTGCAAAACGACGTTGGCCACTGCACAAATAAAGGGATTGCCACCAAACGTCGTGCCATGGTCGCCGTAATTCAAAGCTTTGGCAGCCCGTTCGTTGACCAAGACCGCGCCAATTGGCAACCCACCACCAAGCGGCTTGGCCAGCGCCATAATATCAGGATTGATTCCCAAGGCTTGGTGTGCCCAAACGTCACCAGTTCGCCCCATGCCACATTGAATTTCATCGAAAATCAACAAGGCATCGACTTGATCACAACGGCGGCGCAGCGCTTGCGCAAACTCAGGGCTGATTGGCCGAATTCCACCTTCGCCTTGAATTGGCTCGACAATCACGGCTGCCACGCTGGCATCGATCGTCGCTTCGAGTGTTGCTTGATCGCACTCAAGGTTGATAAAGCGCACGCCTGGGACTAATGGATTAAACGGTGTGCGATAGGCTTCGCGTGAGGTAACCGACAACGCGCCCATCGAACGGCCATGGAATGCATCGTTAAAGGCCACAAAGCCTGTTTGTTGCTCAGGGCGTTGGTTGTGGGTGTAGCGGCGAGCAAATTTGAGGCTGGCTTCGATCGCCTCAGTGCCCGAATTACAGAAAAAGACCTTGCTAGCCCACGGCGTTAAATCGATCAAACGTTGAGCCAATTCCGCTACTGAGGCGGTGTAATACAAATTTGAACTATGTAACAAGCCTGTCGCTGCCTGTTGAATTGCTGCTACAACTTCAGCATCGCCATAACCCAAGGCATTAACTGCAATCCCAGCGGTTGCATCCAACAAACGTCGTCCATCGGCAGCATGCAGCCATGCGCCTTCGCCACCAACTAACGCGAGTTTGGCTCGTTTGTAAAGCGGCAACAGAAATTTATCACTTTGCGCAATAATCGCTTGGTGTTCGCTTTGTGTCATGGCCTAGGTTCCATCCCGTACTAGCAACAATCAATTGGCGTGCATTGTAGCACTTTCTGGGCAAGGATGAATTATGAAGGATAAGGGATGAATGATCAAAAGTTATGGAACCACGAAGAACGCGAAGATGGCTAAGGTTGGGTTAATCCATTGTTTGAATTGCCAACAAATGGCCTCGTATGATAAACCTAAACGTAGTGCCCTTCGTGTCCTTCCTGGATCAAAAACAGGAACTTCTGGCTCATTACATTGGCTTCAAGCGTTGCCATAGATGAAACGTCGCCAAACTACGATAGGGGCTAAATGCTGCCATCAAGGCTAAAGTTGTCGAGCGATCAGGTCGTTGCTCAAGCTGAAAAAATGCCTGTAAACTGCTGGTCAGGCCACTATCGCCCACCGGCACACAATCGCTAAAGCCAAACGACCGCATCAGCACATATTGGGCTGTCCATGGCCCAATGCCACGCAGCGCCAACAGTTCGCGCTCGATCCGTGTGGCCGATTTGCGGTAATAGCTCGCTAAGGGCAAGGTTTCGGTGACAATCGCCTGAGCAGTATCAATTAAATAGCGTGCCTTGGAATTGGAAAAACCCAACGGCAGCAATTGCTCAACAGTTAATTGGGCAATCGCATTGGGGGTTGGCGCAAGATAAAAATCCTGCGTTAATCGCTGCCCAACTAGCTCGGTTAGGCGCTGGCGCAAGCGATAAGCCACCGCCAGCGAAATTTGCTGGCCCAAAATTGCCCATACTAAAGCATCAAATGGATTATGTACCAAGGGCATGCGCAAACCACGTTGTTGTTCAATTAATGGCAATAAAGCTGGTGATTTGGCAACATGCGCTTCGAAGCGACTGGGATCATTGGTTAAACCCAAACCTGCAATAACATGGCTGTGAAGCGTGGCAAAGTCGCTGGCGGTTAATGCTGGTTGCTCCACGATGCTGCATTCAGCTAGCGTTAGCGTGATAGTAACCTTGAGCAATACCCCAGTTTGCCCATTTAAGCGACAAGTGCTATGCCATGTTTGCTCAACCACCCGATCGGTCAGGCTGACCGGATCACGTCCGAGCTGGCCTAAAATTTGGCGGCTGGGATAATCGTTGGGCAAGGCAAGGCTAAATCGCCCAGTTTCGGGCATGCGTCGATATTCGCTAGGCGTGAGCATGGTCTGCTTGCGAAAATTTTCGTTGAAGCTCGATAAGCTATCGAAGCCCACTTCATTGGCAATTGCAATAATTGTTTGTTCAGTGTTGAGCAATAAACCACAGGCCGCCTCGATGCGTGCTCGTAGCAGCAAATCGGCGGGGGTCGTGTGGTAATAAATGCGCATCAATTCAAATAATTTAGTTTGGCCAACCCCCGCAGTTTGGGCCATGGCCTTGACATCAGCAAACGCCGCTGGTTGGGCCAAAACTGCTTCAATCAATTGCTCGGTTAAATGTTCTTCAGGGTCGAAACCACGATAAAAATCATCAGGGCGGCACAATTTACAAGCGCGATAGCCCGCCCCTTGGGCAGCATTGGGATTGGTAAAAAATTCAACATTCTCGGGCTTGGGCTTGCGTGCGCGGCAGCTTGGCAAACAATAGATGCCCGTGGTTTTGACTGCGGTGATAAATTTGCCGTTATAGCTAGCATCCGATTGCAGCATGTGGGCAACCATTTCGTTATGGCTTGGCAGGCTTGGCTCGATTTCAGTTAACATCAGCATGTCTTTCAAACTAATTCAAAACTCGCTTGGGCAGGCGTATCTTTAAATTGAGCACCTTCGTGGCGCAGCAACCAGCGTTTGCGTTCCAAACCACCAGCATAGCCAGTCAGGCTTTTGTTGGCTCCGATTACGCGATGGCAGGGCAGCACCAAGCTAATTGGATTTTGGCCATTAGTCATGCCAACTGCCCGCGCAGCTGTCGGTGTGCCAACTTTGGCCGCCAACTCGCCATAGCTCATGGTTTGACCAACCCCGATTTCGCGCAGTGTCAGCCAAACTTTGCGCTGAAACTCGCTGCCTGCCAGATCGACCACAATTGGATCGAGCGCCCACAAATTGCCGGCAAAATAGCTTGAAACTGCATCGGCCCACAGATTTTGGCTGGCTGGAATTAGCTCAAATTGACCATAGCGTTGGCTGAGCAAGCGTTGGCAGCGGGCTTGATTATCGCCAAAATCCAAATAGACTACGCCCTGAGGGCTGCTAATAATTACCACAGCACCAATCGGCGTTGCGATTTGTTCGATAGTTAATTGTTGCATGGGCAAACTCCTGTATGACCGATTGACTGAAAGCAGTATAGCGGGGGTTGTTGCCGAGGGCTACCGTTTTTCTTCGCACTAATTTTGGCTGATATGCCCTCCTCGCCATCCTCCGCACCCGCCTGTCCGCCTCCGCCTCATCGATGCCACTGTCATTACCCAACCCGCCAGTCGTCGCACCGATTGGCGCAACCATCTTGCCATCGATCTGGCCGCTCAATCCATCGTCGATGTCCAGGTCACCGATGCCACGGGAGCGGAAGGCTTCGCTCGACTCCCGACTCAGCCATGATCGGCGATAACGATCGTGGTTATGCCTACCTAGCGAGTCTGCGGACGGTGCTTGCGGCCAACCAGCCCTTTGTTGTCCGCGCCAATCTCCAGAATCTGGGCCTATTTACCGCGAACCCTAACTACTTCATCCTTTTATCAGATGGGCTTCAGTTGCGAGCCATGGCCTGAAATGTGATTAACCGCTAGAGTAGATGTGTATCTGAAGGAGGATTCAATGCGTTCTTTGAAATATATCAGTCTGGCTTTATTGTTGGTAGCTTGCGGTGGTCAAAGCCCTACAACCAGCACGCCAGCAGCAACCACCAATTTACCAGCCCAAGCCACTGCCACCATCCAAACTGGCTCGGCGGCAACCAGTATTCCAAAAACCGTGCCCCAAGCTACGGGTATGCCGCAAGCGACAGTTGCCACGGCTAACCAAATTAACTTGAGTGCGCCGCCCGCCGAGGCTGTGCTAACCGATTCGGTGCGCGTGGCAGGCACAATTGTATTCACACCATTCGAGAAAACCTTGCGCCTCGTGATTCAAACCAACGATGGCAACATTCTGTATCAGGGGCCAATTAATACCACTGGCGAATATGGCAGCAGCGCAACCTTCGATGTGACCGTGCCAATCGTCGCAGCAGCAAGCGGCCCAGGTGTGATCAAGGTGATCGAAGATGATATGAGTGGCGAATTGCCCTATCGTACAATTGCCGAACAACCAGTGCAATTTGCTTCAACTACTGCTGAGCCAAGCCCTGCCGAGCCAGCAATTTTGATCGAATTGATCGAGCCAGCGATGCACGCTGTCGTTGGTAATCCATTAAGTTTTAAAGGCACGCTCTCGGCTATGCCCTTTGAAAAAAACGTCGTGATCGAAATCTATGATAGTGAATTGCATTTGCTCGGCCAAACCAGCGTGATTGCTGATGGCGAATATGGCTCAGCCGGAACATTCAGTGGCAGCATCAATTTTCAAGCACCTTTGAGTAGCCGCATCGGTCGGATTGTAGCTTATACGACATCGCCCAAGGATGGCTCAGTCGTTGGGCGTGACGAAGCCACCTTGACCTTGCCTGCTTGGAATGGCACAGGCGCATATTTGGCCCAACCTGCTCCCGAAACCAGTGCCTTCTTGCCGTTGCATGTTGAAGCAGTCGGTTTGAGCAGCGATAATTACACTGTGCGTTTGCGCTACGCCGATGGCACACTGTTGGAAAACAAGACCCAAGCCTACAACGGTTATTTGGCCTTGAGTTTGATGTGGGACAAAGCTGCACTAGTCTTGCCAAATCAAGGCGCAATTTTGGAGTTGGTCAAGGCTGATGGCACAGTTGAATTAACCCAAAATCTGTATATGCAAGATCTGACCAGCCAACCGACCACGAGTGTCGAAGTCTCTTGGTTAGCAGGCGAAGGCTCAATCAACGGGATTCGAACCTTACCAAAAACCGCAAGCGTCGCCAGCGCTGCGTTACGCGAATTGGTATGGGGGCCAGTTGGTGAAGATTCAGCCTATAGCACAGCGATTCCTAGCCCCAAAATTATTGCCGATTACACTGGTGATAAAACTGGCTGGACAGGGCGGGTGCATCTGCGCTCAGTGCGAATCGAAGGCGATACCGCTTATGTTGATTGGAGTCGCGAGATGCGAGCATGGGGCGGCGGGTCAATGCAACTTGAATCACTGCAAGCTCAAGTTGACCTAACGCTCAAGCAATTTCCCCAAGTCAAGAATGTTGTTATGACGGTTGAAGGCAGTGAAGAAGTGCTACAACCTTAAATGCTCGCACCCCTCGTGAGGTTTAAGCGCGAACAGGTTGACGACTGGGTATCAATCCATACTCCCAGTCGTCAACCACGTATCACCATCACCCCTTAAGCTGCTATACTCAGGCGCTAGCCATTTGGCAAAATTCAGGCCTAAAAGCTTGTGGTGTTGGCATGCCATATCCGACTTTCCAGATTATGCTTTATTAATGTAGATCAACAAGCTGATCAAGCTCGGCTAGCATTGCCACCCGCGCGGTTGCAGGCAAACCTACAGCAATATGGCTTTGGGCAATCGCCGTTAATTCAGGCCCACATTCAGCCGCAGTTAATGCCCGAAACCCCAAACGCGCATAAAACAAGCCATTCCAAGCAATATCGTTGAAGGTCAATAAGCTCATGTGACGATAACCCTGCTGTTTGCCCCATATCGCAACTGCCTTAATCAACTCTCGTCCCACGCCACGTTGCCCATGATCAGGGTGGACATCCAGTTCGCTCAGATAAACTTCGCCATCGACGATTCTAGCTAAGGCAAAGCCTACAGGCATAGCGTCAGCATCAACGGCAACCCACACTCCATCCCAAGCAAAATAGGCTTGTAAATCGTCGAGGGTTGCTGGTGGCCAGGTGGCGATAAAGGCATGCTGGGTTGGCAAAAAAAGCTGGGCGGCGGCAACTTCAATCGCTGGCAACATGCTTAATTCGGCCTGAGTTGGCCGACGAATCGTATAATTGGGCTGCATTAACCTACCTCACAAACGCATACTAGAAATTGCCAAAGCTAAAAAAACTCCCTTGGCACAACAACCAAAGGAGTGGAAACTACACCAAGTTTAGGCTGTTGGCGGGCGCAGATAGGTGCGATCGGGCAGACTAGCGAGTTCGTTTTCTTCATTTTCAGCATCATCTTCCAAAACAGGCATCGGTGCTTGAAAGCGATGCAAGGCTTCGAGCACTTTGCTGACATTCTGCATCAAATCGCGAATTTCCTGGCGTAGCTCATGTTCTTCGTGCAAGGCTTCGCCAAAAGGCCATGATTGACGGCCAGTGACCGTGCCAACAAAGGCCATATATTCGCCAGTGAAATGCAATTGCACATCAATATCGAGCGGCTGAAAATCAAAGGTTTTTTCTTTGGTTGCGCTCTGAATCGCTTCGGTCAATTGGGGAATATTGACCACATTGAAGCGCTGTTCTTCAGTTAAGGGAATTGCATAGGTCAGATCAAAATCGAGATCAACGTTGTAGGCACAACCTTCAATCGCATGCAAACAAGGCTCATCACTATCATGATAGAGCGCACAAATTGCATCGCTGCCCATGACTGAAATCGCCGTGAGCGCAGCATCCCAAGTAAAACTAATCGTCGCGACCACATGTTCCATATGTTGATCGCGCTGCTTGGCAGGCTGGCAACTAATGCTCAACGTCCGCGCTAAAGAATGCGGATCTAGCTGTTCCTGCGAAAATTGAATCGCCAAACCTGCTCGCTCCGCCTCGCTAATTAATACCGTAACCACCGCTTCATACGTTAACATCTTCGCTCCTTTCAGCGAGGCTTGTTTCGTTCATGGTCATTATAGCACTCTCGACCATGAGCAAATGGGCTAGAGTTGCTCAATTAACGTCACATAGGGGCCATAACAGCCCCTAGCAGCAAAAGCTCCCGTCACTGAAAAACTCTAAATATCGCAACCTTGGGTTAATGTTTGAATCAGCACTGTCGCTGGGCTGCTTGCTTGCAAATAGCCACTATTCAAGCGCCAAGTGTCGGCTTGCTGACTTGCCCCATAACAGCCAACCCACATAGCCTTGGTATCAGCCAAGATAATTGTCTGCAAAAAGGCCGCCGCCTCGGTTTCAACTGGCGTTACATTGACATAGACACTCAGTTGGTTGCTTTGGCGCAAGTTGTCGGGTACAGTTGGCAAGGTTCCTTCAACCCACGTTTCAGCCGTTTTGGCCTGATCAGCTTGGGCTAAGCCAGCGTAATAGCCAAACAAGACCTCAGGAATCGTGGTTTGTTGGGTAAGGGCTAGTTGCTCAAGTGGCGTGCCACATTCCCGCGCCTGCTGATCAAGCACTCCTAAAACATCATTAGTGGTAGTTGGCATGGAGTTGCTTGAGCTTAATTGCCATGGGCTATTTACATCAGCCCGTGTTGCGAGATAGCAAGCAGTATCGGCCCGCGCACCACCATCGCTCATCCCCAACAACACAATCCCTGCCATGCGGGCTTCGGTTTGGCTTGTGTTGTAGGTTGGCGCAGTTACTAAGCCTACCACCAAATCGATACCAAAGAAACTCGCACTAAACCCACCTTGATCGATGCCGCCTGGTGGAGTCGCCCAATAGCTATAGGCCCGTTCATACTCGCCGCGATTGAGCGCATTGACCAGCGAACGAAATAGCTTAACTGGCGTTGTTTGATCATCAAAGGCATTTGGTTGCGGAAGCGTATCTGCCGGAGTGGACTCGCTAGCCGTTGGGCTGGCCGCCGCTGGAGTTGCCGCGCTCGTTGTTGGGCTGGCCGCCGCTAGCGCTTGGGTTGGGCTAGCCTCAGGTTGTAAGGTAACACCAACGGTTGGCGCTGGAACTTGATTAGCGCAAGCAGCCAAAACCAGCAGCGCCAGCAACCAACCGCGCCGTAAAAAGACCTTCATCGATCAAACTCCTTTATTCTTTCCAAGTCGTTTTGCTTTGCCAATCGCTACGAGCCAAAGGCTTGGGTGTAACCGCAGGTTTGCCAACATACAAAAAGCCCAACAATTTGGTTGGAGCTTCAAAACCCACAGTTTTGGCAACAATGTCGTGTGTACCAATCGGGCCACTCGACCATTTGGCGGCTAAACCAAGATGCGCCGCCATCAAGTGGGCATTTTGCACTGCCATGGCGACAGCGGCCAATTCTTCCCATTCGGGATTTTTGGGCTGTGGCTGCATGCCAAGGGCAATCCAAACCGGAGCCATCCAGACTTTATCGCGCTGTTTGGCCTCTTGAAATGGATCGCCTTGCGCGGCTGCAACCAACGCTGTGCCTAATTCGGCACGAGCTTCGCCGCTATAAACCACAAAACGCCAAGGCTCAGTCACACCATGGCTGGGAGCCAAGGTTGCTGCCTGTAAAATTAATTCAATGGCCGAGCGCTCGATTGGCTCAGGAGAAACTTCTTTCAAGCCATATGATCGGCGTTGGGCCAAAAAGCCCAAAACTTCGTTGCTGGTTGCCATTACCAAACCTCACGAACTAAAATCAGTCGCTCTAAAGAGTAGCATGAATCAGCGATCATGCGATTTCCAGCCAAAGGCTTGGGCTTCCCAACTCAGCAAATCGCCTTCAATATGCTCTTGGCAACCAAGCTGCTCAAGCATCAACATAATTTGGGCACGGTGATGCATGCTATGGGTAATCAAATGACCAATCGTGCCGCCATAGGTTTTTTGAACTGGCGGTTCATCCAATACATCAGCATACACAGCATCCCAGCGTTGCTCACGGCTGATCGTGCGGGCAATTGCGGCAAAATCGCGGCCTGCATTGCTCAGGCGTTGCAGCAAGGCCTCAATCGAGTTATCGGTTAAATCGCGCACAGGCCGTTCGGCCATGAGATCGCACCAAATCTCCATGTTTTCGATGATATGCTCGAAGCATTCACGTAAACTACGCTGGTCGATTGCAAACTGCTGATCAAGTTGGGCTGGGCTGAGGCTTTGCGCTTGCAGTAATAATTGGCGGGTTGTCCAAACATCGTGGCCAAGCAAACGATCTAACAAGTCCATCGCACCTCCTTATTAACTAAAATTATCCGAATGAAGCGTCACCGCTACCAAACTTCGCCCTCGCGCCATTCGGCAGAGATCGGTGCATCCAGATCGATCACACCCGTTTTAGGCAAGCGTAAAATCATCACTTCCTCACCAGGGCTTGGTTCAATCCCTTGCTCAATGCGAATCGACAACGGCCCGCGCCAGAGTTCCCAACCAAGTCGCTGATAAAACGCCGCATCCGATGGGCTAAGCGCAGCTAGCTCAAAATCGCCGATCGCCTTGGCTAAATGGCGCAAAACTTGGCTGGCATAGCCCTTTTTTTGATGCGCGGGATGGGTGGCGACCGCTTCGATATAGGCAGTCTGGCGGGGAGCTTCAGCGCCAATTTGCAACCAACGCTCAACCCACATCGCATGGCTGACCAACTCCGAGCCAAGCCAAACCAATACATGCACCGGATTTTCATAAATCAACGAAGAAGAAAAATCCATTTCATAGGCCAAACTACACAGATCTAAAATCGCCTGCGCTACGTCAGGGGTTAAATCGGCGCTTTTGCAAATTTGTAGGGTTAATTCGCCAGCCATTGCAGCATCCTTCCAAACCCAAAAAACTTAGTGCAGCCTAGCATAGCTTTGGCGAATTGGCGTGCAACTCAAGGCCGATTGGGGTGGTGCAAATCGCCAGATGCTGGCGCGAAAGCATTACCGCCTAAGCTAGCGTTGTGTAGTATACTAAGCCACAACGCTATTCTATTCTTCTCTAGCTGGTGTGCTGCTATGACGAACGCTGCGTACACACGCCTAAAACCGCAGATTATCACCGGTCGCCGGATTCTGCTGACGGCTTTTGTTACCCCGAATGACGATTATTTCGAGCCGCCCGACGGATGGATCGACCCGATTGAAGTTGCGCTATATGGCAATAGTTTTGGCTGTAATTTGGCCACGCCCAATGGCAACAAACGCTATATCGATTCCTACAACCGCGATGAGGTGTTGTGGACGACCAATAGTTTGATGCAAAATTGCCAGTTGCGGCCAGATTGGGGCTACTCCAATAATTCAACCCTTGATCTGAGCCGCTTGGCTCGGTTTGTTGGGCGGTTTACCAAGGCATGTGTGGCAATCTATCGCCATAATCATCCACCAGTTACGATTGGGATGGCAATTATTCCTGCTCAGGGGCTACAATTGCTCGATAGTCAGACCAATTCGCCATTTGGGCCGTTGGTAACCCAAGCGCGGGTGGTGGCGCAAACGGCGCTTGAGGCAGGAGCCGACGAACGCTTGCTGCAAACGATTCGCGATGGTTTATTATCTAGTGCAGGCAGCTAAAATGGTAGCTCAGTTAGCGCTCGCAGACACAACGAGGTGATTGATGGGCAGTCAAATTACAACTGATGCTGGCATTCCGGTTGAGCCGATTTATCGTGATAACGACCGCCAGCCCGAGCCTGATGCTGGCCAGTTTCCCTATACACGCGGCATTTACCCCACGATGTATCGAGGCCGTTTGTGGACGATGCGCCAATATGCTGGCTTCGCTTCGGCCCATGAAACCAACGAACGCTTCCGCTATTTGCTCGAACAAGGTCAAATGGGGCTTTCCGTCGCTTTCGATCTGCCAACTCAGCTTGGCCTCGACTCGGATGATCCACGGGCTGAGGGCGAGGTCGGCAAGGTCGGGGTGGCAATCGATTCAATCGACGATATGGCAACTTTATTCGCGGGCATTCCACTGGATAAAGTTAGCACCTCGATGACAATCAATGCGCCTGCCAGCGTGCTATTGCTGTTGTATGAGTTGGTTGGCGCTCAACAAGGCGCAGCCTCGAAAACGCTCACGGGCACAATTCAAAATGATATTCTCAAGGAATACGCTGCCCGTGGAACCTATATCTTTCCGCCACGGCCTTCGATGCGGCTGATTACCGATACGTTTGCCTATTGCGCCGATCGGATTCCCCGCTGGAACACAATTAGCATCAGCGGCTATCATATTCGCGAAGCTGGGGCCACAGCGGTGCAAGAATTGGCCTTTACCTTGGCCAATGGCATCGCCTACGTTCAGGGCGCGATTGATGCTGGCTTGCATGTGAATGAATTTGGCCCACGCTTATCGTTCTTCTTCAATGCCCACAACAATTTCTTTGAAGAAATCGCCAAATTCCGCGCTGCTCGCCGCATGTGGGCCACAATTATGCGTGAGCGCTTTGGCGCAACCGATGAACATGCCTTGACTTTGCGTTTCCACACTCAAACTGGCGGCTCGACCTTAACCTCACAACAGCCACTCAACAATGTGGTGCGGGTCACTTTGCAGGCCTTGGCGGCGGTGATGGGCGGCACGCAATCGCTGCACACCAACGGCTTTGATGAGGCGCTTTCGTTGCCCACCACCGAAGCCGCAACCCTGGCCTTGCGTACCCAACAGGTAATCGCCTATGAAAGTGGCGTGACGGCTAGCGCCGATCCCTTGGGTGGCTCGTATTTGGTCGAAAGCATGACCGATGAGATCGAGCAACGCGCCTTGGAATTGATTCGGCATATCGACGATTTGGGCGGCGCAGTGCGGGCCATCGAGGATGGGTTCGTACAAGCCCAAATTATGGATACCGCCTACGATTATCAAAATCGGGTTGAAAGTGGCGAACAACTGGTGATCGGGGTCAACAAATTTGTGACCGATGATGCGCCAGTGCCAATCTTCAAGCCTAACGAAGCTGTAGCCGCCGAACAATTTGCCAAATTGGCCAAACTGCGAGCCGAGCGCGATCAAGCGGCGGTTGATGCAGCTTTGGCTGATTTGCAACGCGCCGCCGAAGGCAGTGCCAATGTGCTGTATCCAATGCGCGAAGCCTTGAGCCAACGCGCAACTGTTGGCGAGGTTTGCGGAGTATTGCGCCGAATTTGGGGAGAATATCGACCTGATGTGGCGATCTAAGGGTGTCGTTTTAGCAAGCGTGGTGGTGATCGTGCTGATCATCACCACACTTGTCCCCAATCTATTTGAGCGGATTGATGGCAGCGTTGGCAGTTATCTGATGGTTGGCGTTGCGCTGGCGGCGGTTGCTGCTTGGTGGTGGCGACGCAAACAAGCCTAATTTGCAGGCTTGCCAGTTGTAATCAAACTCAGCAAATCTGCACCCCACTGGGCTAATTTTTGACTGCCGATGCCTTTGATCGTGCTTAATTCTTGGGTATTGGTTGGCTGATAGGCCGCTAAATCAAATAACACACTATCGGGAATAATCATATAGTGCGGTAGATTGAGTTTGCGGGCCTGCTCGGAGCGCCAACTTTTGAGCAAAAGCAATAATTCGCTATCAGCTTGAATCTGCTCATCTTTGGCCGAATCGCGTTTGCCCTGAATGTTGAGCACAGGCAAGGTCTGGGGATCATTCAAAACCTCGCGGCCAGCACTATTCAAAGCCAACAACGGATACAACCCCTGCTGCTGGCGATCAAGTAATTGGGCTTCAACCAAGGCCTCAACCACCACCTCAATTTGCTCCATTGTGGCGTGGGCTAAAACGCCATGGTCAGGCGAACGCTTGGCATCGCTGACCCCTTTGAGCAAGCGCACCAAGCCAGTTCGCCCCAAAGGATAGGGCAAACGAGTTAGCGTCGCCAGCACTTGCAAGGCAATATCACGCTGTTGATTGCCAGTGCGTTTGGGAGCCGCCACCACTGCCACCAAGGTTGCGCCTTGATAAGCCAACGTCCCAGCATCAACCAACACATCAATCTCGGCGCGAATCGAGTCAAACGAGCGCTCGGAAAGTGCCCCAAACAACGGATGCGAGCTATAGCCACGTGAGCCAGCCAAAATATGCGCCAAATCGCGGCTGGTTAATTGTTGGGGATGTTCGCGCACCGCCTCGATAATAATCCGTTGATGGTCGCTGATTGCCCCGCCATTGCCCCAATTGGAGCCAACCAACGGCATAGTTTGGGGCTGCAAGACATTTGGTGGTCGGCTGATGGTGATGCGGCCCGATTGGCAAATATCACAGGCATTGCCACAAGCTGGCAGACGTTGGCCAAACTGGGCCGCCAAAATTCGATGGCGGCAATGGCTGGCCTCAACATATTGGGTTAATGAATCGAGTTGGCGTTCTTGGGTGCTGCGCCATTGCTTCAACACCTGATACATTCGTTCGCGGGTATCTTTGGGCGATGGCAACACTTCGAGCAAGACTTCCCGCGCCACGCCTTCGTAGCCTAGCAAGCCTTGTTCTTGCCAAGCGAGCAAGGTTGGCTCAAGCTGGCTGGGGGCAATTCGCAGTGCAGCGGCTAAATCAAGGCTGCTCACATCTTGCCACCAACGCCCCAGGCTAAACCACTCGCAAAGTTGGTTGATTTCGGGTGTGGCCGGGGCTTCACCACGGCGCAATTTGCAAACTCGCGGCAGATCGAAATGGCGACGCACCAGCCCAACATGCTCCAAAATGCCCAAGCCAACGCGCAAACGAGTTTCATCAAAGCCCGAAAGCTCCATCAGCTGAGCTTGATTGATTGTGCCTTGGCCTTTGCCGATTTGCCCCAAAACTGCCTTATAGAGTTCGCGTAATTCTTCGACTCCGAAATGGCTGCTTTCGAGCCATTCCTTGAGTTGGCGTTTATCGAAAAAGTTGTAGAGCATAATACAGCGCGAAATTTGGCCATCGCGGCCAGCCCGTCCGGCCTCTTGGGCATAATCTTCTAGCGATTTGGGCAAATTGGCGTGAATCACCGCCCGCACATCACGCTTATCAACACCCATGCCAAAAGCGATGGTCGCGACAATCACGCGAGTTTCGCCACGCATAAAGCGATCTTGAATGGCATCGCGGTCGGGGCAGCCAGCATGATAGGCTTCGGCCACAACGCCAGTTTTGCGCAGCTGCTCGGCCAATTCTTCACAACTATTACGCGAACGGGCATAGACAATAATTGCGCCATCAACTTGGCTGCACAAGCTAAGAATCGCCGCTTGTTTTTTCTCTTTATTCGAGGCTTTGATCAACTCGAAATGTAAATTTGGCCGAAACACGTTGGTTCGCACGGTTTCTAAATCGCCAAGTTGCTCGCAGATGGCTTTTTCGGTGGCTGGGCTAGCAGTTGCCGTCAAGCCCAACACCAACGGATTGCCAAGCTCGCGCAGCGCTTCGCGAATAAACAGATAATCGGGGCGAAACGAGAAACCCCACAACGATACACAATGGGCTTCATCGACCACAAACAACGAAATGCCAACTTGTTGCAAGGCATAAAGAAATTGGCGTTGGCGCAAACGTTCGGGCGCAACATACACCAATTTATAGCGACCCTCGCTCAAACCGCGCAAGCGTGTGCGAACTTCATCGAAGGGAATTGCGCTGTTGATAAAGGTTGCTCGTTCGCGCACCGCCTCAGGCAAGCCATCAAGCTGATCTTTCATCAAGGCAATCAGCGGCGAGATCACGATCGTGGCGTGAGGCAGCAGCAATGCAGGCAATTGGTAGCACAACGATTTACCAGCGCCAGTCGGCATCAAAGCCAGAGTTGACCGGCCAGCCATTACCCGTTCGATCACTTGTTGCTGACCGCTACGAAAGCCAGGCAAGCCAAAATGCTCGCGCAAAGCTTCGGTCAACTCATTGGCTAAGGCCGTCGGCTGGGCTTCAGCTTCATCGAAGGTAAACAGCGGCGTTTCAGGATCAACCAATGTCATAAGCGCCTCAAAAGTAGCAAATCCGTTTCTAAGCATATCACATGATTGAATCGTGGTAGACAGCCCAAGAGTACAGACCTCAGCCACAAGCTAGGTGGTGATAAACGACGGACCTTCTATTCCGACCAAGAGGGAATGATGGTGGCCAGGATGGGATTGATCCGGTGCACCAGGGCTGGTATACTCGGCCTATGACCTCGGTTGGTGCGCGGAGAGGGTTAAGCACCAAACACGTTCACTCTTCTCAACGTTGAACAGATCGTTATAGCCGAATTGTGCTGAAATCAGCCTGCTCCAGAACCAATCGATCTGCCTAGAATCACAGATTGCCGACTAATAACAACGGAGCCGCTGTCTATGAGTGTGCCAATCGTTCAAATTCAGTACCAACAGCTCGAACAACTCGCTCAACGCTTCGCCAAGCAACAAACCCAGGTTCAAGCAATCTTGCAAAGCCTCAAACAAACCATCCAAGCACTTGAGCATGGCGGCTGGATGGGCGAGGCAGCCACTGCATGTTTCAAAGAATTTTATGCCGAGGTCGTTCCGGCCTATTGCCGACTTCAGCATGTATTCAGCGAAAGCCAAACCAGCCTAAACCAAATAGCCAAGCTCTTTCACGAGGCTGAAGCCGAGGCCGCTGCATTATTTCGGGGCGAAGGTGGTTCGGTTGAGCAGCAATCTGAATTAATTAATGATCTAAGTCAGCCACAACAAACTATTCACCCCAGCATTGATCGATTTCTGCAATGGGTCAGAACACCGCAACAAACCCTAATCATTGAAACAATTCGGCTAATTCCTTTAGAAATCCGCCAAACCTTGCTCAGCACTCCCGAAGTTCTGCAAGCGATCCGTGCCCTTCCTGGAATCTTGCCGCAAATGATTATTGCCAGTTTGTTAGAAGGCTCATTAACATGGTCGGCTGCTTCATTGGTATTAACAGATGGTCAATTTGCACCAACAACGCAAGACAAGGAACCTCCATACCAAACAGCTAATCGAAATTTTGCTCAGTTAATTAATTCGCTGATTGCAGATCCTGCGATGACCAATGAATCCTTGAATACGTATGCTGCTGTGGCATTACCCCAATATAGTCAATGGAATCTGAATTGTTGGGAATCAGTTTTGTATATTGGGCTGCTTTCAGGCGATCTCTCATTAACTGAACTCGATCAAATTTATACAAATGTTGCCACACAATTCAGCCAAGCTGGAGACAATGCAGAAGATCAAAAGCAGGCAGCCAACCAAGCGCTAGCTGATAGTTTAGGCTACAATCCAAATCAAACTTGGTGTGAAGGCGACCCAATCGATGCGGGTAGTATTGTCTTTTTTGTCAGCGGTGGCAGCCCACTCAGCCACGTTGCGATGGCGACTGGACGAATGATTGATAACTCACCTGAGTTGATTAGTCTATGGGATCGGCCAAATGGCAGTCGGAGTGTCCAATTTACAACAATTGAGGCATTAAATAGCTCCAATTGCACTATCAGCGTTGCACCAAACCCTTGGCTGAACGATTAAGGCCCAGCGTGGTACAATATTCAGCAGGTTATTTTTAGCTGAAACGACGATCATTATGGATATTTTAGTCATCGCTTTTTACAAATTTGTCGATCTGCCCGATTTTGCCGCCAAACGCGAGCCATTGCGCGATTTTTGTAACCAACGTGGGATCAAAGGCACGATCTTGCTCGCGCACGAGGGGATTAATTCAACCGTTGCTGGCCCCGAGCCAGCCATGCGCGAATTGTTGGAGTTTCTACGCAGCGACTCACGCCTTGCCGATTTGGTTTGGAAGGAATCGTGGACCAACGAAATTCCCTTTCAACGCATGAAGGTGCGTTTAAAAAAGGAAATTGTAACCCTCGGTATGCCCGAAATCAACCCTAACGATGGTGTTGGCACCTATGTTGATGCCGAGCAGTGGAATGCGCTGATCAATGATCCCGAGGTGGTAGTAATCGATACGCGCAACGATTATGAAGTTGAAGTTGGCACATTCCCCCAAGCACTCAATCCCAAAACCGATTCGTTCCGCGAATTTCCGGCGTTTGTTGAGCAAAACCTTGATCCGCAGCAACATCCTAAGGTAGCGATGTTTTGCACTGGCGGCATTCGTTGCGAAAAAGCCACGGCCTATATGCTACGCAAGGGTTTTCAAGCGGTCTATCATCTTGAAGGCGGCATTTTGAAATACCTTGAAACGGTCGAGCCAAGCGCCAACCAATGGCAAGGCGAGTGCTATGTGTTTGATCAGCGGGTCGCGGTCGATGAGCAACTCAAGCCAGGCCACTACGATTTGGATCAGCCAACGGGATTGCCCCGTAAGCGCGAGGAAGCAAGCTTATGACCGTGATAGCTTTAGCCGGAGCCACGGGCTACACTGGCCAACGGATTATCAGCCAAGCCGCCAACAATCCTGAGTGGCAAGTGCGAGCTTTGGTACGCCAAAGTGCCACCAGCAAAACCCATTTTCCGCTTGGCCAAGCCTTTGCCATCTGCGATTTTGCTGATCAAGCCAGCGTTGATGCAGCGCTTGAGGGCTGCGAGGCGGTATTTCAAACCATCGGCACAACCCAAGCTCAATTTAATGCCAATGTAAACTATGAAACTGTCGATTATGGCACAACTATCGCTTTGATCAAAGCGGCCCAAGCGCAAGGAGTGAAGCGTTTTGTGCTGCTTAGCTCAGCAGGTGCAGGCTTGCCGCTCGGCTCATACCTACGCTGGAAGGCCAAAACCGAAAAAGCTGTGCGCGAAAGCGGCCTCGATTGGACAATTCTGCGGCCTGCGGCGATTGTTGGGCCAAGCCGTCGCGCAATTCAACTAGCAAGCATGCCGTTTGCGCTGCTCAGCAAATTGCCCTTGATTGGGCGCTTAGGTGCAATTATGCGGCCAGTTGATGTCAACGATTTGGCGTTGAGCTTTTTCAAGTGCCTCCAAGACGAAACCACAATTGGCAAAACGCTCGAAGGTCGCTCATTCTGGCGCTTGATTCGCTAATGAGGTAAACCATGCAACATCTACCAACTGAAGCTTTAATCGCCCGATTGCGAGCCTTACACCTTGGCTCGGCAGTTGAGCCAGCGCTCCAATTAGCGGTCGATCGCAATGCTGGGCGCATGCGTCCTCTGAGCGATCAGCCCTATTTGTATCATTTAGTCGAAGTTGCAGTGCAAATTGTCGAGGTGTTTGGCATTCGCGATGAAATTGCCACGGTGATTGCGCTGTGGCACGATTTGCTTGAGGATGATCAAATTAGCCGCGACGAATTGCTACATTACATCAACACCCGCCCAGCTTTGGTGCGGCTTGGCGATTTGCTGCCCTTGCTTGATGGCTTGAATCGGCATAACAAAACCACTGAGCAATATTATTCAACTATCGCAATCTTGCCACCGCAAGCATTTTGGGTCAAAACCAGTGATTTGCTGAGTAACACCAAGCCCATGCCATTGCTGGATTGGCAGCGGCTCAAGCCGCGTTGGATCGCCAAATACAGTGTTGAGTTGGCGCGTGAGGTGCTTGATGTTGGCCGTTTCGAGCAAAAACGCGCTTATCCAACCATTCGCAATGCCCTGCTTGAGGTGCAGCAAAGGCTGATTAGCGGCCTGCAAAACGACGAGGATCGTTGGCACGAAATTGCGGCCTACGATCCTCGCTTTATCAGTTCAGCCCAACGCCTGCTTAATCTCGAACTAGGGTCACGAGCTTAAAGGATTCGGCTAATTCGCACTCAACCCCGGCTTCACGCGCCAACTTCGCCGTAGCAACCGCCCATTCGCGCATCATTGGCTCTGGCTCCCAATCGCCCAATTGGCATTTGTGTTCACGCAAAGCCTTGAGTTTGAGCTGAAAATCCTCTTCAGTCAAGCCAACCCAGGTATCAACCCGCTCGCCACCCATCAAATAAACTTGCCGCACATTGTGGGGTTCCAGCCCTTCTTCCAAGAGATCGGGGAAGATCAAACGGGTTGAAGCTGCTGGCATAATTGCCCCAAAGCTGGCATTGCCCGCCGCCACATGGTCGGGATGGTTCAAATAATCATCGTTATAGCGAAATGATGGATCTTGGCAGACCACAATATCTGGTTTGTAGCGCCGAATCACCCGTGTGATGGCTTTGCGTAATTCAAGCGTTGGCTCCAAAGCTGCATCTTCAAAGCTCAAAAATGTGACATCAGCGCCAACATAGGCAGCAGCAGCGCGTTGCTCAGCTTGGCGAATCTCGGCTAAGCGTTCGGGAGTCATGTTAGGGTCGCTTGAGCCATGATTACCATCAGTGCAAAGACAAAAATGGATGTGATGGCCTTCGCGATACCAGCGCGACAACGTGCCGCTACAGACAAATTCAGCATCATCAGGGTGGGCTACAACGACTAAAATCCGTTTGGGCGTAAATGTTTGCTCGCTCATGGATGACCTTTCATCACACACTGCTCAGGGCAGTCCAAATTAGTTCCAAGCTTAATCATACGCCTTAAATGAGCTACTAACCGTGCGACTTTGGGCTTATTCTGGCAATCTACAGCTTTTTGCTTCAACTCGAATTCGCCACCCTTCCGTCCCTCCCCTGGAGGGAAACACAGGGGTTTTCATCCCCCTGCACCCCCTAAAATATATCCCGTGGATTATTATCATCCCAAAATATTGGCTAAGAGCATCATGAACAAGTTTCAAAGCAGTTGGTCTTATTCTGGCAAGTTGCTCCATTCGTTATACACTTGATGGCGATCAAGCTCATAGTGTTTAGCCAGATGTTTGGCAGCCTTGGTTCCAGTCCAGCCTTCGGCGCGTAGCCGTTGCAACTCACTCCGAATCAAATCCCAATCGACAACAACTGGAGCTTCATCGGTTGTAACCGCCACCCCAAACTCATTGGTTGAAGTACTGGTTGGTTTGCGTTTGGTAGGCCGCGTGGCTCCGCCGATCATCAGCACAAATTCGCCGCGTGGTTCGGTTGCATTGAAATGGGCTAATAATTCGCTGAGCGTGCCACGCACAAATTGCTCATGCAGTTTAGTTAATTCACGGGCTACGGCAGCCGGGCGATCGCCCAAAACGCTGAGGGCATCGGCCAAACTTTCGCAAATCCGATGCGGCGCTTCATACAGCACCAAGGTTGCTGGAATATCAACAACTTCGCTGAACAACGCACAACGCTCCTTGGAACGGCGCGGCGGAAAGCCCAAATAATAAAAGCGATCGGTTGGCAGGCCCGAAGCGCTCAAGCCAGTAATTACCGCGCTTGGCCCAGGAATTGGCACAACCGCAAATCCAGCCTCGATTACCGCACCAACTAGCTCGTAGCCAGGGTCGGAGATCGCTGGTGTGCCAGCATCGCTGACCAAAGCCACAGCATCGCCATTGGCCAAAGCCAGCAAAATTGTATCCAAACGGGCTAGTTTGTTATGCTCGTGGTAAGCGATCAAACGAGTTTCAATCTGATAGCGTTGCAATAATTTGCGGGTGTGGCGGGTATCTTCGGCGGCAATCAAGCCAACCTCTTGCAAAATCCGCAAGCCACGTGGGCTAATATCTTCAAGGTTACCAATCGGAGTGGCGACCACATACAGTACAGCCATAACCTTCCTTCGTCGCTAGTTTCCTTGCTCAATCTGATCCAACAGACTATTCCACAATTGCATGCGTTCGATGCTACCGCCGATATCGGGGTGATGCAAACGCGCCATGGCCTTGCGAATCGCGCGGGCCTCATCGGGGCTAAGTCTGGGTAATTGTTTGGTTTCAACGCGAATGTGTTCGCTATCGTAGCGCCCAGTGTACCAACGTAAACGTTCACACTCAACGGTTAATTCATTATTCTCACGAATCATATCGAGCATATTTTTAACAGTTTTATTATAGGCGCTCGACGTTTCATTGAGTTGTTGTTGAACCTTCTCAAGCCGACGGCGCAACTCACGGTTAGCCAATTTGGCTTCATGCAATTCACGCTCCATACGCTGACGATCACGTTCGACTTGATATGCTTCTTCTGACTGCCGCAGGTCGGTCATAGCATACACTCCTCTTTGATGGCTTGAACGGCTATCGTAGGCCAGCCACGCAGGTTTGTCTACTGATCGAATTGCCGATTGACTCGGGGTTGTCGCGCATGGTATCATGAAATCAGATAAGCCCCCAACCATCACTCACCAGCCTAAAATAAATAAGCGGAGCCAACGCCCCGCTGTTTTGTAACGATCTCGCGCATGTTACGATGGCGATTTATCGTTGATTAAACTCTTAAATGCCCCCGCCAGAACTGCCAGCAAAAAGCCCAAAACTGCTGCCAAATAGCGTTGTTTCTCCAATGATTTAAAGCGTTCAGTGACGATAATTTGTGGCTTACTGGCGGCCAATTTCGGTCGCGGTGTACGCTGATCACGTGGCGAATCAGGGTTACTCAAGCCTTGTTCGGCCCGAGCAGCGGCGGTTACGGCTACGGCATCATCATCGGGTTGCACGTGTGAGCCATACATATTGGCATAAACTTGGGTCAGTTCGGCTCCAATAAAGAGAATTTGGCTCGAATAATAGACCCATAACAACACAATAATTAATGAACCAGCTGCGCCAAAGGTCGAGGCGGTGCTACTGGTGCTCAGATATTGGCCAATCGCAAATTTACCGATTGTGAAGAGCAACGCTGTGAGCGCTGCACCAATCCAAACATCACGCCAAGCCATCTTAACATCAGGCAAAAATTTAAATAGCAAGGCAAACACAACCGTGATAATGCCAAATGAAACGATTAAATTGACGATCTGAAACACAATCCCAATCTCTGCGCCAAACAGCCAATTCTTGCCAGCCTCAAGCAACGTGCTGATAATCAGCGAAACCAAGAGCAAAAAGCCTACGCCCAGCACCATCGTGAACGAGAAAAAGCGCTCCTGCACAATGCCCCAAATCCCACGTCCAGGCTTTGGCTCTACGCCCCAAATCGTATTCATGGCATCCTTGAGCTGACCAAAAACGCCGGAAGCACCAAAGAGCAAGGTTGCCACGCCAATCAATGTGCCGATAATGCCTGAATGTTGGTTGCTCGATTGCTGAATAATTTCGTTGATCGCTTGGGCGGCATCGTCATTAATCAACGTGGCTAATTGGCGCGTAACCTCACCGCGAGCGGCATCTTGGTCAAACACCAAACCCGCAATGCTAATCGCGATGATCAACAGCGGAGCGAGTGAAAATACCGTGTAGTAGGCCAAGGCTGCGCCGAGCCGTGGCACTTTATCATCGCCCCACTCTTTAAATGTTTGTTTAAATAAATTAAGCATACTTGGCTGCATAGCTGCCCCCTGCTAATGTAGTGGTTAATTCGTGCTAAATCAGCCAATTGCAACTCGTATACCACGGATAGATAACAGGGGTCAGGGGCTAGGGTTCAGGTCAAGGGTCAAATGAAAAGCTTAAAATCATCGGCGCTTGAATCGGCTTGAGGCCGCCAAGCACAGAGGTTGCACTTGGCGGCCTTGTAATACCTTTACTCCACCGTAACCGATTTGGCAAGGTTGCGGGGCTGGTCAACATCAGCACCACGCCGCACGGCCATAGCATACGAGAAGAGTTGCATTGGAATAACGTTCAAAACGGCTGCTAGTAATGGAGTGGTTTCGGGCACTTCGATCACATGATCAGCCTTGGAGCGCACAAGTTTATCGCTTGGATTGATCAAGGCAATCACTTTGCCGCCACGAGCCATTACTTGCTCAACGTTCGAGAGCATCTTTTCGTACACATGATCTTTGGTTGCAATACAGATCACTGGCATACGCTCGTCGATCAAGGCAATCGGGCCGTGCTTCATCTCGCCTGCGGGGTAGCCCTCAGCGTGAATATAGCTAATTTCCTTCATTTTGAGCGCACCTTCGAGCGCAATCGGGGCATTGACCCAGCGCCCAAGGTAGAGCATATCGGTCGAGTGATGATAGAGATCAGCGAGTTGATCATACACTGCCGTATCTTTGAGCATGGTATCGATCTTAGCTGGAATTTCGATCAGCGCTTGGATGTGTTCGCGAATTTCGGCACTGGTCAGTGTGCCACGGGCTTGGGCCAAGCGTAGGGCAAACAGATAGCCCGCCATCAACATACCAGTAAACACTTTGGTCGAGGCCACCGAAATTTCTGGGCCTGAGTGAATGTAGATCGCACCACCATCGGCCAAGCGTCCTGCTTGCGAGCCAATTGCATTCAAAATTGCCACGCTTTTCACGCCTTGTTCGCGGGCTTCGGCCATTGCCGCCAAGGTATCGACGGTTTCGCCCGATTGGGTCAAGGCCAATAACAAGGTGCGTTCGTTCATCACAGGGTTGCGATAGCGAAATTCTGAGCCATAATCGACTTCAACCCGTACTCGGGCCAAGGTTTCAATAAAATATTTGTTGATCAAACAGGCATGCCAAGCGGTGCCACAAGCTACTGCATAGATGCAATCGAGCTGTTGCATTTCCGCATCGCTCAAGTTCAGTCCATCAAGATCGATTCGCCCAGTTTCGAGATCAACCCGTCCACGGAGCGTATCAGTCGTTGTGCGTGGTTGCTCGAAAATCTCTTTATGCATAAAGTGCTTGTAGCCACCTTTGGCTGCCGATACCGGGTCCCAAGCAACCGTAGTCGTTGTTTTGCTGATTGGCGTGCCATCGAGTTTGATATATTCCACGCCAGTTGAGCGGACTAAAGCCATTTCGCCGTCTTCGAGAAAAACCATGTGCTGGGTATAATCGACGATTGCTGGCAAATCTGAGGCGACGAAATTTTCCTCATCGCCATGACCAATCACGACTGCGCCAGCGTTGCCAATCCGTGCCGCCAAAATCAAATCAGGCTGAGTTTGATCCATTGCCACAACCGCATTGCCACCGCGCAGTTCGCTCATTACTTGACCAAAGGCGCGTTGAAAATCGCCATATTCGGCGGTGTATAAGCCAAGCATTTGGGCAATAACTTCAGTATCAGTTTGTGAGTGGAAGGTAATGCCTTGCTCAATCAAACGGCCTTTGAGTTCAAGATAGTTCTCAACAATCCCATTTTGAATCACCACCACGCGGCCACTACTATCGCGATGAGGGTGGGCATTAGCTTCGGTAACTGCGCCGTGAGTGGCCCAGCGGGTGTGGCCGATGCCTTGATGGCCAGCGGTTGGCTCGGCATGCAAACGGCGGCGCAAATTGACCAACTTGCCAACTGAGCGACGCATTTGAAATTCGGCATCCTCTAAAATGGCAATCCCCGCCGAATCGTAGCCGCGATATTCCAGCAACTCCAAGCCGCGCACAATTACATCAGTTGCTTCGCGTGGGCCAACATATCCAACAATTCCGCACATAAATATCTATCCTTTGAAAATTAAAAGTAAGCTAAAACACAACATAGCACCACACCGCACCAACCCGTGTCGTCAATGAACGGGGGTGGGGCATGCTGCTATGTAACTGGCCACAAGGTGCTGATTGTGCTCGTTGTTGCCAACAAGTTTTGCAGCACCCTTTTGGGCTGTGGTGTACCCAAGAGGCATCCGCTGATTATTCGCTTTTCCCTACGAACTGAGCCAAGCCTGTTTCCGTGGACAGCAACGGGAAGGCTATTCGAGCCGCCAGTCGCACGCACCAACTTGGAGTTTGTAGGTTAGCACTCGCCCTGCGGCGAGGAACCTCTACCTCGTTTTCTGAATCGCAATGATTCAGACCGTTGCGCTTAAGTTGAATAGCTGTTGTTGCTCCTTACCCTATTCCATGGCCTTTTACCACGATTGGGGCATTATACTGCATATTGTCAATTTGGGAAGTCGTTTGGATCTCCGAAAATCGAAGCAAAGTGCTGAGCGACTTGTAGCGGTAGAATGATTAGATCGAATACCACCTATTTTCTACCAACCACAAGCCGCTTGCCCCAAATCAAATGGCCCTATCCTTTATGCAATCACCCGTGGGGTAAGATCAAGCGTGCCAGCCAGCAAATGCGCCACAGTCGTGCGCAAAATCGCTTGATCAAACGGCTTGGCGACGACCACATCGGCTCCGCGTAATTTGGCTTCAGCCGGATCGATCTGGCGTGCCCAACCTGAGAGCATCATCGTGCGGATGCCATGCTCACGTTCGCGAATCAGCCGCAACACATCCCAGCCCATCATATCGGGCATACCAAGGTCGGTGATCACCAAATCGAACATGCCAGGCCGGAATTTGGCAAGCGCATCGCGGCCACTTTCGGCGCTAACAACTTCATGGCCCCATGCTGCCAACATGCGACTAAGGGCAATTCGCACTAACTCTTCGTCTTCGACAATCAAGATGCTGCCGCGGACACTCGGTGCATCGTCATCAGTGGCTTCGACTTGAGCAAAATCGACTTCGAGCATTGGCAGCCAAATCGCGAAGTTAGTGCCACGGCCTTCGATGCTTTGGACTTCGATCCGCCCGCTATGGCGTGAAACGATTGCCGCCGAAACTGCCAGCCCCAAGCCATTGCCACGCTCGCCCTTGGTCGTAAAGAAGGGATCGAAGATCCGCGCTTTAACTTCTTCGCTCATGCCGATGCCACTATCGGCGACCGACACAAACACTTCCGAGCCACGCTGACCAGTCGCCACCCGCAACATCCCGCCTGTGGGCATGGCATCAACGGCATTGATGATCAAGTTGGTCAATACTTCGCGCAATTCAGCAGCATGACCACGTATCGTCGGCACATTCAGAATTTCGCGTTGGAGTTTGATGTTGACCCCTTGTTCTTGGGCGGCGTTACGCCAACGCACCCGCGTTAGGTCAAGTGCATCTTCGGCCAATTCGTGCAACTCAACTGGCGCATCAATTTCGCCATCGTCCTTGCGGGCAAAGCGTTGAATCCGTTTGACGGTTTCTGCGCCATCTTTGGCAGCGCGTTCAATTACCCGCAGGGTTTCGCGTTGCTCAGGGTTTTGCAATTCACCCATCAAGACTTGCACATTGCCCAAAATACCTGCCAGCAAATTATTGAAATCGTGGGTAACACCGCTGGCTAATTCGCCGAGCGCCCGTAATTTCTCGACAAATAGCAGGTGATCTTGGGTTTGCTCAAGTTGTTGTAAAGCTTGAGCACGTTGATTATACAAGCGCCCGTTGACCAAAGCGGTGGTCAAAAAGTGCGATAAGCCACCCAACAAGCTGACTTGTTGTTCATCAAAGGCATTGGGTCGGCGGCTGGTCAAATTCAACGTGCCCAAACGCACATCGGCGGTGGTTAACGGCTGAATCAACAGCGATTGAGCTTCATCGGCAAAGGGTAATTGCAACGGCTGGCCTGTATGATGCTCAACTTTGGCGATATAGACCGGATGGCCTGCTTCGTAGGCGGTGCGCAACGGGCCATTGCCCTCAGTTTCTTGACCAGCGCTCAACATGCCATAATCAGCATCATTGGCCGCCAGCACTTGAAACATATTGCTGCCAACATCATAGGTGGTAACGCTAGCTTGATCGTAGGGAATAAGCTGGCGAATTTGCTGAAGGGCTGTATCCAAAATGCGTTTGAGATCGAGCGAGGTGCTAATTGCCCGCGCCAAGTCGTTGATTGCCGTCAAGTTGGTAGCGCGTTCGCGGGCATTGGCAAATAGTTGGGCATTGCTCAGCGATGAAGCCAGCAATTCAGCAATATCACGCAGATGATTGAGGGTTTCTTCATCGAGCTTTTGGCTGCTTTGGCTCAACATCACGCCGATAATATGGCCGCTATTCATCAAGGGGTGGGCCACTTGGGTGCCAACCGTACTGGGCGAGGGCAATGCAGTATCAAAGGGCGGCTGGCGCTTGATGATAATCTGGCTTTCGGCGGCAGCTTCGGCAGCAATCCCGGCACTGAGAGCTAGCCACAAGGTCGAGGTCGATTCGATTTGCTCGGCTTTGCGCGTAACCCCATGGCGCACCACAATGCTGCTATTTTCGATCAAGCCCACCCCAACAAACGAAAGATCGAATTTTTTGACCAACGAACGCACAAAATCATTGAGCAAGGTTTCGATCTCAAGGGTGCTGTTGAGCAAGCGGGCCAGTTTGAAAACCGCTTCGTGGCGAGCTTGAACGGTTTGGAATTGGCTAGTTTGTTGGGTCAAGCTGGTTTGGCGGGCTAACAGATTTTTGCGCAAGGCCTCAACTTTTTGCAAGGTGTTATCGATCAACGGGTCGCCCGAGTTGCCTGATTCAATTACTTGATCAGGGTCGAAATCGCTTGGCAGTTGTTCAAAGGGCTTGCGGGTTTGACGCACGCTGCGCATGGTCATAATTAGGGTGGTTAATGCCCCAACCACTGCCGCCGCGCCGATCACGCTGTAAATAATCAGTTGTTCGTTGGGACTGATCGCACGGGCTTGACGCTGCGCTTGATCAAATGTCCACCAGAACCATGCCAAACCGCCTGCAATCAGCAATAACGAAATCGTCAAACCAATCAGCAGGGCATTGCGAATCCGAGCAAGTGGCGAACGTCGCATACACACTTCTCAATAGTTGCTGCCAAAAACAACAACGTGAGCCAATCCAAAAAAGAGCTAGCCAAATTGCTTGATTGAGGGTTGTGAACCAAGCGCTTGGCTTTGATGTTCAGGGCTAGATTTGAGCCAACCCATCGCTTGCCATTCGGCATAGGCTGCATTGTACTGAAAAAGCCATGGTTTAGGCAAGCGGCCAACCAACCAAGCAGGTAGTTGCTGACCAAACTGGGCAATTAATGCTGCGCGGCTAAATCGCAGCCAATCGCCAATCCAGCGCAGCCAATCGCGCCAACCCAGCACTTGCCAAGCAACTTGCATAATTTTTGGGTAATAGGCCAGCGTGCCTAAGACCACCCGATTATAATCTTGCCATGTCATTTGATCTTGGAAGAAGCGCCGTGCGAGGTCATAGCCCAAGCGATTGAGTACATGGGCAAAGACATTTTGCAACTCATTGACATCTTGCGGGCGACCCCACGGAGTCATAAAGCGACTAAAAACCCAATTCATGCTGACATTGCTTTGGTAGGCACTGATCAAACTGAGCTGCTGAGGCGCAAGTAATGTTTGTTCAAGCGCTTGTTCGAGTAAATTGGTGGTGCGGCTTAAGTTGCGCACAAACGAGCCGAAGCCACAAAATGTCAACGGCGATTGTTGGGCTGAGGCATCGCCTAAAGCTACAACACCAGCCAAGGGCTTGGGTTTGCTCAAGGCATGACGTGCTGGAATATAGCCAAAAACCGGACGGAGATGCTGGGCATTTGCTTGAAGTTGCTTATAACTTGGCAAGAGTTCAAAGTAATCTTCAAATAAATCAAGCAGCGAATGGCGATATTTGGCCTTGGCTCCAACCTGATCATAGTAAAACACATAAACTGTTAGTTCATGCTCACGGCCTGGAAAGCCTTCCCAAATCAGTTGGCGATCAGCTTGAGTATCAGCAACGCTGATCAAAATATCGCCCAAGCTTTGGTCATGCTCCGCGCCAGTGAGCACCGTGCCAACGGTTGGGCAAATGCCAGCAAACGGTTGGCTTGCCAAGGTTAATGGTGAAGTTGCACCCATGGCATCGATCAGCAAACGGGCAGCTATCAGTTGAGGTTGATCTGCCTTGCGCACCGCGACGACCGTTTGTTGCTGTTGTGGATCGTGATAAACCTGCTCAAAACTGGTGTTATCCCAAATAATGCCGCCAGCGGCCAGAAACTGTTGGCGAGCATAATCGAGCAATGCACCAGCATCGAGCGCAATATCCAACACTTCCGGCAAGTGCAATTCGGCGGGAGCCACGGCGGAGCCAGCCGCGTGAAAGCGCACAAGCCCATCGCGATAACGCGCCATAATAATTTGATGTTCGAGGGCTTCCCACGAGATAAAGCCAGTTGCCACCAAGCGTTCAAGCTCAGCCTGCGAAATATTCCATTCGCGATGAGCGCAACCAACCTGATGGCGATCAAACACCAGCACATTTAGCCCTTTGCGGGCCATCAGCGTGGCATGAATTAAGCCCAAGCCGCCGCCAGCATACACCAAATCAACCGCCAGATCAGCATTGGGCAGTTGATCGGTCTGGCTATACGGCAAGTTAGGCAGTTGGCCGTGCTCAAATTGCTGCCAACGTTGATCGAGCGCTTGAATCCGTTGCAGTTGATCGAGCGCATTCATGGCGTGGAAAGCTTGGCATGTGCGCGGATGGCTTTGGACAAGCTGGTCGCTTGGCGAGGTTTGGGTTGACCATGCTTCGCGCCAATGTTGCAAAACGTTGGTTAATTCGTTGTGTAACCAACGGCGGCGTTGCCAATAGCGCCATAATTTAAAGGCAGTTTTGGGCCACTCAACATGCAAGGTTGCTCGAACGTGAGTGCTGGAAACACTATCTAGCAATTCGAGCACCAAATCGGCTTTGAGGTTTGGTTGAACGCTGGTTTGGGCATGCCAATGCAAGCGTTGCGAGCTATGGTTTGGCGTAATCTGCCAAGTTTGATCAGCCCAAAGCCAGCGATCAGCGATTCCTGCCCCTAGCAACCAACCTTGCCGAGCAGCGAGGGTGGCATAAATTAGGGCTGGTGCTGCCGACCATTCAATATCGATATGAGCGTAAACGTGCATAATCCCCACAATCGTGATAAAGCATTTGCTGGATTATACGTAAGCGTGGGCCAGAATGCTTTAGGGGCAAAAGCACAAACGCCGCTTTGCATTGCGAAAGCGGCGTTGATCATTCAGCTTGGGTTTGGGCCTAACCAAACTCCATCTGCATGCCTTCTTGGAAGAGATCCCAAATCAACCAACAGATTGCATCTTGATCTTCGGGATGCAAATCATCGATATAGGATTTGGTGAGCTGGATAATATCAGGGCGACTGAGCAAATAGACCCGATGCCCCATTGTGGCATAGAGCCGAATCGACAACTCGTCGGCTAGTTCAGTCAAGTCATCATCGATTAAACGTTCATCAGTCGAGTGTAAGCGACCACGCATCGGCCACCTCCAAGGGTTTGTGTTGAGTTAAAACCTAGCGTGAGTAACCGCCAGGTCGATCCATGGGCGAGCGATCCATCGAAGTGGTATTGGTTGGTTTTGTGCCAGGGTTCATGGAGGTATCCATCAAACTATCGGCCACATAATCCAAGTACCCCTTAATGTCCTCGTTATCTTCTAACGCGGCGAAAGGTGTTACGGTTCCGCTAACGGCCTTAACACTCTGAGCTAGCTCCTTCATGGTCGTGTCGATGCCGCGCACCAACCCACGCATAACCGAAGCTAGTTCCTCTTTTTCTTGGACGGTCAAATTAGCAAAACCGATCAGCGCCTTCTCTTGAGCGCGGAGCAATGTATTGCGTAAAATAGCGATATCGGCTTGGGTTTGCAACTCGTAGCGGCGCACCAAGTGAGCTTGGCGAATCTGTTCGACCAACTCTTCACTGCTAACAGGTGTCCACAACAATGCAGGAATAAAGATAAAGCCGATCAACCCGACCAAGACCTGCAACAGGGTAATGTTGCTATCCTGTACGACTGCTTGGGTTTCCCACCATTGATATTGCAAGGTAAACGAGTAGTAGACCAAGATCAAGGCACAAACCACGACCACAACATAGCCGAGCGTCCGAGCGTTAATCTTTTGCAACAGCATGCCTGCTGGCGACCAAGGGATCAAGAAGCTAACCAAGCTGGGCGGTGCTAAAACCAAAATTAATGTAAAGGAGCCAGCAATCATTTTGTTGGGTGTTAGAACGCTCTGAATGCCCCACCAATACACAGCCGATCCAACCATGGCGCATACGGCCAGCACAACCAAGAGCGTTTTCGCCGTAAACTGAAAACCCCCTCCTCGGTTGCGACGTTGACCGCGAACCATTTCTAAATACCGACTGCTCATATGTACAGTCTCCTTCTGCCCTATTGTGGCGTAATGTCGGGCGCAAGATAGACAAATGTTTCAATAACATCGCCGCTATAGCCAGCACGTCGAATCCGTTGAATCATGCTTGGTTCCAAGCTCAAGCCATAATCGACGTTAATTGTATAGGGAATAGCTAAAGCAGCTAAAGCACTCCAGCGCAATCGGAACTCGCCGCTTGCGATGAGTGGTGAACGAACCCAGCCAAGGCCAACAAACTGACCAGAGGTTGGGTCATACCACCAAAGCATGACCGTTCCAGGGGCAGCATAGGCGATTGGCTCGGCAAATTGCTGAACATCAACTTTTTGAGCCTCCCATGCGGCGTTTCCGCTTGGTGGTGGGGTTAGTACAACGGTTGGTACAGCCGAGCTTGGCTCGATTGGCTCACTCGTTGAATTAACTTGACTGGTCGGGCCTGTTTCAACGGCGGTTGGCACTTGAATTTGGGTTGGCTGCCCAGCAACAGTGGTTTGTGATGGTACGGTTGGTTGAATATTCGGGTTCGACCCATTATTAATTGTTGGGTTGGCAGCAGTTTGGGTCAAGGACTGAAGATTTAACCCACCCGGTTGGGTACAGCCTGCCATCCCTAGTGCAACGACAAAAAACCACAGCCACCGATGAACCGATGCTCGTTTAATGCGCTCTGTTGCGTACCGCCAAGCTCTGTGGAAGGTTGTCAATTGCTACCGCCATCACTATCCAAATGTGGGCTGATATTATGCCCTGCTCATGATGTACACACACATTAATTGAGGTGTCGCGAGCATGTGCAGATGAACATAATTATCAATGCCGCGCATTGAAATTATACTACAAGTTGGCTTAGCTTTTGTCAATGTTTTATTAGTCCTCTATTAGCGTATCCCTATGGGGGGAATTGGCCATTCCAATGGGCTATTTTAGTAGCTTGCTGGCCTTGATCGTGCTTTAGTGCAGCATGCTACAACGGCCTGCAACTCCTAGATATTGATTGACATGTCACCCCATGGGGGAGTACGATATGCTTTAGCACGCCGATGTGTGTTTTATGCCAAAGGGATGCCATGAAAGCGATTGAGTTTCATGAATTTGGAGCCTTGGCAGATGTGTTGCAGTTGGTCGAACAACCAACCCCAACCGCTGGCGCTGGCGAGGTTTTAGTCCGCCTAACCGCTCGGTCAATCAATCCATCTGATGTCTACACCATCCAAGGGACGTATGGGGTGCGCCCAAGCTTGCCAGCTGTCCCTGGTAATGAGGCCGCCGGGGTGATCGAGGCGCTCGGCGAGGGCGTTACTGGCTGGTCGGTTGGCGATCGGGTCATCTTGATGCTCGGTGCGGTTGGTACTGCTGGCACATGGCGCGAGTATGCGGTGGTCAAACCGCAGTTTTTAGTGCCAACTCCGGCTGCGCTCAGCGATGCCCAAGCAGCTTGTACCTGGGTTAATTATTTGACCGCTTGGATTATGAGCGATGAGTTGCAGTTGCAGCCCGACGAGCCTGTGCTAGTAACCGCTGGCGCTTCGCACTTGGGCCGTGCTATGTTGCAATTGGCAGCAGTGCGCGGCTTCAAAGTGGTGGCAACGGTGCGCAAACCTGAGCAAGCCCAAGCGTTGCTTGATGCTGGTGCGCTCGGCGTAATCACGTTGCCTGGCGACGATTTAGCTAAACGTTGGAAGGACATTACGGGACAAAAAGGCATTGGTAAGGCTATTGATGCGGTGGCTGGCGAAACTGGCACAGCCGTCGTCAATGCCTTAGCGGCTTATGGTCAATTAATTATTTATGGTTTGTTGAGCGGCGAGCCGATTCAAGTTGATGGCCGGATTGTGTTTAGCGAGGCGACAATTCGCGGTTTTTGGCTGGGCCGCTGGCTCAACCGCCAAACCCCCCAAGCAATTGGCACATTGATCGCTGAAGTCAGCGCAATGTTTGCTGATGGTCGTTTAGCGCCCCATGTTGATACCACCGTTGCGCTTGATGATCTCGCTGGAATTGTGCGCGTGGCCACTGAAGGCGGCGCTGGTAAAGTTGTGATTACAGGCTAGGAGGCTCGTTGTGCATCCCAAATCCGCCAATCGCTTAGCTGGCTTTGGTACATCAATTTTTAGTGAAATTAGTGCTTTGGCTGCGCGTTATCAAGCGATTAATCTCGGCCAAGGCTTTCCTGATTTTGCTGGCCCAGCATTTTTAAAAGATGCTGCTTGTAGTGCTATCAACGCTGATCTCAATCAATATGCGCCAAGCACTGGCTTGCCAACTTTGCGAGCGGCGATTGCGCGGACATGGGAACGCCATAGCAAGGTTTCGGTTGACCCCGATGCTGAAATTACCGTCACTAGCGGAGCAACTGAGGCCATGTTTGCCACGATTATGGCGTTGATCAACCCTGGCGATGAGGTTTTGATTTTCGAGCCGTTCTACGATTCGTATCCGCCGAATGTGCTGATGGCGGGCGGCATACCACGCTATATTCGCTTGCACGAACCACGTTGGGAGGTAGATTTTGCCCAAGTTCGCGCCGCAATTACCCCCCAAACCAAGGCGATTATTTTGAACACGCCGCATAATCCGACGGGCAAGGTTTGGTCACGCACCGAGCTGAGCCAGTTGGCGGCGATTGCAATTGAGCATGATCTCTTGGTGATCAGCGATGAAGTCTATGATCGTTTGGTGTTTGAAGATTATCAGCATTGCTCGATTGCCACCTTGCCTGACATGTGGGAGCGCACGGTTACGATTAGCAGCACTGGCAAAACATTTAGCGTCACAGGCTGGAAAATTGGCTATGCAATTGCGCCAAATTCGCTAACTGAGGCGATTCGACGGGTGCATCAATTTGTGACCTTTGCTAGCGCCACGCCCTTGCAAGCGGCAGCAGTAGTTGGCTTGAATGCAGGCGAACCCTACGAACGCCAATTATTGCAATTTTATAATGCCCGCCGCGAGCAATTGGTCAAGGTCTTGCGTGATGCTGGATTGTATGTGTTGCCGCCGCAAGGCACCTATTTCGTGATGGCCGATATTCGCGATTTAGGCTGGGATAATGATGCCGAATTTTGCCGCTATCTGATTAGCGAAATTGGCGTGGCGGCGATTCCACCCTCAGCGTTTTACCACGATGGCTATCAATCGGGGATGGTGCGCTTTTGCTTTGCCAAAAAGCCCGAAACAATTGCTGCCGCTGCCGAAAAACTCAAGCAACTAGGGAGCCGAAGCTGATGCGTTTTCCAAAATCTCAAGCGCTACAGCTGCATGCGTGCTTCGAAGAATTGATACCTGGCCGCATGCATACGAGCGGCCAACGCTTCTTGCCCTTGATTGTGCTCGGTTTCAAGCAAGTTCGGCTAGGGGTAGTTGATCGGCATAATCATGTCAATCATGCTCACGCTGGGCGATATGGAATGGCACGATTGGTATTTCAACTGAGCCGTGTCGCTTTGCAGCCCGCTGATACCCAACGTATGGGGATTGAGCCAGAGGTTGGCAATGGTTTGAGCACCATGCCCTTGGCTTATGGCTGCGTCCAAGATTTGATTACCTGGGAGCGACGCGACGATTTGGGCTATGCAGTCAGCTATGTTGAGGCAATTATTGCAGTCGGCGTTGGCAGTATTGGCTTGCGCACCACATTAACTGGCCCGAATGTAGCCAAATTGCCCAACGAGCAGCTGCAAACTGGCGATTGGGTTGTGCTGAGCAATTCACGCATCGATATTTTGGGCTTTGAGCCTGATTAGCATAGGAATCAGAGGTAGGGGTAAGGCTTGGAACTACGAAGAACGCGAAGGAGCATTGGCTCTAGGTTATTGGCTTTTGAACGAGAGAATCAAATGGAGCTAACGAATCTCTAATAGCCTAGAGCTCTGGGTTCTGCACCTCTGCTCTAAGGTTCATCCCTCATAATTCCCTTCTGCCTTAGGCTGCTGCATTCGCCACAAACTGGCGCTGATGCCAGTTTGTGGCAAAACCAATACCCCAGCCTGAATCGCAATTTCAGTTGGGCCAGCAACTAGAACAAAACTTGTCCCATCAGCCAGTCCAGTTGCGAGCATCGGAATTGGTGGAATATTGGTGGCAGCCCGCTGGGCAACAATCAACAAACACTCATCAGCACTGCGCCGCATAAAGGCCACTGTATCACCTTCGGCGAGCAATAATTGAAATCCACCAACGCTCAAAGCGCTCGAACTGCGGCGGAGTCCAATCAGCGAACGATAAAACCCTAAAAGATCGTGATTCCAAGCCTGTGCATCCCATGGCATACAGCCGCGACACTCAGGATCGCCGCCGCCTTGCAAGCCCACTTCATCGCCATAATAAATGCAAGGCACGCCCGGAAAGGTCATTTGCAGCGTAACCGCAACTTGATGCAAAGCCAGATCACCACCAACAATCGTCAACAAGCGTGGTGTATCGTGCGAATCGAGCAGATTGAATTGTTGCAAAGCGACTTGCCATGGAATCACCGCCAAGAAGGCTCGCCATTGCTCGCCCAAGGCTTCAGTCGGCAATAATGCCCGATCTTCCCAAACGAGATTCCAAACCGAAGCCATATCGAAGCCAACCAACCATTGCAAAGTGGGGAAGGTAAAACCACGATAGTTCATGCTGGCATCAAGTTCATCGCCTTGAAGATGATTCGTGCCATCATAGAAGTGCTCGCCGAGCAAATAGGCCTCGGGAGCTTCGGCCTTCACGGCGCGGCGCAGTGCGCGGCCAATTTTATGCCCCAGCTGGCTCGAACCTTGGCGAGCTAACATATTGGCTACATCAATCCGCCAGCCATCGATCGCATACGGTTGGCGTAACCAATGGCGGATAATCGCCTGTTCGCTGCCATAAATTGCTTGGCGCAAGCCATGGCTGGTGTAATTGAGTTTGGGCAATGAGCGATGGCCTAGCCACGATTCATACTCGTTGGGGTGTTGCTTCCATGAAAAATAATCAGCGGTAGGCGCGTTGACATCGGCTTGAGCCGCCGTAAACCAATGATGAGTGTAGCCACAGTGATTGAGCACAATATCCAGCATCAATTTCATCTGGTAGCGTTGGGTTGCTTGGCGC
This sequence comes from Herpetosiphon gulosus, assembly GCF_039545135.1. Lineage (NCBI taxonomy): Bacteria > Bacillati > Chloroflexota > Chloroflexia > Herpetosiphonales > Herpetosiphonaceae > Herpetosiphon > Herpetosiphon gulosus. The sequence continues at coordinate 185,685 of NZ_BAABRU010000002.1, read as the reverse complement.
AATTCGGCTAAGGCTGCCTCACCACCAAAATGCTGATCGATTTGTAGATAATCGGCGGTATCGTATTTGTGATTTGAGGGCGCAGTAAAAATCGGCGTAAGGTACAGCGCATTAATCCCTAGCTGCTCAAGATAATCAAGCTTTTGGCTGATACCTTGTAAATCGCCGCCGAAAAACTCGATGCCACCTGTGGCTTTCTGAGGAGCCTCGCCCCATTGGCGTGCGATGGTAGGCCTGCCATAAACGGTATATTCGCCATCAACCACATTATTGCTTGGCTCGCCATCACAAAAGCGATCAGGGAAAATTTGATAGAACACTGCTGAATGCACCCATGTCGGGGCATGATAATCGGCCAACAGTTTAAAATCGGTCGCATCGGTTGGGGTTGAACGTTGCATACCTGCCGCCGAAAGCCACCAGCCACCGTGCTCGGTCATCAGCCAAAAGCGATAGCCAGTACGCGGCATCGAGAGCGTAATTTGGCCTTGCCACCATTGAAGCGTTTCAGTCCGTTCGGCTGGTTGCATCGCCACAAACGTTTGCTCGCCATCGGGACAGATGCGAATAAAGGCTTGGGTAATTGGCGAATCCAGCGGCGTTCGCAAGCGCATAGTTACTTGTTGACCAAGGTGATAGGGCTGGCTTGGTTGAAGGTACAGCGCCGACCCATCATGGTGCACAGCGCTTGTCCAAGTTGGATAGTGCATTGGTGTTTCTCGTTGTTACTAGAGGGATCAGGGAGTCAGGGACTAGGGGCCAGAAGTTTATAGAACAGAACTAGAGGTCAGGGACTAGGGGCTAGGGATCAGGTCGCCAATATGGTTCTTAATTAACTGACTCCTGATCGCTGACCCCTGACCCTCATACTTTGTGCTCTTTGGGTTCTTCGTGATTTCAAAAGGAGCTAATTCCTGATCGCTGACCCCTGACCCTGACCCCTAGCCCCTGATCCCTGATCCCTCGCTTACCACTCCGCGTCGCCGAAGAACTCGCCATGTTCGAGGGCTAGAAAGGCTTCGATCTTGGGACGAATTGAGCCTAAGCTAAATTCTGGGCCATGGCCAGCATAACAAATTCGTTGCTCTTCCCAAGTTAAGATGGTGTTACGCAGGGTTTGCAGGCTGGTTTGAAAATCGGCAGCCGACCAGGTGCGGCCTGGCCCACCTGCAAACAAGGTATCACCGACAATCGCAATCGGGCTAGCATCGACCAAAAAACTGACCATATCGCCAGTATGGCCAGGCGTGTAGATAGCCTTAACCGTATGTTCGCCAATCGTCAAAATCTGGCCATCGCTGATCCCAGCATCAAGTGGCACGGGCCGAGTTTGTGGCCCAGGATGGCCGAGGACTGGCACATTTAGGCGTTGGCGCATGCTGGCAACTTCGCCGATATGATCGTTATGGGTGTGGGTGAGCCAAATCGCAATTGGCGTGGTGGTGTTGAGCATCGCCTGTAATCGTGCAGGATCGGCTCCTGGGTCAATCAACACGCTTTGGTTGGTATGTGGGCAAACCAAGGCATAACTGTTCATGGGCCATGGCCCAACGGCACGCTGTCGAATTTCCATTGATTCATTCCTCCTTGTTGCATTATAAATTCAATTTGCCCAAAAGCCGCTAGGCTGGCCCACATTTGCTGCCATGCGCTATCATAAGCCATCGTATTAATCATTATTTAAGGAGTAGTTCGATGGCATTTTTGATTGGGCGCATGCTCTTGGTGCTTGGTTTGCTAGCCAGTATTTGGCCTAAGTCAACCCTTGCTAGTATTACGTTGGTCGATTGCAATGCGACAGCAGTCAGCACGGCAATTAGTGCTGGCGGTGTGGTCAACATCAATTGCAGCAGCCCCACCGTATTGACCTTTGGCAGCGAATTGGTGCTGAACCAAGCAACCGAAATCAATGGCAATAGCAATGCAATTTTCGATGGTCAGAATACGCGGCGATTGCTGCGCAGCGCCAATAATCTCAAAATTACGTTGCGCAACCTAACGATTCGCAATGGCCGCACAAACGATCAAGGCGCAGGCATCAAGGTTGGCTTTTGGAACACACTGAGCATTAGCAATGTGCGCTTTGAAAACAACCAAGCTACCAAAGATACGGCTGCTTGCGATGGCGGCGGGGCAATTTTTATTGGCGGTGGCAGCAGCGCCACGATCGATCGCAGCACCTTCATCAACAATCGCGCCAATAACGGCGGGGCAATCAACAGTTTGCGCACCAATTTGATGGTGAGCAATAGCACGTTCGAGCAAAATAGCGCCATACATACGGCAGCAATCAATCAACAGGGCGATTGTGGTGGCGGCGGGGCAATTTATATCGACGGCACGCGCATGCCCAACGATGGCGGCCCCGACGGGATTGTGCTGCTCAATAATAGCTATACCAGTAACACCAGCAATAACCATGGCGGGGCGATCTTCATTGGCTTATATAGCAACGAAACCGTCACGATCGAGCGCTCAAGTTTTAGCAACAACAGTGTGACTTACGCAACATCAGCCGATTGGTCGGGCACAGGCGGAGCAATTTGGTATGGCTTTGCTGCTGGCGGTGTCACCAACGAACGGCTATTTATCAACAACTCAACCCTCGAAGGCAATAAAGCCATCGGCCAAGGCGGCGGTTTGTGGGTCGATGCGCCTGCCACAATTCGCAACACCACCTTTTATGCCAATGATGCCACCGATCCGCGCAGCTATCCCAGTGAAGAGCAGTGGAAAAAAGGCAATGGCGGGGCGTTGGCGGTCAATAATGATGCAGCAGTTGATATTACCAATGCAACCTTTGCGAACAATCATGCTGGCTTCAATGGCGGGGCGATTGCTGGCCAAACCATCACAATCCGCAACACGCTGTTCTACAATAACACTACCGATTGGTCGATTAAGATTATGCAGCATTGCACCAATGCGCTAACCGATGGCGGCCATAATCTGCAATATCCGCCCAAAAATCCCAACCCCAATTATGGGAATGAAACCAACTGCACCAGCAACATGCGCACACCAGAGTTAACGCTGAGCAACATTGCCAATAACGGTGGCCCAACGCGTACCACCGCCTTGCCTGCTGGTAGTCCCGCGATCAATACTGGCAATCCTGCAACCTGTAGTGCCCTCGATCAGCGCGGTTACACGCGAGCTGGGGCTTGTGATGTTGGAGCATATGAATACAACGGCACAGTATTTAGCCCAAGCCATAGCATTTATATTCCTTTAGCTCGCAAACCCAATTAAAAGCAAAACCTCGCTTGGCAGCCTGAACGCCAAGCGGGGTTTGTTTGATCGAGCAGTAATGCCTTCGGGGTAGGTTTTAAAGCACTCCGTTCCGATCCACCAATCTCCTAGTTCATCGATGAATGCCTGCCTACCACCATGCGTCCTTGAGGGGGTGCAGGGGGATTAAAGCCCACTGCGTCTCCCGCCTTGAGGCGGGACGGAAGGGTGGTGATCTTCAATCATTGTTAAGAATCTATCTACCCTTGACAGCTCATCCTCTAAGGCTTTAGCCAAGCAAGGCGCGGTCGATGCCCATAGCCACAAAAAGCAGTGCCAGATACAGCAACGAATAGCGATAGAGCTTCCAAGCGGCAGCATGCGAATGGTCGCGCATCATATTGGCAGCGTAATACAAGAAGATTGCCCCCAGCACCATGGCCAAGCCAAGGTAGAGCAAACCAACTACTTGCAACGACACCAACATAAACGAAAGCGCAATCATAATAAAGGTGTAGAGCACAATTTGGCGGCGGGTTTCAGCTTCGCCCTTGACCACAGGCAACATCGGCACGCCAGCTTTAGCATAATCTTCGCGGCGAATAATTGCCAAAGCCCAAAAGTGCGGTGGTGTCCAGTAGAACACAATCGCAAATAGAAACACAGCGGGCAACCACTTAATTGGGCTATCGACAAATAAATTAATATCAGTGCCAGCAGCCCAGCCCACCATTGGGGGAATTGCCCCAGCAGCGCCGCCGATCACGATATTTTGCACCGTCGTGCGTTTCAGCCACATGGTATAAATCACCACATAGTAGAAAATACCGCTAACCGCCAAAATTGCCGTTAACAAATTAACTGGCAAGAGCACCAAAAACGACAACACGCTGAGGGTCAGGCCAAAGCCCAAGACTTCCCATTGGGTCAGGCGATTATTGGGTAACGGGCGCTTTTTGGTGCGGCTCATCACTGCATCAATATCGCGATCGTAGAACATATTGATCGCGTTGGCCCCACCAGCTGCCAACGTACCGCCAAGTAAGGTCAAAACGACGATATAGAATTTGGGCCATTCGCCGCCATTAGCCAAATACATCGGAATCAAGGTCGTCAGCAATAGCAACGAGATAATCCGAAACTTCATCAACACCCGAAAATCGGCCAATTTGCTGTTGGTTTGGGCTTTGGGTGTGCTGATATCGCTGTTGTAGGCCATGTAGGCGACTAAACCTGTGACGATGGTCGTAGCAACCGAACATGCCAAATTGGCCCAACCGACCCAATCGGCGTAGGTTGTATTGACCAAGGCGATTACCGCGATGCCGAGCGGTTGGGCTAGCCACGTGAGCCATTGAATTGGCCGATGAGCGGCGCGTGATGAGCCAACCAACGAGACCAAACCCAGCAAGGCGGTCAGCAACAACCAGGCAAACAAGACCGGAGCCAGCGTATGCTGTGGACTCAAAACCCACCACAGGCTATTGATGGTTGTTAAAGCACTAAAAACCGCCGTCAGCGCCGCCGTTGGGCGGAACGAATCGCGAGGTTTGGCAGGCAAGCGTTCGCTGATCGCCGCGCTAACCTCATTTTGTTGTTCAGGGGTGGCAAGAGCCGGCATAGGCCTCGGTTCCTTTGTACGCACTAACAAACAGGCCGTTCAGGTCGAACGGCTGATCACTATGATAGCATTGTTTGATTATGTTCTCTCAAAGATATAGCATAGCCAATTGGCAGTGTCAAACGCCAAACGCAGTTTAGGGATCAGGGGTTTGTTGTCGGGGGGCAAAACGAGTCTAATCGCGAAGAACGCGAGTTTTTGCCACCGATTTATTTAATTATCCTGCTATCTAGATCCTGACCCCTGATCCCAACCCTTATGTTCTGTGTTCTTTGCTCTTCTAGCCCCAGCCCAAATCGTTGCTGGCAGGGCCGCCGGTTTGATTATCGCCCTCGCCGCCCATTTCTTCGTCGATCATCTGATCGACCATCTCATTCCAATCGCCACCGAGATCGTCGCCCAATTCGCGGCCCATTTTCTTGGCCCAACGGGCAACTGAGCGTGGATCGTTTTCATCGAGATCGTTAAACATCGACGAATCGGCCATGGCATCCAAACGGGCATCTTCGCTACGCACTACCGCAACCCGTGAGATCGCTCGCCGTACCGCTTGGCTCGAACAGCGTGGGCAGTGCAAATCGCTCGGATCGCTAAAACCGCGCACCAAGCGAGCAAAACGCCCTTGGCATTCCGAACAAACATATTCATAGACTGGCATGAGTGACTTCCTTTATTGATCAAGCTGGCTGAGCCAATGCTCCAACCAGATTTTTAGCTGATTAAGCTGATTAGGAATCAGGCCAATCGCGGCGATTGAGCCAAATTCTTCCAGCGTGTTTGCTTGCGGATAAAGAATTGCCGCCGCCAACACACATGGCTGACCATTGTAGCCTAAGCTGCCACGATAGGCATAGACATCATCGAGTGCACTTTGCGGAACCCGCTGGTCAGGCGCTCGGCGATATTTGGCATCAAGCACCAACACATGCTTGGCGTTGGTTGTTGTGGTTTGTAACACCAAATCGGGAATGCGCAGATATCGATCAAGGCTATAAAAACCATCAGGATCAGGCTGGGCGCTAAATCGCGCTTGGTAGCGCAAATCCCATAGTTGCGAGCCGATCCGCACACTCAATAATGGTGATGTTGAGTTCAAATCAAGCACCCAACGTTCACGCTGAGGGTTATCGATTAGCAGCTGTTGAGCTTCAACCTGGCCTAATTCAGTTAAAACCTGGGCGACAGCTAGCGCACACCATTGCTCATAGAGGGTTGGTACATCGGCCAATGGCAAGGCCAAACTGCCAACTTCTAAGGTGAGCAACGGTTGTTCATGCAAACTTCGCGCCAACTGACGAATCGGTCGGTAACGCGCATCACGGTTGATCAACTGGCTTTGAACTGGCTGCTGGCGAGCTTTCAAACCAGCCAAGGGTGCTGCTTGACGCAATTGGCGCAAAGCCGTCAGTTGTTGCTCAATTATTGCCTGAATACTGGTTAAATCAAGCTGGCGTTGTTCGCTAGCAAGGCGGCGCAAATTGCGCAAACGCCGCTCAATTTGCTGAATCAAACCAACCAACCAGCGATGCTCTGGCAAATCGAATGAAGCTTGGGCATGCTCAGCCTGCACCTGCTCTGGCACAAGGCCATACGGTTCGAGCACTTGATAACGCTCGCTAGGCTGGGTCAATTGATCAAGCTTAAATTGCTGGGCCGCGCCCAAATCAGTGGTTTGGGATTGGCGTTCGAGCGTCGTTTTGGCCTGACGCTGCAAGCCGCGCACAATCTGGCTCGCTTGCTGGCTACTTTGGTTAATCAAGGTCAGTGCTTCTAAAAATGGGCTAGGATCATGCGGTAGCAACGGCACTAAGACTGCTTGGGCAAAGCTAGGGCTGGCAATCCGCAAGGCGAGCGAGCGAGCCAACGAGCTAAGATCGCTCAATAAGGCTCGCCACAATTCAAGATCAAGCAAATGCGGCTGAAGTTCAAATTGAAACTGCTGCTGCTGAATTTCGCCATCAGCCCATTCAATCTGCAACCTGCCATAGACTGTGCCAGCCTGACCACGCGGCAGCCATGCCCAACGCCAAGTTGGGTCGAATGGGCTAATTTGCGGCACACCCAAATCATCAGCCCCAATCGACAACTCAGCATGGCGCACGTTAGCTTGAGCAGGGCATGCTAAATTGACCACGGCCCACTCATTCCAAGCGTTCGCAGTTAATTGCACCGCCGTTTGGCTATCGATACCATTAATTGTTAGTGGAATTAACTCTGCCACCGCCCAATTGCTCCTGCTAAGCCCGCCAGATCTTGAGGATCGAGGGTTTGGGCCACTCGCCCAACAATTTCGCGCAGAATGGCTAGTTGATTCGGATTGAGTGGATCGCTACCATTGCCGAGCACCCCGCCAAGCATCGCCAACGCCGCAGGCCGTAGATCGCTCGGGCCAGTACTGGCAGCGAGATAATTGGCAAACTGTTGCATGGCCTCGCGTAAACTATTCCGCGCTTTGCCCCAATCGATCACTTCGGGGATGCCAGCAATGCCAAAGGCCAAAATATGCAAACGCCGATAGGCCGGATGCACCTCCGAACCAAGCTCAACTGGAATAACAAGCGCTTGAACGACAGGCTCCACCAGCGGCACTTGGCTGATTGGCTCGATTGGTTGGCCTTGGCAATAGGCAATAATTTTGTTCAGCGCTACTTTTAATTGATGCTCAAGCTCACGGCCATAAATCAACCATGCATCAAGGGTCATCCGAAATGGATCAAGCACCTCGCGCGGGGTTTCGGCCAAATCGGGCAGCACTTGCCAACGCCCGTTGGGGTATTGCAACTCCAAAGCGCGGCCAACCCCCCGATCAACTGCCAATAATAAATCGGCTTGTAGGGCAAGATCAGCGCTCAGCGAGCGGGCAGTATGCGCTGGTGGCGTAGCGCTCAAATGCTCCAAGGCCATACGAGCTTCTGGTTGCCATGTATCGCCATCGTGGCCCAACACTCCAGCGGATTCAATTTGCCAAGTTGGGTACGTTTCGAGCAACAAGCGGCGTAATAGCACCGCACCCATCGGAGCACGTCCGGTATCAGCTCCCCCAACGACCACAATCAACGCCATGCGCTGCTCCTGATTGCTAGAAATTCAGATTGTTTGAAGCATAAGCCCAATTCCAAGGATTGTCACCACACCAGCACTGGCGATTGGCAACCAACGCAGCCAAGGGGCATCGGGCTGGCTAGTTTTGATCAGGCGCGAGCCAAGCGTCACCAGCACAATCCCAATGCCAATTAATACAGCTGCCAAGCCTGCACTAAACGCCACAATCATCGCCAAGCCGAGGCCAATCCGGCCAAGCGTCGCTGCCACAATCATAATCACCAAGGCTTCAGGGCATGGTACAAGCCCACCCGAAATGCCCAAGCCCAGTAGTTTGCGGTTGCTTACATGGCTATGGCCTGCGCCAGCATCAGTATGGCTATGAAACAAGCCACCATGGGCATGGCCTTGGTTGCCAGAACGTAGCGCTTGCAGCCGTTCCCAGAGCATGCGTAACCCCAAACCAGCTACCAAAACTCCCGAAACAAGCGTCAGAATTGGGATAAAGCGCTCAGGCGTAGCCCAAGCACTGAACAGCAACATCAAGCCGCCCAGCGCAAAAACACTGGCAGTATGGGTCAGCGTAACAATTGCGCCCAGCAAGGTCGCTTGTTGAATCGTGCCGCGTGAGCCGACCAAATAGGCCGCGACCAAGGTTTTGCCATGGCCAGGTTGCAAGGCATGAACCGCGCCAAAGCCAAAGGCCAACCCCAGCGTGGCCGCGATCAAGCCAAACGAACTATCGCCAGTTTGCAAACGGGCCACGAGGCTTGAACTCGGTTGTTGTGGGGCGCTTGGTTCAGCAGTTGGCAAGGCAATCGCCCCATCACTGCGAAAACTGCTGGGCCATTTGATTGGAAACTCAGCACTATGTAAATCCATGGTGCTGGCTTCTTGGGCCACAATTCCTGCCCGCCCACGGGTTTTGCTCCAATCGACAACACTAATATCGTGGTAATTATTCGATTTTAGGCTGAGTTGATATTCACCTGTAGCGATGGGGCCAAGCGCTGCTTGCACCGTCCAAGTCAAATTCGTCGCATTCGAGCCAATAAAATCGGCCTTGGTGGTCGGAAATTCACTGACTTCATACAGGGTTAATGGGAGTGATTGGTGATCGAACGCCAGTTCCAGATTGCGATTAAATTCAGCACACCAACGCTCAATTTCAGCTTGATCCAGCGTTTGCGAACGATCAGTATCCAAATGCTCCCACAAACGCGGCGTAATCAGCGGGCCAGCAATCAAGTGCACCGTCAGCACAATTTGAGTTGGCTGAATCTGTACCCGCATATCTTGAAAAAGCTGATCGAGGCTGTGAGCTTGAGCCATTTGTGGTTGGCTGGCAAATAGTAGTAGCAGCAGCCAGCATGCGCATAAACAACGTTTCATAGTCGCATGATAACAAATTAACGCTGAATGCTGGCATAGCGCTTGCCTACAATAACTTTAGCTTTGTACAATAAAGGAGCACATATGGCACGCTATCGCGTTATGGGAATTTTAACTGATCGGGCGGCGCTCGACGGATTAATCCAGCAATTGCATCAATCCGATGTCAAGCCTGATGATCTTGGGGTTTTGTATGCCTCAGATGCAACAGTTGAAGCCAAGCAGGATCGCACTGAAGTTGCTGCTGGGGCGGCGGCGGGTGTTACAGCTGGCAGTGTTGTAGGGGTTGTGGCTGGCTTAATGTCATTTGCCATTCCCGGCATCGGCCCAGCCTTGGGTGCAGGCATTCTTGGCTCAACGGTAGCTGGAGCAGCGGCAGGCGGAGTTCTGGGCGCTTTTAGCCAAATTGGCCTGGGCAACGATTTGGCCGCCTCGTATGAGCAAGCACTCAAGGCTGGTGAAACAATTTTGGCGATCGATAATGATAACGCCGATCAAGCTTGTGTGGTCGAAAGCCTGCTGCGCGAACGCAACATCGAGTTGGTCAACACCTTCCAGATTTAATCACAGATCACGTTTCAACCACGAAGAACACGAAGAGCACAAAAGACAAGGGGGCAGGGTTCAGTGATCAGGGGTCAGTTAATAAAAACCATCTTGGCGACCTGATCCCTAGCCCCTTGTCCCTCCAGCTACATATCCCACGTTTTGGGAATAAACAAATCGTTGAATTTTTTCAGGGCATAGCGATCAGTCATGCCAGCAATATAATCGATTACGGCCCGTTCGGTTGGCTCGCCGCGCTGCTCGCAAATTGCCAACAGATCACTCGGCAGCGCTTCGGGATGTTGACAATAATACTGATAGAGCGTGTTGATCACATAATCGACCTTACCATCCTCAGTTTTGGCGGGGCCGCGCAAATAGACATTGGCATACATATATTCGCGCACGCCGTTGGTTGCCTCTAGAATTTGCGGACTCATGCTGATGCTCAAATCGCTGGGCGCTGGCTGCTCGCCGCGTGCCCACCAATTATGGTCGATCATATCGCAGACCATGGTATTAATGCGCTCGGCGTGGGTCGTACCAAGCACTGCCACATAGCCGCTCGGCAAATCGCTCAGCTGTAAAATGCCAGCCCGCATTGCATCATCAATATCATGATTAATGTAGGCCACGCTATCGGCCAATTTGATAATTTGGCCTTCGAGAGTTGAGGCCGTGCCCCAAGTTGCGGTGGTAATATCTTTGCGCGATTTGGAGTGTGAATAAATACCCTCGCGCACTTGTTGAGTTAAATTCAGCCCCTCGCCATGTTTCTCCAATAGCTCAACCACCCGCACACTTTGCTCGTTATGTCGAAACTTACGGCCAATTGCTTTGGCTAGTGCGGCCTCACCAGCATGGCCAAATGGCGTGTGGCCCAAATCGTGGCCCAACCCGATTGCCTCGATTAAATCTTCGTTGAGCCGCAAAGCCCGACCAATTGTGCGGGCAATTTGGGTTACTTCGAGCGTATGCGTCAAACGAGTACGATAATGATCGCCAATCGGCGCAATAAAAACTTGAGTTTTATGTTTGAGCCGGCGAAAAGCCTTGGAATGCAAAATCCGGTCACGATCGCGCTGGAATTCGGTGCGCACTGGCGAAGCTGGCTCTGGCTGATCGCGTTTGGCCTGAGCACTCAAGGCGGCCAATGGCGATAGCGTACTAATTTCAGTTGCTTCGAAAAATTGCCGCACAGATTGATGCTGCATAGCCTGCTCCTTGACGTACAATTAACCGCAAACCGAGAAATAAACCGCCCAAGTAGCCAATTATTTGTTATGATGTATATCCTACAGCATTGTGACAAGCACTGGCACACTGGCTTAGTGGCGAAGCATAATCCTTGATTTACCGCAACGAAAACTAAACCGACTGATCATCCGTAGCTTACGGCGATCATACAAATAACCAACTGAGGCTGGGTATGCCCTATTTAATCGATGGTCATAATTTAATTGGTCAACTCGCGACAATTCGCCTGAACGACCCCGACGATGAAGCTAAATTGGTTCAACTGCTGCAACGCTTTGCGATTACTCGTAAAGTGAGTGTTTCAGTCGTCTTTGATCGGGGCCAATATACCCAAGGCTCGCTTGGCGGCGGCGGGGTCAGTGTGCGTTTTGCTCGCTCGCCCAGCGATGCCGATGAGATTATCAAAGCGCAACTTGTGCGCTTATCACGGCCCAGCGAGTGGGTGCTAGTGTCGTCGGATCGGGCGATTACCTCGGTGGCTGATGCAGTTGGTGCTCGGGTGATTACGGCGCGTGATTTTGCCGCGCTGCTTGAATCGATGGGTGCAGCTGACCCCAATGCCCCGACCCATCAAGAAATGCATGCCCATGTTCGCCAAGATCAACTGCCAGAATGGCTGGATTTTTTCGGCATTGATCAAGCAAGTGCTGAGAGCAAAGTTGATTTGACGCGCAAACCCAAGCCAAACCAACCAACTCAGCAGCGCAGCGCCACCCAAGCCAAACGGCGTTCGCCACAGGCTGCTAAACCAATTGTTGTGCCACAACCGCCAGAGCGTTGGCAACTGCCACCACGCCGTAAAGATCAGCCTGATCCGATTCCGCGTGATGCTGATGGCCGACCACGACTCTCGCGCGGTGGCAAAAACCCCCAAGCTAGCACTGGCGAACGGCTGCATAAACCACCGCCGCCAGTTCACCCAGATGAGATTGATGAGTGGCTCGAATTTTTTGGGGCTGATGAGCAATAACGAGGCTGGATCATGACAGAAACTGCAACCGAAGGCCGTAAAATCGATCATGTTAATATTGTGATCAAAGAAGATGTCAACGCCAAAGGCATAACGACTGGCTTTGGGCGTTATCATTTTGAGCATGATGCCCTGCCAGAATTAGATATGCGCAGGATTGATTTGAGCACGACATTTTTGGGCAAGCAGCTCAGAGCACCATTTTTAATTAGCTCGATGACGGGCGGCGCTGCACCAACCGAGAAAATTAATTTACAATTGGCCGAAGCAGCGCAAGCCTTGGGCGTGGCAATGGGTGTTGGCTCGCAACGGGCAGCAATTTTCGACCCAAGTGTCGCTGCCTCGTATCAAGTGCGCCGTGTTGCGCCCGATATTGCCCTATTTGCTAATTTGGGCGCGGTGCAACTCAACTATGGCTATGGCGTTGAACAATGCCTACGCGCAGTTGATATGATTCAAGCTGATGCGTTGATTTTGCATTTTAACGCTTTGCAAGAAGCGGTTCAGCCTGAAGGCGATACTAATTTTGCAGGCTTATTGCAAAAAGTTGAGGCAATTTGTCGCGCCTTGCCTGTGCCAGTTATCGCCAAGGAAGTTGGCAATGGCATTGGGGCCAAAACCGCCAAGCGTTTAGTTGACGCTGGCGTACAGGCGATCGATGTAGCCGGGGCTGGTGGCACAAGTTGGAGCGAAGTCGAACGCTTCCGCCATCGAACCCAAGCAGGCCAACGGATTGCTGCTACCTTTGCAGGCTGGGGTATTCCAACCACCGAGGCGATTAAGCAGGTACGAGCAGCATTGCCAAGCATTGGGATTATTGGCTCTGGTGGATTGCGCAGCGGACTGGATTTGGCCAAAGCGATTGCGCTTGGCGCTGATTTAGGCGCATCTGCTGCACCAAATTTATTGGCCCAAAACGATGGCGGCAGCGAAGCTGTGTACGAAGCCATTTTGACGGTGATTGATGAATTGCGCATCAGCATGTTTTGCACTGGAGCGGCCAATCTGGCAGAATTACGCCAAACACCCTTATACTTTGTTGGCTAAGTTTTTCGAGAAAGTAGTTTCATGAGTAAAACCTTGGATATTATCATTCGGGCTTTGGAGCCAGATGATTACCTTGACCTTGCAACCGTATTTAGTGGGCCAAATGTGCTTGATGGATCGTTGCATGTGCCGTTTCCTTCGCAGGATGTTTGGCGGCGACGGGTGGAAAACCCCGATACCGAAACGCCGCGCTTGGTTGCCACAATCGATGCCATGGTTGTTGGCATCATCAGTTTGGAGATTGGCGAGGGTCGGCGGCGGCATGCTGGCGATTTGGAGCTAGCAGTACGCGACGATTATCAAGGCCGTGGGATTGGTGGAGCCTTGATGGCAGCGATGATCGATTTAGCCGAAAATTGGCTTGGCCTCAGTCGGCTTGAAATCGTCGTTTTTACCGATAATACGCCAGCGATCACGCTTTACAAGCGCTTTGATTTTGCGGTTGAAGGCACCTTGCGCAACTATGCCTATCGCGGTGGCAAGCTCAGTGATGCCTACACTATGGCCCGTTTAGCCCCAACGCCTGCCTGATGTTCAACTGATGGTTAGCTGAAAAAGATCCAAATTTTGCAACTTGACAACCTGAGCATGGTAGAATACCCGAGGCGGCGCGAGCCGCCTTGTTATATATATCCGGCGACCATCACACCGAACCAAAGGGGTATGTGTCTACTATGCGTCAAACTCGAAATGCAATCTCACGGCGACAACGCCGCACTACACGATTTATTCCTTCGCGGCTTGGCAATAAGCAAGCTCCACGCCCCATGGGCCGCCGTATTGTGCTGGCCTTTGTGGGCTTGTTGGTGGCTGGGCTAGTGCTGATGGGCGTGGCTGGGGTAGCCATTGCCGTTACCTACAACGGTATTGCCGCCAACCTCAAGCCGCGACTTGATCAAATTCATACCTATACGGCCTTTCAGCCATCGAAAATTTACGATCGCAATGGCACGTTGCTGTATGAATTTGTTGGCGAAGGGCGGCGTACTCCGGTTAATCTTGATGAAGTTTCTAAGCATTTGATTAACGCAACGGTTGCCGCCGAAGATGCTTCGTTCTTCGAAAATCCAGGCGTAAACTATTTTAGTATTGCGCGGGCCACCTACGCCAACATCACCCAGCAAAGCGTGGGCGCTGGCGGTGCTTCAACCATTACCCAACAGGTTGTGCGCTTGATCGTGCTGACCCCCGAGGAACGCCAAGATCCTAACATCTATAGCCGTAAGGTCAAAGAAATTATCTTGGCCCAAGAGTTGAACACGGTTTATAGCAAAAACGAAATTCTCGAACTGTATCTGAATGAAATTCCCTATGGCAACTTGTCGTATGGCATTCAGGCTGCCGCCCAAAATTATTTCGGGGTTGATGCCAAGGATTTGGATATTGCTCAATCGTCGTTGCTCGGCGGGATTCCCCAATTGCCCACGACCTATAATCCCATGCCGTGGCTCGACGATAATTTGCTGCTTAAAGGAATCAAATTACCCAAAGATGTTTGGCTTGATCCGCTTTACGATTTGAGCAACGATATCAAAGGCGAGATTGCCCCACCCAAGGGTCGCCAGATCGAAGTGCTGCGCCAAATGGTCAAGAATAATTATCTGACCGAACGCGAAGCCCGCGCGGCAGTAGCTAAAGATTTACAATTCGCCAAGCCTGAAGTCAGTTTGTTAGCACCACACTTTGTCTTTTATGTCAAAGATTATTTGCAACAACGCTATGGCGCTGAGGTGGTTTCAAATGGTGGTCTCAGCATCACCACCACCCTCGATTTGGAAACCCAAAATCTTGCCCAAACCATCGCCTACACCCGGATTCAAGAACTTAACGCCGATAATCGCAATATTCACAATGCGGCGGTGGTGGTGATGCAGCCCAACACAGGCCAAATTTTGGGCATGGTTGGCTCGATTGGCTATGATCTTTCCGAGGCCACTTCAACCCCTGGTGAAGAAGGCAACGTGCTAGATGGTAAAGTCAATGTAACCACAGCTTTGCGTCAACCAGGCTCGGCCTTGAAACCATTCACCTATCTCTCGGGGATGGAGCAATATGTGGCGACCGACGGCGCACGCGGGATTACGCCTGCCAGTGTGCTCTGGGATGTGCCAACAATTTTCAATCCACGCGGGGTCAAATACGAACCGCAAAACTTTGATAATCAATTTCATGGGCCATTACGGGCACGCACTGCGGTCGCCAACTCGCTGAATATTCCAGCCGTCAAGGGCTTGAAAGCCGCTGGAATTCCCGAAACGCTTGATTTATTACACCGTTTGGGCATTTCGCCAAATGTTTTGGCCAACGACCCAGGCTATTACGGTTTGGCCTTGACCCTTGGTGGTGGCGAAGTTACCCCCTTGGATTTGGCGACAGCCTATAACACGGTTGCTAGCGGTGGCCGCTATTTTGCGCCAACCCCAATTCTCAAAATTACTGATGCCCGTGGCAAAACCTTGGAAGAATTCAAGCCCACGCCATTGGCTAACCCCGAAAGCGATGCGGTCAGCGATACCAGCAAGTGTGTGATTCCTGAGGGCGAAGATTATCAATTGGGTGCGCGAGTTCCCAATGGAACCCAATGTGTTGATGGTCGTTTGAATTACATCATCACCAATATGATCAGCGATAACGAAGCACGTCGCCCAATTTTCGGCCTGAATAGCATTTTGAAGCTCTCGCAACCATCGGCGGTCAAAACTGGCACAACCAACGACTTCCGCGATGCATGGGCTTCGGGCTTCACGCCATTTGTCACCGTCACCGTTTGGACGGGCAATAACAACAACGAACAAACTGCCCAGGTTGAAAGTACCCAAGGTGGTGGGGTGATTTGGGCACGCACGATGGAAGCGATTTTTGCCAACGAAAAGATTATGAATCGCTTGGCAGGCTTCTATGGTGGCATCGAAAATATGCCCCAAAGTTTCGAAAAATCCTATCCCGGGGTCTATCGCGAAAGCATTTGTGAAATTCCCGGGCCATTCGGTGGTCGCACCGACGAGTTGTTTATCGATGGCTTGGATGCAGGCGGCAAGTGCGATCTCTACGAAAAAGTCTCGGTTGTTCGGCTAACCGTCACCGATGCCGAGGGCAAAGAAACCAGCACCTACTGCCGTCCAGTCGAAGGTGCTGAGTATCCCGAAGGGGCAATTTCATCGATTTATGTTTGGAAGTTGCCCGAAAGCAACGACGACGAACGGATCGATCTCAGCAAATGGAAGGGCTATACATCGGATCGTGGCAATAGCGGCAACGACGAAAATGAGCCAGTTGCGCTTGATCCCGATAAGTTGCCGAGCTGCGATACGATTGCCCCAACCCCAACGCCTGGCACACCAACGCCTGATCCACTGACTCCAACCATACCAGTGCTGGGGCCAGGCCAGGTCTTGATGCCTAGTTTAGTTGGTTTTGGTGAAAATCAAGCTCGCCAACAGTTGATGAGTTTGGGCTTTACCCCCGATAAGATCGTGGTCGATTATCAAGGCCGCGATCGGCTTGGACCAGTCTTTGATCAATATCCAGCCTATGCTGTGGTCAGTAGCCTGCCCGGGGTTGGCGCGGTGGTTGATCTGAACACCGTAATTATTTTGGGCATTCGCTCGCCTGATGGCAGCCAGCCAACTACGGCTCCGCCAGCAACTGGCCAGCCAACTACGGCTCCGCCGCCAGTTAACCCAACTCCGGCCTTGCCATTACCGACGACGATTATTATTCAGCCGTCGCCAGTTGAGCCGTCGCCTGTGCCGGAACAACCTCAACCAACTCCGGTGGTAACACCCTAAATCTCGCGACCGAGCGCTTGTTGACAACGACAAGCGCTCGGCGTTTGGCATGTCGTGGCATAATGCCCTATAATGCCCGCGAATGAGCAGGCTCTGGTGGCCTGAGGAGCGATCATGAACATTTTGCTTTCCAATGATGACGGTGTGCATAGCCCAGGCTTGTTGGCGCTCAAATGCCAACTTGAGCAACTTGGCCGTGTCACCGTGGTTGCGCCAGAGCGCAATTGGAGTGCAGGCAGTCATAGTCGCACCTTATTTGCCCCCTTGCGCGTTAACGAAGTTCAGCTTGCTGATGGTAGCCCTGCCCTCGCCTGCGATGGATCGCCTGCCGATTGTGTTGGGATTGCACTGCTCGGTGTGTTGGATCATCGGCCTGATTTGGTGGTTTCTGGGATCAACCTTGGGGCCAATCTCGGCCACGATGTGTTGTATTCGGGCACGGTGGCGGCAGCGATGGAAGGCCTTGTGGTTGGCATTCGCTCGATTGCGGTTTCGCTGGTTGATGGCTACAAGCCTGGCAGCGATTTTAGCGTAGCCGCCGATTGGGCCCGCCGCATCGCCGCCACTGCCATGGAACTGCAATTGCCCAGCGATATTTTGTTGAATGTAAATGTGCCGCAAGGCTCGGCAGAAATTGTCAACGATGCCAAAGTTACCCGTTTGGGGCATCGGATTTATCGTGATGAATTGATTAAACGGCTTGATCCGCGGGGCCGCCCTTATTATTGGGTTGGCGGGGCCGCGCCTGATGGCAAGCCCGATGATGGAACCGATTTTGGCGCAGTGGCCAACAACCATGTTTCAATTACGCCGCTGCATTTCGATATGACCAACCTTGATTGGGTGCAACGATTAAGTACTGCGATATGGAATAACGCTTAAATGTCACGTTATAAATTACAAACCTATCAATTTGGAATTGTCAATGGCTTGCGCCAAGATGTTAGCGATCGCATTAATAGTGCGATGCCCAATAATTTATTCGCACCTGAGGCTCGCAAAGGCCATTTGTTTGTATTAACCGATGCAGTTAATGAAGGTGCTCGCGGCAAAGAAGCCTGCGATCTTGTAACCCAAACCATCATCAAAACATTTTATGCCGATACCTCATTTAGTATTACCTCAGGCTTGCGCAACGCCTTGAAAACCGCCAATACTGCGCTGTATGAATTTAATTTCAAGGCCGCCCATCATCAAAAAACCGCTGTTGGTTGTACATGTGCGGTGTTGCGCAACAACGATTTGTATATTGCTCAAGTGCAGCCAACCCAAGCTTATATTGCCCATCGCGGCCAATTACGGGCGTTGCCAACCAATCCATCGTGGCAAGGTAACGTCAGTAGCTCAACAATTATGCCGCCCAACGCGCTTGGCACGAGCCTGTTCAGCGAACCAGAAATGTTTCGCAATGTGGTTGAAGCTGGCGATATGTTGGTGCTCTGTTCGAGCCGCTTGGCGCGGGTGTTAGGTCGGGCCGATGCCGAGCGGATGTTTTGTCTTTCCGAGGCAGCAGCTTCGCTGGAAGAATTGTATGCCATTACGCGGCGCAATAATTTAAATGAAGCCCACGTTGCGCTAATCGACATGTTGCCGTTTGTAGACCCAAACAGTGAATTGCTCTCAGCTGAAGGTTTGGCCGAGCGCGGCAAAGCTGCGGCCAGCGTGGTTGGCGAATGGATCAGCGATGTGACGGCCAATGCGGCCTTGATGGTGCGCCGCGATAAAGATGCTGAAAACGGCGAACCAAGCTCAGCCCTCGACGAGCTGCCACCGATGCCTGCCGAGCTTGAAGAAGTTGATCCGCGTGATATGGGCTGGCTCAACGAGCGCCCGCGCTATCGCCCGCGCAGTTTGCGTGATGCCGAACAATGGCTGCCCAGCTCGTATTTGGGCGAAACCAGCATGGTCGCGGCAATTCAGGCCGCCAGCAGTGCTCCCAGCATCGATTTGACCGATATGGAGCCGTTGCCTGTTGATTTTGCCGCCGTGCCCGTGCCACAACGTGATCCGGTTGTACCATTGACTGGCTGGCAGAAATTCACTGCGCCATTTCGCTATTTGTTGGCAGCAATTGTGACTTTTATTGCCAATTTCGGACGCAGTAGCCGCCCGATTGCCCCACCACTACCGCGCTTTGCTCAAGCTCGTGGCGGTGATTTGTCATATCGGCGTTCGCGACGGCGCAACATTCCATGGACGCTCATCGCACTTTTAATTGTATTGGTTGGTGGCGGTTGGTTCTATGTGCAAGATCGCCGCTTGCAAAACACCGAAGCCGCTTATCAAGATAGCTTGAATGTGGCGAATGCCAAATTTGAGGCCGCCGTTCGCGCGACTGATGATCGTGCCGCCTTGGAAGAATTGGGCGAACTCGATACCCATCTCGAAACCTTGGGTAGCGACCAGGGCTATATGAGCAACCCAACCCGCAAAGCCGATTATCTGGCCTTGCGCAAAAAATCCGATAATTTACGGGCGAGTATTGATCGCACCTCGTTCTTGACCGATCTTAAACTGGTGACGACCATGCCAACTAGCGATACGATTGGCAAATTGATTGTCACGCCCAATACTGGCAAGAACGATCTGTATTTTATTGGCACTGAAAATGGCACGCTCTACAGCTACAGCGAAGGCAGTAGCAGCCCACCGATCAGCCTATTAAAAGATGGCGATGAAATTGCTGGCTTGCCAGCAGCGCCAATTCGCAGCGTAATGTTGCGCGAAGGTGAGCTAGCAGCGATCGATGCACCGCCCAATCTCAATGCCCAATCGAATATTTATTTCTACTTGAGCGATACCAAAACTTGGGTTTCGCGCACAATTCAAGGTAGCGAACTCTGGACGCGCCAGCCATTCCCTGATATTGAGACCTACGGCGGTGGCTTGTATGTCTACGATTTGGGGCGAACTGATAGCGCCACCGCTGGCGAAATTCTGCGCTACCGTTCTGGCGAGTTTGCCAACCTGCCCGAAAATTGGATCACCACATCAACTGGCGATTTCAACACTAAATCAGTGGTTGATGTGGCAATTGATGGGCGAATCTATATGCTTCAGCCTGATGGCACGGTGGGCATTTTCGAGGGCGGAGCGCTGATCGATACGGTCACAGTGCCAGCACTTGATCCGCCATTACGTGCTCGACGTTTATTTGTTGAGCAAGAAATTAGCGCCGAAACCTTCCGCGACAATCAAGGCAATTTCTTCATCGTCGATGCAGTCAACCAGCGGATCGTCGAGGTCAATCGTCAAGGCGAGATTGTGCAACAACTCAAAATGCCGAGCACCAGCACGATCAAGCTTGAATTGCTCAACGATGTCGCCGTGATTGGCAGCGGCTCCAGCAAAATGCTCTATCTGGCCAACAGTAATCGCATCTATTCGATGGTGTTGCCATCGCCGCCGCCACCACGCGAAAGCTTGGGCGGCACAACCACAACACCAACGGTTCAAATTACACCAACACCATAAATAAAGGGGTTTCATGAAAATCGGGATTATTGGTTTACCCAACAGCGGCAAAACCACAGTTTTTAATGCATTAACCCGTAATACGGCAGAAACAAATGCCTATTCATCGGGCCAAATCGAGCCAAACATCGCCATGGTCAAAGTGCCCGACGAGCGGCTTGATGCCTTGGCCAAAATGTACAAGCCCAAAAAACTCACGCCAGCCGATGTTCAATATATCGACGTGGCCGGGATGAGTGGCAATGCCCACGAAAGCGGCGGCTTGAACCCACAGTTTCTGAATTACATCAGCCAAGTTGATGCCTTGTTGCATGTGGTGCGAGCATTTGAAGATGATGGAGTGCCGCATCCCCAAGATAGCGTCAATGCTGCCCGCGATTTAGCTTCGGTCGATATGGAGTTGATGTTCTCGGATATGGCGATTATCGAGCGCCGTTTGAGCCGCTTGCGCGGCGAAGTAACTAAAATGGTCGGCAAAGACCGCGAAGTGCGCCTGATGGAACTCAACGCGCTTGAGCGCTTGTACACTGGGCTCGAACAAGATGTGCCGATTCGCGCCCAAGAATTGAGCGAAGAAGAAGCCAAAGTGCTGCGCGGCTTCCAATTTCTGAGTGGCAAGCCAATGTTGGTGGTGGTTAACATCGACGAAAAGCAACTCAAAACCCCGCCAGTTTTGGAATACGACAAGCCTAAAACCGCAATCGTGACCTTGGCGGGCAAAGTTGAAGCCGAATTGGCCCAACTTGAAGATGAAGATGCCCAAATGTTTATGGACGATTTAGGCATTACTGAGCCAGCCCGCGATCGGGTAATCAAGGCTTCGTATACCATGATGGGCTTGATTAGCTTCTTGACCGCTGGTGATGACGAAGTACGAGCTTGGACGATTCGCCAAGGCATCGGGGCGGCTGAAGCGGCTGGCACGATTCACTCCGATTTGCAACGGGGCTTTATTCGCGCCGAAATCGTGGCCTTCGATGATTTGATGAAGGCTGGCGATATGGCTGCCGCCAAAAAAGCTGGCACGGTGCGACTTGAAGGCAAAACCTACGTCGTCAAAGATGGCGATATTGCCCACTTCTTGTTCAACGTGTAACATCCGCCCAATAAATCAGATTAAACCACCACTTCTTTGCTTCAAGAAGTGGTGGTTGGTTTAAGGAGTAGAAGATGAGTGAGCAACTGTGCCGCGCCCGCATTGCCCAAAACGCCCAAACCCGTGAACCAACCCTCGATCTTTAGAATGATCAGATAGAGCGTATCAAAAGAACTTCATTCTTGAAGTTTCTGGTATACTGAAACTAGTATTGAGTTAATATCCAAGGCTCTGTCTGATAATTCTTAAATCCTTCCCGAGGGAGGATTAGAACACCATTATGGACATGAAAATCACCAAAATATGACCCGGTAGAGCGATGGTGGGGAGTAGAAGTCGAATTTCCCCCAGCGTTAGATGATTTGTTTGGAGTAACAAATAATAAACAAGCAGCGCGAAATTTTTCTGAGTCACGAAGATTAGATTTAGAAGCTTTGCAAAAAGATAAAACAACTGTTGAAGCTATGCGTGAGCTTGAGGAAGAAGGCGATCCTCGTGCACAATTATTAGAAATTGTTCAGAGGGTAGATACCAATATTCGGTCTATGCGAAAATGCTTGCAACAACAAACACGAGGCACAAAACAAATACAACTCGTCATGAATCATCAGAACCTACGCCTGAAATTGTTGCAACAGAAGCTACTCGCCAACGACAGCAAGACGGCTACACAGGTGAAAGTGATAAAGATGAGCAATTACCCGCAACGCAACGCCAAACTGCTATTGCACAATCTCTAATTGACGAAGGTGTTACAGAGAGAGTAGCTAATCAGTTGGCTGCCACAACTGTCTCTGATGGGTTAAAATACACTTTTGCCGAGGCGGATCTTGAAACACCCGCTTTCTTTTCGGTAAAGCCGCGTGGTGGTGCGATTGTTATTACCTTGAATACTAATCATCCAGCCTATTCGCACCTCCTAGAAGTTTTTGATCAACAAGAAGATTCAACCGATGTTCAAGTGCTACAAAAACGTTTAAATCAGGCGGCTCATGGACTTAAAATTTTGCTTTCGGCTTGGGCGCGATATGAAGATGAACAACGCGATCAAAGAACTCGCACTCTTGCCCAAAACGCACGTTTCGACTGGGGACGGATTGCGAATGGATTCTTTGTACAAGAAGATTAACTACTGATCCCTGCTCCAGCCGAAGTTTGACACTTTGGCTGGAGCTAGATCTTCAATTCATTGGATGAATCTCAAGTACACTAGAGTGTATGCTTTGCTAAATACATAATTGAGCTGATCAAGGGGAAATTGGACAGAATAGCTTATTCTGAATCCTGATCGCTAGTCCCTGACCCCTAGATTAAACTGCTGCTTGGCCCAAGCGATTGTGCGGTTACGCGCCTCGACTAGATCAACTAGGGGCTGATAGCCAAAATCGTTGGCGGCCTTGGCTCCAGTAAACCAAAAATCAACACAAGTTGAAGTAACCGTGTAGCGCGTGAGGCTTGGGCGTTTTTTGCTGCGGGTTGTGCGATACCAGAACTCACTGGGCCATGCCAGGAGATTCATCAGGCCAAATGGCACATGACGCTTGGCCATACGTAAGCCCAAGGCCTCAACAATTGGCTTGAGAAACAGAAAAAAATTATCAGGATCAGGATCGACCAAAAAATAGGCTTGGCCGCCTAGCACACCCTCAGCGGTTAAGTGTTGGGCTGCTAAAATATGGCCACGCGCTGCGTTTTCAACATAAATATGCGAAAATCGCGCTGAGCCGTTGCCCAAACGTGGAATTGGGCCACGCTTGCCCAAATTAACCAACGACGGCAAGCGATGTGAATCGCCTGGGCCATAAACGCCACCCAATCGCAAGGCACAGGTTGCCAAGCCCGATTGGCCGTTGGCAGCCAAAACCAAACGTTCACCAGCGGTTTTGGTCGCACCATAAATATCTAAGTGTTGTTTGGGATAGGGCAATTGCTCATCGCCAGCACGAATTGGTTTGCCCTCGAATACCACATCAACGCTGCTGGTATAAATCAGTTGGGCAACGCCTGTGGCTTGGCAAGCAGCAACCACATGTTGCGGCCCCAGCACATTGACATCGTGCAATAATTGAGCATTACCCCAACCCCAATCGACCGCTGCCGCACATAAAAAAACTGTACCAACATCGCGACAGGCTTGCAATACCTGCTCGGCTTTGCGTAAATCGCCCACAACTGATTCGACTTGAGGGTCAGGGTAGGGCTGGAGATCAAAAACACGGACAGGTCGCCCCGTTGCCAATAATTGTTGCACCAAATGTTTGCCGACAAAGCCACAACCACCAATCACCAACGCCCGTGTGGATTGCTCAAGCGCCATCGACAATTCCCCTAACTACAACGATGCAGGCTACGAATTTAATGCTTGTTCTAAAGATGCAAAGGCTGGCAAGCGCGAAACATCAATGCCTGAGCCAACCAAGCCTTGGGCTACATCGGGGTTGATGCCCACCAGCGCGGTTTCAGCGCCAACGAGGCTGGTTGCAGCAATAACGGCGGCCAATTCGCCAGCCATATGCACATCGACCAAGGGCACGCCCGTGACATCAAGCAACACCTGACGAGCGCGTTGTTGCACCACAGCGGTGATAACGCGCTCACGAATCGTATTCAAACGCGCTTGATCGAGCTGGCCGACCAGGGGCACAACCAACCGCCGACCACCAAGCGGAATCACGGGCACACCTAACTCGCGAATAACAACAGCCTGTTGCTGGTTGGCCTCAAGCAATTGGGCTTGCTCGGCGGCCCGTTGTTTCAGCTCAGCCAAGGTATTTTGCAAGGTAGCAGTACGTTCAGCAACTGTTTGTTCAAGGCTGGCTTGGAGTTGCTCAAGCTCGGTTTGGCGAGTACGAGCAGTGCTGAGCGCAGTTGATAAGGCCTTGCTGTAGCGAGCTAAAACTAAGCCAAGCACCAAGGCTACTGCGGTATAGCCACCGATAATGCCACCATAATTTTTATCCATGGGCTTGGCAAAGCCGGTAATTTGCGGCACCAAGGCCTCGGCCAGTGCGGTGGCAATCAAACCAACGAGACCAACGCCCATCACAACAAACATCAATTTGCGACCACTGAGCAAGCTGGCCAACGCCATAGGCACAGCCAAACCAAAAATAATCGCGCCGCTATCGGCTAAACCAGTGCCAAGTAACATAACAATTAAAAAGAACTCTAAGCCGAAAACACTGCCAAAGAGGGCTAATTTAAAATAATTGCGCCGCAAAAGCACCAAAGCACTGAGAAAAACTGCAATCGCCGCACCAATCGCAATTGCAATCACAATGGCTTGAATTGAGGTAACTGGAGCAACAAATGGGACAACTAAAGCGCCAGTGCTGGCCATAAACGAACCCAAAAGAATGCCCTGCATAATTTGGGCTTGCTGTTGTTGAACCGGGTCGGGATAATTAAGCGAATGAAGCCATTGTTGAAAAAAACGTTTCACGGGTGGCTCCTCAAGCGTTTGGGATTATAGGGATAGTCTAGTGCTATTGTACCACCTTCGTTTGCGGGCTTAGTCAGCATCAGCTTACACCTTGCTAACAGTTGGTAAGCCCAAAAAAGCCAAGCCCATTGACTGAGCTTGGCTTGAACATTTAAATCTAGTGACTGATTAAACTAAACGTTCGCGAATGTAAGTAGCCAGTTCGTTGATATGGATACGAGCTTGGCTCATGGTGTCGCGGTCGCGCACAGTCACGGTGTCCAGCAAGCTAGCATCGTCGCCGCGGCCCAAGGTATCGAAATCGACGGTGACGCAGAAGGGTGTACCAACTTCATCGTGGCGGCGATAGCCTTTGCCGATGTTGCCCGTATCTTCATAGAAAATCCGACCAATCCCAGTTGCCATCAACAACGCTTTAATTGCTTTGGCTTTTTCGACGATCTCCGGTTTGTTGCGAGCCAAAGGCAACACCGCTACCTTGATTGGAGCCAAGTGTGGCTTGAGTTTGAGCACAATTCGTTCTGAGCCATTTTCCAAGGTTTCTTTGGTAAAGGCTTCGGTCAAAATCGCCAACACCCCACGATCAACCCCAGCCGATGGCTCAATTACGAATGGCACCAAAGGCTTTTGGGTTTCTGGATGTGGAATCGTCAGCTTGGCAGTGCTATCTTCGTTTGGTTCAACCTTGGCCGATAAGCCTAAATCGGCTTGACCACGGGTATGCGAACCAAGATCAAAGTCGGTGCGATTGGCAATCCCCTCTAGTTCTTCTAAGCCATGCGGAAACTGATAGAGAATATCGACGGTTGCTTTGGCGTAGTGAGCCAATTCATCACCAGCTTGATGATAGGCTTGCAGATTTTCGCTGAGCAAGCCTTGATCACGCCACCATTGCAAGCGAGCTTCAACCCATTGGCTATGCCATTCGTCGTCGGTGCCAGGCTGAACAAAAAATTCCAGCTCCATTTGCTCGAATTCACGCACGCGGAAAATAAAGTTACGTGGTGTAATTTCGTTGCGGAAAGCCTTCCCGATTTGAGCAATCCCAAATGGCAAGCGGCGTGAGGTGGCATCGACCACATTTTTAAAGTTGGTAAAGATCCCTTGGGCGGTTTCGGGTCGTAAGTAGGCAAACGAGCCTTCTTCGGCAACTGGCCCAACCGTCGTTTTGAACATCAAATTGAATGGACGTGGCTCGGTCAAATCGGTTGAGCCACATTTTTCACATTTGTTGTCTTTGAGTTGGTCGGCACGCCAGCGGCTTTTACAATTGCGACAATCGACCATTGGATCGGTAAAGGTTGCCTCGTGGCCAGAGTGGCGCAACACCAAGCGATGAGTCAAAATCGAGGCATCGAGGCCTTCCACATCGTCGCGTTCATAAACCATGGCTCGCCACCAAGCGGCTTTAAGATTATTTTTGAGTTCAATCCCCAACGGGCCATAATCATAGGTGCCTTGCAAACCGCCATAAATATCCGAGCCTGGAAAGATAAACCCTCGTCGCTTGCATAACGAGACCAATTCGTCCATCGATGTTGCTGGCATATAAACCTCCATGAAAGGATGAGATATGAAGGATGAGGGATGAAAATTTTCCAAAGATCAAGGTTTTATAAACCAGTTTGGGCTATTTCAATCTGCTTCATCCTTTATCCTTTATCCTTCATCCTTGCTAAAAACGTTCATCCCCAGACAACGCCATTGCTAGCATTGCCTGGGGACGAAGAAAACAATACGCTTCGCGGTTCCACCCCAGTTCCTTGGTTGACCCAAGGCACCTTTGAGATCTATTGTGATTGGCTCCCCGTCGCCATTCGCTTGGGGCAAACTTGTGGGCTTACACTATCCCCACATCGCTGAATGTTGCATTCCAGGCTACTTCTACGGTTCATTGCCAATATTGCATCAGGTTGTTGGCTGCTACTGTAGCATTCTTGTCAATGCTTGTGTTCAGCCCAACGACTGATTTGATTAGGCGCTAAATTCGACTTCAGCAGCATTGGCGACGGTTGGTCGTTGGGCTGCTTGATCGTATTTAACGGCTCGGTCGTTGCTTACTTGGGTATAAATTTGCGTTGTTGAAATACTTGCATGGCCCAGCAACTCTTGGACTTCGCGCAAATCCCGGCCACGGTTGAGCATATGGGTTGCAAACGAGTGGCGCAAGGTATGTGGTGTCAGATCGCTCAGCCCCAAGCGTTCGGCGTAGCCCTTCAAAATCAACCAAAAGCCTTGGCGGGTGAGCCGCTTGCCACGATGATTGAGAAACAAAGCTGGATCGCCGCCGTTACGGCTGATTTGGCCTCGCGCAATATCGAGGTATTCTTCCAAGGCGGTGCTGGCGCTGCCAACAATCGGCAGATTACGCTCTTTATTGGCCTTGCCCAAGCAGCGAATCTGGTGGATCGCCAGATCAACATCGCCCACATCGAGCGCAACCAACTCGCTGACGCGCATGCCAGTGGCATACAACACTTCGAGCATAGCTTTATCGCGCAGACCTTCGGGGCCGCTAGTGGTTAGGGGCAACTCAAGCAGTTCGTCAACTTGGGCGACCGTAATCGCCTTGGGCAAGAACCGATCAACCTTGGGTGAATCCAAGTTTTCGGTTGGATTCGTGACGATAGTATGTTGGCCTTGCAGGTATTCAAAAAACGATTTAATTGCAGCAGTACGACGTGCGATCGTGGAGGTTGCGTAGCGCTTTTCTTTGAGAAAGAGCAAGAACGCCAACAGGTCATCGCGGGAGACGTTGCTCCAACTGCCTGTGTTACGTTCAACAATAAAGTTAACAAATTGGTCAAGATCGGTTCGATAGGCGGCAATCGTATTACCGGTCAAACCGCGCTCAACCGTTAAATAGGCCAAAAACTGTTCTAGCTGCTGCTGCATGAGCACCCTCCAACGTCGGGATATGCGTTTCCAAAATTCCCCGCAGCGCCTATGTTAGCACCAAGAATTGCTTATGTCAAAGATGAGAAGTAGGGGTCAGATGTCAGGAGCTAGTGGATAGGGGGTAGGAGGTCGAAGCGTTAGATCAGCTAGTTCAGCGAGTTTTATGCAGGTTTTCCAATCGCTTAATCCCAGTGTACTCAATTCTGGTCTCTATTCCCTAACCACTGATCCCTGACCTCTGACCCCTAGCCCCTTATTTATCAGGCTCAGCCAGCGTATCGGAGCGACCAGCAGCCAGTCGCGACCAGTGCGAGATTGGTCGTCCGGCGGGGCGATTGACGGCTTGACCATGCTCATCAGTACGCATTTGGGCTGAGCGGGTGTTGAAAAAGCGTTGAGGCCAGCCGGCTGGAGAATCTTCCCAAACCTCTTGTCGCCCATAAATTGTCATATCGAGCATTGCATAGGAACTGCCCATTTGTTCACAGCCGCGACCAGTTGTCCAATAGGTTTCAAACACCCGACCATTATCCTGAACGTAACAAACCCAGATGCCAAAATGGCGATCAGCAATCAGGGTATCAAGCGAGGATTTGGGCACGGAATACCAAGGCAGATCCCAGCCCATAAATTCGCGGTAGCGCTTGCTCTCGGCAAATGGGCCTTGGCTCAACACGGCAAAGGTTACATCACGCGAGTGCAAATAGCCCAATTCCAGCACATGACCAACATTCATGGTGCAACCTTCGCACTGTTGGGCTGCATTTGCGCCATGATGCCACATCATATAGGCGGCAAAAAGTTGCTTGCGGCCTTCAAAAATCTCGATCATCGGAACTAGGCCATTTGGGCCAACTACTGGAGTTGTAGCAGCGACTTCAACCATTGGCAAGCGGCGACGCGCAGCAGCAATTACATCGCCCTCGCGCGTATGAGCCTTCTCGCGTAGCCGCAAGCTGTTCAGTTCGGCTTGAAATGTGGCGCGATCAACGGCAGTGGGCAGGCTTGGGCCATGCATATCGCTGAGGGGAATCAGGTCATTCGCGCGATTACTCATCAGATGCTCCTTCATCACTATAATAAGGCTCCGCTTGCCTAATCATAGCATGAAATATAGAACATATGATCTTTTTAGGAATCGAGGATCAGGAGTCAGGAAAGCATAGAACCTTGAGTATAGAACATAAGAGCCAAACCTCAGGCATTGGACTTTAACGCAGAGGCGCAGAGAATCTATGGCTATAGGCTATGTGTAATGGTTTATCGCGTTAACAACGGTCAGCATGCCCTCACCCCCAACCCCTCGCCCACTGCGGCGGGCGAGGGGAGCACTCCTGGAGCGGTTCCCCCTTGCCTCGCGGGCGGGAGAGGGGGTGAGGGGGTGAGGGCACGAGAATTGGTTGTTAATCTAATGAACCATTACAGCTATGGGCTATCGGCAATGCGTTGGAAATACCAACAATTGTTCCGATAGCCGATAGCCGATAGCCCATAGCCTAGCCCTTCGTCCTTGGTGCTCTTGGTGTTCTTCGTGGTTTCAACCTGACCCCTAGTCCTTGATACCTACGCCTGAATAATTGCTAAAACTTCATCGCGCTTGGCTTCCATCAGCTCTTTGCTGCGAGCTTCGAGGTTGAGCCGCAACAATGGCTCGGTGTTGGAGCCACGCACATTGAAGTGCCAATCGGGATAATTGACCGATAAACCATCCATGGTGTGTTGCTCAGCATCACTATATTTCTCGGCCAAGGTTGCCAATACGGCTTTAACATCGGCAACTTTGGTGTTGATTTCGCCTGAGATGAAGTAAGTTGCTTCGAGCGGAGCCAGCAATTCGCTCAGGGTTTTGCCCTTCTTCGAAAGCATTTCCAAAATAATTAACGATGGAATTACGCCCGAATCGGCATAATTAAAATCGCCAAAATAGTAGTGGCCAGTTACTTCGCCAGCGAAAATTGCCCCTTCGTTGGACATGCGAGCCTTGATAAAGGCATGACCAACCCGCTCCATCAGTGGCACACCACCAGCAGCGCCAATTAGTTCGGGCACAGCCCACGAAGCCCGTACATCATATAAAATTTTGGCTCCTGGGTGTTTTTCGAGGAAGTATTGACCCATCAGCGCGGTCATAAAATCGCCAGAGATAAATTGACCGCGATTATCAATTGCAAAGAAGCGGTCGCCATCGCCATCGAAGGCAAAACCTACATCGGCGCTTTCACTAACCACACGGGCTTCCAGTTCGGCGCGATTTTCTGGTTGTAATGGGTCAAGGCCGTGGTTGGGCAAAGTGCCATCGGGGTCAAGATAGAGTCCAATCAAGTCGACAGGTAAACGTTCGTAGACCCGCTGGAGAATTGGCCCGACCATGCCATTGCCAGTGTCGGCGATTACTTTGAGCGATTTGAGGCTGGTTACATCAATCAATTGCAAAACCGATTCGATAAATTCTTCGCTGAGGTCAAGCTCGCTCATGCTACCTTGGCGGGTTGGTTCGCTAAATGCTTCGCTCTCGACCAATTTGCGCAAATCTTGAATGCCTGCATCGCCTGAGAGCAACTGCGGCATTTTTTTGACCATTTTGAAGCCATTGTATTGTTTGGGATTATGTGAGGCCGTCACCATCATGCCTGGTAAGCCCAATTTGGTACAAGCAAAATAATATTGATCAGTGCTAACCATGCCAATGTTGATCACATCAGCGCCTTGGTGCATCAAGCCGCGAGTTACCGCATCGAAAATTGATGGGCCTGAGGTACGCATATCACGGCCAACGACCACCGTTTCAGCTTGCAAAAATGAGGCGAAAGCGCGTCCAATCAAAAATGCTACATCTTCGTTGAGTTCGCTTGGGTAAATCCCACGAATATCATAGGCTTTGAAAATCCCTGGATTGACCTGCATCGTCGTATCCTTTCTGTGCAGAGCGATCACCGGCTATCATACGCCAAAATTGTTAAATCGCGAATAGCAGGATTTTTAAGTGATCTTTGACTGCTTTTCATCATCACCACCCTTCCGTTCCGCCTCAAGGCGGGAGACGCAGGGAGATAGGTTTTTAAGGGATGTGGGTTTATGTTTTATTTTCAATCTTCGAATTAAAAATTCGTATAATTAGGTTCTGTCTGATAATTCAAGACCATGGTGTATATCGTCGTAAGAACCGCTATTAAGCGGCTATAGGGGTCATATTTTGGTGATTTTCATGTCCATAATGGTGTTCTAATCCTCCCTCGGGAAGGCTTCAGGAATTATCAGACAGAGCCTAGTAGATCTTACATAATTTCCAATATTCAACAAATCATATACATCACCACGGAACATTGTATGTCGGTACAATGTCCATAATATTTTGATATTTTCCTACATCATTAATAACACGCTTTATAATACGATCTATAGATCTATGAAGACATCCTTCTAATATTTGAATATAATATGGCATATCAATACTGTAATTGTAACCTTTATGGACAATTTTACTTCTAATTTTATTTAGAATACTTAAAGAATATTTTATTTCATTTTTAATGTTATTTAATTGACTTCCAATAACTTTTTTATCTAGTAAGATTTTCGGAGAAGGTAAGATTGTAAGTTGGTTTTTATTATCTATACTTTCAATTATAGATATATTTTCAAGAATAACTAGAAGTAGAAGTAATCTCATAAATGGTATACTCCTCCTGACCATGGAACCGGAGGATATTCAATGGCCGTATCAACCGATCTGACGGATGACGAATGGGCAGCGATCGCTCCCTTTTTGCCCCCGTTACCACGCCGTGCCGATGGTCGTGGACGACCATGGGTGGATTCACGTGCGGCCCTTACCGGTATCTTGTGGGTCTTGCAACGGGCGCACGCTGGAAGGACTTGTCCGAGAGCTATCCCCCTATCAAACCTGCCATCGCCGCTTCCAACGCTGGGTTGCCGAGGGAACCTTTCAAACCATTGTGACCCAGCTCGCCTTGCAGCTTTTTGATGACCTCGGCATCGATCAGACCGAAGCCTTCATCGACGGAACGTTTGTTCCGGCGAAAAAAGGGGCGCGGGCGTTGGTCTCACGAAGCGTGGGAAAGGCACCAAACTGATGGCGCTTGCCGATGCGCATGGGCTGCCGATTGCCGTCCATACCACCACGGCCCAGATCCACGAGGTGCGCTTGGTCACCGCAACCCTCGATGCGGGATTTTTGGACAGCCCTCCAGTGCGCGTGATTGGGGACAAAGCCTATGATAGCGATCCGCTGGATCAAGCGCTTGCAGACCAGGGGATTACGCTGATCGCCCCCCATCGGCGGAACCGTACCGCACCAGCCACCCAAGATGGTCGGGTATTACGCCGGTATGCCCGTCGCTGGAAGGTTGAGCGGCTCTTTGCATGGCTCCAAAATTTCCGTCGTTTGGTTGTTCGGTATGAATTCTATCCCGAAAATTTCCATGGGTTTGTGGTGCTTGGGTGTATTCGCATCCTTCTTCGGTATTTATGAGACTACTTCTACTGTAGGGATTTTGATTATTTTCAAATTTTATATTACAAAATAATAGTGTTCCTAATGATGTCATTTTTTCTTTGCTTCAAAATCTTCTAGAATGCTATCAAGTAATTCAATAGCTTTATCAGAATTCCATGCAAATGGGCGTTGGTAGCCAGGTATAACATAGCCTTTATTTAATGTTGTGTAAAGATATTCTAATGGGATCGCATCAGCCTGCATAGTAAATTTCCTTTTTCTATAGTATCTCTTTAGAGATAGATTATTTAATCTGTAAAAAATTCTAATGGCTTCCGGTATAACTCAGCAAAAGTTAGTAGCTCAATCACATCAACTCTCCGATCACCATTTTCAGAGCGTGAGACGATCGACTGGCTGATTCCTAGCTTTTGAGCAACCTCTTCTTGTGAAAGGTTAGCATCAAGCCTTGTTTGCCTTAATCGTTCTAAGAAATGAGTATAACGGGTTTGATAGACCTCCGAAAATTTCATAAATATTGCCCAATTATGCGAAAATCGCATAAAAAAGAGCACGTGAAGCATATAACTTCACGTGCTTTATCATACTGACCATAGCCAATCATCGGTATGATTCTCTCCTAATCCAAGGCGAGGATCTTTTCTAGGTATTCTAGCTAACTAGAGATGGCAAATATCACAGCCAACTTCATCATCCTCAGCATCAAGAGCTGATCCAATCAATGCAATCAATGATTGATTGGGGCGGCGTTTGCGTTCTTCCTCGATCCGTTGTTGATGATCACGCCGAATTTGGGCTAAACGTTCTGGTTTTTCGAGTTCGACTAGGCTTTCATTTTGCCGCCAATAGAAGTTCTCTCCACCTCGTTGATTCTCAAAATCCTTGGCTTTTTCAAAAAGCTCAGGGTGTTCTTTACGTAAGCCAGCCCATTCGCCTGCTCGTTGGAAAAAGCAGAAATAACAACCACTTCGCTGTCGCCATGAATAATATTCAGGCAGGCCAATACCACTTTCTTCTAGAATTCGCTCAATATCGGCAATACGTAGTCCATGTTCTTTATATGGATAGACTGGATGAATATTAGGCTTTGAGGAGTCATAGCCGGAACGTTGTTCATCGGCACGAATACCAATATAGCTCCAGACTTGATCACTACCAACGTATGCCTCAAATGGCTCGATCTTGAGTTTACGCGTGCACCAACGAACCTGAGCAGATGGCAGCATTCCGCCATACATATCTAACCAATGGCTAAACCCACGCTCAGCATTTAATCGAATAATCGGCTTTTGTAAATAAGCCTCAAGCCGATCAAGATACTCATAGGTCTCTTTTAATTCCTCGTGAGTATCACAGAATACATATTCCAATTGAGGAATCTTGTCATGTAGATAGATTGCTAAGGCAGTACTATCCTTGCCACCGCTAAGACTTACTATATGTCGGCCTGGACGGGCAGCCCATTCCCGAAAATCAGCTTCATGATCTGTCATAGCTTTTCGTTCCCATTCATTGCATAAGCAAGATTTGGTTGGAGGAGTTCGGCTAAGATCGCTGTTTTTTGCTCAATCGTTAGTCGATCATAACGATCCATCACGGCTGTTAACTCATTAAACAACGCATCCATCAGTGGATGACGTTGGTTTAAGTGTATCACAGTACTGACTTCACCATGGCCATTCGCTATACCAACTCGTAAAACTGGAGTGTCACTGGGTAATGATTGGGTCGTGATTGCTATTTGCTCGACGAGTTTAAATGAGCGGCCTAACTCAGCAATCTGAGTTTCAAATGTTGTAAGATCATGGTCACTCCATGTATCTAGGGGTTTACGCCCAACTAAGGCCGCAATGCTTTCGACCCAATGATTAGCACCCTTAATCGAGTTTTCAATCCGCACGCCAAAGGCCCGAATAGTCGTATCTTTGGTAAGTTCAGCGATCAATTGATAACGATTGATCAACTCGCTATGAAGTAGTTCACTCTCAAGATTGGTAGCACTAAATGCAACCCGAATTTTCTCGACAACATGATTGACCAATTGCTGATATGTTGCTTGTAGCTCCTGCAATCCCTCCCTGAGCGTCGTAAAAAATGGCTCAATAAACATATTATCATTGGATTGATCAGGATCAAACGCTGGATAACCACAGGCAATTGGTAATTTTTCAAACAATAGTTGATCAGGTGCACGAGCATCAAGTAATGCTTGTCGAATTGATTGGGCAATTGGGCTAATATTTTTGGTTGTGCGCGTGTATTGAGGAAGTGTATGTACGAGTCGCAATAATGGGGTTATTGCATCTAAAACTGCTGGCTGCACCACTTTAGTCAGTGCTTTAGGTGCTAATGCCGTTGCCAAGCGTTCATACACTGCTTGACGCAGACCAGTTCTGCGGCTGCTGCGTAAACCAAAGTAGTGTGGTTGACGTAGTAATCGCTCAAACATAGCCATATCGGGAGAAACTACATAATTCCCTTGTTCATATAGCACAATCTCGCTAGCCCGAGCAAGGTACACCGCCATAAATAAAAGTGGAATTAAGCCTTGTTTGACCCCAAATGGTGGAGCTTCCAATTGCTGGTAAAGATCAATTAAAGGCAGTTCGCGTCCTTCGGCTTGATCAATATAGCGACTAATTAAGTCCCAAGTTGGTTGGAGCTTTAAAGGATCGTCCGCTGCTGGAGTACTAAATTCCCAAAAACCTTGTTCATTTTGGCGATGAATGCCACTCTGATGCAATACACTCTCATAGATCGAGCGCTCTGGTGGATAGCCTTCAATCCCGAGTTTTACAGCATAACGTTGATTAAGCATTGCTTCAATTAGCAGCCGCCGCGCTTTTGATGCCGAAGCTGAAAGCTGCCGCCGCACAATCAACTCATTCCAAATATGTGGAGTTAATGGGTAAGTCTCATCGCAAGCTTGGCTCAATAGATGATCAACTTCACGTGCAGTTTGCATTGGATGTTCAATTCCACGCCAAAACCAACGGCTAAGTTGTGGGCTATAGGCTTCAGCAATCGTGCCACTCAATAAATCTTGAGCTTCAGATAAACGGCTTGATATTTCACGTCGAGCAGCCCGATCATTATCGAGTTCGTTGCGATGTTCTAAAACATGACTCAAGGCCGCAACATCAAACAAGAGATCGCTTAGTTCACGGACTTTATATGGTAAAACTACAATTCGCTGTGATTCGTTTGAACGATCAGGATGTTCTGTCCAGCTCCGAGCTTGTTCTAGGGCTTCCTGATCAGCAGGAACAATGTAGAGAATCTCGCCATCAGCATTATTTGTAATTGCTAAATCGCTCAAACCGCTAGGCTCAATAAAACGCGGGATAAAAAAGCGTACTGCCCCAGTTAAATAACTATGCCGACGAGCTACCAATGGTGTAACATTGGCATAATTTTGTAAGAGCTGAACTAAATTCTCGCCAATTTCACGGCGAGCACTCGCGATCATTTCATCGAGAGCCAGATCACTACCTTCCCAAATAACAAAACTTTCGCGATGTTGGCGATAGGTAATATGCTTGCGGGTTGTTAATTCATTTAATGCCTGATCTACCTGCTCTTCAGTATAAAGCTCTTGTAACGCAAATTGAATTTGCTTACGGCTTGCTTTTAATCCATGCGTTTGCCCAAGCGCACCTAACGTACCAATGGTAGTCAAAACATCAACTAATAGTGGATTTTGATCAGATAATTGAGCTAATGCTTCGGCAAGCTCTGCCCAGCGTTGACCGCGGGCACGCCCAAATAGGCTAGCCCCAAGGGTTGAATAAATGTAGGCGTAAAGCTGAGGCAATCGGTAAATCGGTAATTGTGGATTTTCAAGACTTGGCTGAGCAGTTTGCAAGAAATCTTGAATACTCCACGGTTCTGGTGCAGTCAGAAATGCAAACAGTGAACGCTCGTTTTGTGCCAGCTGGCGAAAAAGTAATGGTAACGCAATAAGCACACTAGGATGTAATGGATAGGTTCGGGCAAGCAGAATTTTCCATTCATCAAGATTGATATCAACCGGCTTTAATCCTAATTGAATTGTTGAATCAAGTGTATTTTCGGCCCATGATTGGCGTGTAGTAGCATAAATATCGTTAAGATCATCACATAATGCACGCCCAACCATTCGCAGCATCTGTACCGATGGCTCTTGGAATGGTAAATCTGTAAAGCGACCCTGAACCTTTGACCATTCGGTTCGACGGGCCGCACCTGCATTGCCAACATAGCGATCAAAAGCTTGATGCAGAATCGTCAAAATGACAAATGGATTATTACTGCTGCGTGATGCCATTTCAGCTAAGCTTTGCAATACAAATAATTCACGCTCATCAGATTGACGTGAGGCAAAATCAAGAAATTGGCCCAATTCATCAATTACTAAGACTAAACCAGCATATTCAGTACGTTTTGCAACCTCTACACAAGCATCAGCAAAAATTTCGGCAATAGTTTCAGACGCAATATCAGGGTCATCAATTGATTCAGCAATCTCATGTGGCAAACGCAGTCGTTTATCGGAAAGTTTTATATGCGAAGCAAATGTATTTTTTAGACCAGTTAATACCGCACTGCGTAACGAAGCATTATTACCTCCAACCAGCACTGGCAACAAACGAGGGACTGCAATTAATAATTCAACCAAACTAGCATCAATTTGCTGCTCTGCGAGCAGTTTTTGACGTTGGGTCTGATCACTTTGCAGAAAGTGCGCAATAAAAACCCCAAACGCTGACTTTCCAGATCCATAAGGCCCAATCACTGAAAATGCTCGCGTTGTTGATTGAGGAGCTAGCCCATTAATGATTCGCTCGGCAGTTTGGAGCACTAATGGGGTTACCTGATAATCATGAACACCTACTTGGTCATCCTTGAAATCGCGCTCAATATTAATTGAACGGTTATACCGTACTGGAATCGCAAGGTGCGATTGAGCATTAAACATATCGTACCTCGTGAGTAAAGGCTTGGTTAAGTAATGTTTCAAGTTGGCTATCATCAGGGTTTGGCCAAGCTACCTGCCGAATGCCCGATTGATCCGAATAATAGGCTTGATTATTAGTAATCTGACTGAGTTCTTGCAACCGACTTAATAAAGCATCTTCATCTAAGCGGAAGATTCGACCAGGAGAACGTAAGCCGTAGGCTAGTTCACTAAACGATATGGTTTTTCGGCCTGTTTGATGCATCATTTGTAAAATTGCAAATGCAACTAATTCGCTTGGTAAATCGGTTTGCTGGCCTGTAACAATCCGATAGGTTTGCTGGCCGGGTAATGACTGAATTAGCCCCAGATCGGTTAACGGGCAAAGTAATAAATCTTCATTAATAAGGCTATTCTGGTGTGAGCGAGGTTGACAATAACAGTTCAGCATGCACTCTATATCACGAGTAATAGTTGTGTCGGAAGGAACACGCCAGCCTTGATCATTGGCAATCGATCGAATTTGGCTGGCCATTTGGGGTACTGTAAATTCACCGCCTTTTAGAAGGTTAAATGTAAAAAACCAAGTAAAGGCTGATTCTGGCCGTGAAACAATTTGCCAGTGTAAGAGCCAACGGCTAGCTGGCGTTACAAGAAACTGATCCCAGCCCTTTTCGCCAAGTAATGAATGGCCTAAGCTAGTGGCTTCATAGCTATTGCTTGTTTCCGAGCGTACAAATACACCACATACTCGCCCCCAGAACCGAATAGATTGCGCCATATTTTTACCAACACCGAGAAGCACGAATGCATCCTCCCGCGAGAACAAATCGGGGGTGTGTTGCAATAAATCATAGGCTTTTTTTAACCAGTTACTTCTCAAAGCGAAGGTTTCATGTCCACTAAAGCTTGGGAGGCTATTTGGAGAGAACAAGCTTGATAAAGATGATGCCATAAATAGGAAGTCTCCCCGTTACTGTAGATTTCTATCCAAAACATTTGTACGATTGCTGAATTATACTATACCATTGATTACAATTCGTTTCGATTCGTTTCGATTCGTTTCGATTCGTTTCGATTCGTTACACGAGTGAATCATAGATTAATCTAGAGCAGCAAGGATCGCTAAATTGGCTGATACTTTTGGGTTGATTATGGATAGTACTCAGGCACTTTTTGGGGGATGTTTGAAGCTCATTAAATGAGGATTGGTGGAGACGTTGGGACTTGCACCCAAAGGACATCATGGCGCGTTGGCTTTAACTGATGGACTGCCTATGCCGCCCCCATTGCCCAAGCATTCTAGCAAATCTGCCGCGCTTGTGGCTCAGCCCTTGAACGGTTTAGGCTTCCAACCAAGGGCTGAGTTGCGCCGCTGAAATGACCCCTTGACGCAAAATTGTTGGTTGCTCACTACTGAGATCGACAATTGTTGAAGGTTGTTCGCCCGTTGCAACCCCGCCATCAAGCACCAACGGCACGCGCCCAGCTAGTTGCTCAGCGACAGCTTGGGCGGTATTCGGCGTTGGCTGACCATGCAGATTGGCACTAGTTCCAGCG
Organism: Herpetosiphon gulosus; assembly: GCF_039545135.1. Lineage (NCBI taxonomy): Bacteria > Bacillati > Chloroflexota > Chloroflexia > Herpetosiphonales > Herpetosiphonaceae > Herpetosiphon > Herpetosiphon gulosus. Next base: position 146,908 of record NZ_BAABRU010000002.1, on the reverse strand, counting down.
ATTGGCGTGGCAAATTGGCGAATCAAGTTGCGTAGTTGCCCATGGTTTGGCACACGCACAGCTATCGTCGCTTTGCCGCCAGTTAATAATTTGGGCAGATGGGCGACCGCTGACAGTACCAAGGTCAAGCCACCAGGCCACCAAGCCTCAGCCAAACCCCAGGCCAAATCGGGGATATCTCGTGCCACCTTGGGCAAATCAGCTAAATCTGCCAATAATGCTGGTAAGGCAACCGCGGCTGGACGGGCTTTGGCCTGAAAAACTTGAGCAATCGCTACTTCATCCAAGGCCGAGCCACCAATACCATAGACGGTATCGGTTGGAAAGCACAGAATTTGGCCTTGCTGTAATTGCGCTAAGGCGAAGGCCAAACCGGCATCATCAAAATCGATAACGTTGGTGTTCATAAGGTTGTTGCGGTCAAAATCACAAAGACAGCTGCGCCGACAATTCCTAATTCCCAGCCAATCCGTCGATCAAGCGTGCCAGCTTGGGCATGATGCAGCAGGTTCATCATTACATAAAACAGCGCTGTGAGCAGTGTGCCAACGATCAAAAATGGTGCAGGCCAGAAGCTAAGCATTGCCGCAGCCTCAGCGATCACCACGCCAACCACGGTTAATGCCAATGATAATGGTCGTTGATGATCGTTGACATTTCGCGCTAACAGGCGATAAGCCAAAGGAACGCTGGCGCTAAATGCCAAAATGCCAGTGAAAATCATGCGATAGTGGGCGTTGGCGATTGCGCTGAACATGCCAAAAGCTACCAAATAGGCCACTGCTTGCAGCCCAACCCGCGCCTTATCGCGCACATCAGTATCGCGATCGAGCACATAGTGTTGGGCAACTAAGGTTGCGGTTAATAAGCTGCCGCAAACCACCAACACCAAAATAAAGGCCGTGCCTTGCAAGGTTTCTTGAAACAATCGGAAGAAGGCAAACGAGCCAACTACCACTGCTGAGGGCAAAACCCAAAACAAGGGCACAATCTCGATTTTGCTGAGTGGGCCAGGCAAGCGCAACAATTCACGATGCTCCAAGGCTGGGTGCGCTTTGGCCAATAAATCGGCCCCGGTACTGATGATAATTACCAGCAGGGCGATAATAAACCACGCCACCGAAATCACTGGTAGGTCGTTGCTAATGCGGGCCACCAAGGGATAATCGGGGTTGGATTCGAGCAGAAAGACCACCATCAAGCCTAAAACCACCAAACTGATTAATGGCAAAATGCGGTCGAAACGTGGTGTTAGTTTCATATGCTATCAAGATAGCCTAGCTGGGCTAGCCTATCGCTAGGATTATGCTTGGCATAATCTACTTGAATAATTCGGCAATTCGGGCTTGAATTGCTGGTAAATCTGGTTGAATGATGTAAGCACCATCGCTGGTGCTAGTTTCATAGCCATAGGTTAAATCAATCGATTCGCGTTGAATTTCAGTCGGGTCGAAATTCTGGATTGCCAGCACCAAACGCACGGTCGTTGGCAAATCGATGCTGGTATATTCTAGGGTATTGTACAACGAGCTAATCAATTCGATGTTATCAACGCTATTATTGGCTTGCATGAGGTTTTGTAAGCGGGCAAAAATTGCCAAAAGCACCTGCTGTTGACGTTTGCCACGCTCAAAATCGTTGTCGGCATGGCGGGTGCGGCTATAAATCAGCGCTGTTGCGCCATCCATATGCTGCATGCCTGGCAAAAAGTGCGCTTCCATATAGCCATAATCAAAGGTTGGGTAGCGCGAATCGTAAATTTCTTTGGGCACATCAACATCAATGCCACCAATTAAATCAACCATCGTGATCATTTCTTCAAAGGTCGTGACCACCACTGCATCAATTGGCTGACCTATGGTGGTGCTTAGGGTTTGGCGTGCCAATTCGGCTCCGGCTTCAGTATCGCCATTATCGCCCTCACCATACATATAGGCAGCATTCAATTTGACCGAGAAGCCATATTCGGGCGGCAGAGCCACCCATAAATCGCGGGGTAAGGAAACCAAGGCCGCGCTTTGATTGCGTGGATTGAGATGCAAAATCAACAAGGCATCAGCCCGCGCTGGCTCCGTTTCGCCAGGCCGTCGATCCAAACCCAAAATTGCCACCGTCATGGCGGCTAACGGTCGAGGGGTAGCGCTCGGGCGCGGAGTATTGGTTGGGTGCGGAGTGACACTTGGCTGATTTGCGGCGATGGTTTGGGCTGTAGCAGTTGGCTGAATCACTGGAACCAAGCTGGGTTCGGCCACGCCGCCTGCAATAATTGGGGCTGGGGTAATGCTTGGCTCGACTTGGACCCCAACTACCTCGGCAGGCGTGCTCCACCACCACCAACCACCGCCAAAAATTAGCAATGCAAGCATGCCAAAAACTGCTAACGGCCAACGGCGGGTTGGTTTGGTAGCAGTTGGTGCTGAAGTAGGCGTTGGCGCTGCAACCACTGGTTCTTCAAGCAGGGTTGTTAATAATTGGCGTTGCTCTTCAACCTGCAATACTTCTAATAAGGCATAGCAATCGGCACAATTGGCAATATGGAAACCCATTTGAGCACGTTCGGGCGGGCGTACCGCCGGACGAATTCCTGCCGCAAGTTGGCGGCGCACGTCTTGACATTCCATGCAACGTCCTTGAGGATGGTAGTTTGTCACTTGATTATAGGCGGCTCGCCACGAAGATGCAAAAAACGTAGCCTACGGATCAGCTACGTTTTTACTCAAAACCCATTCCGAAGCTTGTTAATCAGCGGCGACTGGCATAATAAAGGTGAAAGTTGTGCCTTGATTGACCACACTTTCAAGCCAAATCCGCCCACCCATCAGTTGGATTAATGGACGTACTAGCGAAAGCCCCAAGCCCGTACCACCAGCCTCAATTTTTAGCGGATTTTCGGTACGATAGAAACGATCAAAGACTTTCTCATGTTCGCTGGGATCGATGCCCACGCCGCTATCTTGCACCGCCAAGGCGATATAGCGCCGCCCGACTTGCAGCCCTTCACGTTGCTTGCTTGGAATATCGTTAACATTGATTTCGAAGGCTTTCACGCTGATTTTGCCGCCATTGGGGGTATATTTGATCGCGTTGGAGAGCACATTCGAGGCCACTTGGCGAATGCGCTCTATATCGCTCCAGATGTTTGGCAAATTGGGCGCGAGGCTCAGCGAGAATTCTTGCTGGCGCTGGGTGATTTCGGCACGAGCATTGCCAACCACACTGCTCATCACATCGGCCACCATCAGCCGTGCCATTTGCAATTCAACGCTGCCAGTTTCAATCTTGGTGATATCCAGCAAATCGTTGATAATCGCGATCATCCGCTCAGAGTTATGGGCAATGGTATTAAGAAATTCCTTCTGAGTTGAATTCACTTCGCCCAACGAACCCATCGCCAGCAACTGGGTATAACCTTTGATTGAGGTCATCGGCGTGCGCAACTCGTGCGAAACCGTGCCAATAAACTCAGTTTTCAAGCGATCCGATTCGACTTCGCGGGTAATATCGCGGCCAATCAAACACGCGCCCAGCAATTCGCCACGCTCAGTCATCACCGGAACCAAGGTCACGCTGATCGATTGGGTGGCGCGTTTGATGATAATGCCTTGAGTTTGGGCCACATCGGGGTTGTTCAACACCGCTCCCAGCGGATCGCCAGGCAATTTGATATGCAACGATTCGAGCAATTCGTCGAAGCTTTGGGTCACCAACTCATCAAGTGGCCGATCCAGAATCGCTTCGGCGGCTGCGTTGGCCAAAATAATATTACGATCAAGATTGAACACAATTACTGCATCGTTGAGCGATTGCAAAATAGCGTTGTTTTGGCTTGAAACTTCTTCTTGATGACGCAACATGGTTGAAAGCTTGATTGTGCGTTCGGCCAAATATTCATAAAGTTGAGCGTTATAAATGGCAATTGCGATTTCGCCAGCGATTGCTTTGAGCAAACGCATATGGCTTTGATTGAAAAAGTGCGATTTAGGATGCGAAAGCATCAACACACCCACAATGTCATCGCCTGCGATCAGCGGCATGCCGACCAATGAACCAGTATTTTTGCCCACCTCTTGGCCAAAAGCATCAACTTGCACCCAACGATCGTCGTTGGTCACATCGTTAACCAAGGCGGGCTGGCGATGTTGGGCGATCCAACCGACCAAGCCTTCACCAATTTGGAAGCGCCGCGAGCCAAGCGTATGCGAAATTCCGGCCAAGGTTGCCCGATCAACCAGCAAGCCTGTGGCCGCGTCTATCAGCATCACCGAGCCATGTTGCACACCAGTCAAGTTGGCCAGTGCTTGCAAAATCCGGTTGAGCAGCACATCAATTTCGAGGGTCGAAATGTCGCGGGCAATATCAGCAATTGCTTCAAGGCGATCGCGTTCTTCACTAAGTTCGGCGGTACGTTCGGCAACTTTGCGTTCGAGGTCGGCGTTTAATTGCTGCACTGTGCTATACAAACGAATATTTTGCAGCGTGACCACAATTTGGTTGGCAACCGTCCGCCAGAGATTCATCATCACATCATCGATGCGCTCGATTAACGTTGAGCCTTGAGCCACCAAACAGCCAAGCATATTATTTTCTTGGCGCAGCGGCACAAACAACGCTCCTTGGTTATCGATCATCCACGAGGTACTATTTGGCTCGACCATTGGTTGCAGTTGGACCATACCTTGGGCCGTGGCGAGTTTGAGCGCAGCGGGCAAATTTTCAGGATCAAGCGGCTGGCCAGTTAATGTGGCCCAATCATCGCCCCAAGCATGTTCGATCATCCACGTATCGTCGTCGATGCGCAACACGATTGCACAACGCTCGACGGTAAAGGCTGAGAGAATCCGTGGGCCAATATCTTCAAGAATTTCGCGATCCAGCGAGGCGCTCATGGCTTGCGAAAGCTCGTACAGCGTAGACATCTGCAAGGCAAAATAATCGGATTCAGAAGCCATTTGGGCTTGATGATCAAGCAGATATTCGGCTTGAGCCACCTGTTCACGCAATTCGGCTTGCACCGTGGTATTGTGATGGTTGGTGAGCAAAATCGTACAGCGCTCGACCAATTGATCAAGCTCGTTCGACGATTGCCAGCGCGTCAGCTTGTGCGTTTGTAGCACATCAACGATTGCCGGGCGTAACTGAAAACTCAATTGAATCAAGGTGGTTAATTCAAAGGCATGCCAATCGATGCCTAACTCGACCAAGGCTAGCTCCAAATCGGTTTGCTCGGCAGGTAACGTCAGCAGCAACTCATATAAACGCCGCACATGCACCGAAGGAAAATGCACCCCATTTTTGGGCACAGCAGTGCCGAGGCGATGCACCCAGCGGGCGATCACTTGCTCAGCATTATCAATCAGAAATTGACGCAATTGAGGCGTAGACGTTTTCTGCATAGCGCACCTTCTGGACAAAACGCAAGGCTGACCTACTGAGTTTGAGCAATCAGAATCGTGACATCATCGGTGGTTTTGCCATAGCGTTCCATTAGGCTGATCGCCAAGGCTTCGGGGTTTTCGATCGCGTGATGCAAGGCCGAATCGGTAATCATACGCGTTGAAATACCGTCGCTATACAACACAAAAATATCACCGAGATTAAAGGTATAGGTCATTTCCAGCAGGCTTGGCAATTGATTATGCCCAAGAATGCCATTTTTGGAAATAGGCTTAATCACCCGATCGCTGATGACATGAATACCTATATTACCTACGCCAATATAGCTTGCACGAAGATGATCGAACTCCAAGCGGAGTAAGCCGATCACTGCGCCGCGTGTGCCATGGAGTGCCTTATGACAACGCTCGATCAATTCCTTGAGCGGTCGGGTGGCATGTTGATGCAATTCTTCTAAGGCTAATTTGGTTGGCTTGGCAGCTTCTGCGCCCCCACCAAGGCCATCGATCACCGCAATTAAGATACTATTTTGACTTTCGATCACAGCATAGCCATCGCCAGAGACCGATTGACCATATTTGCTGCGCGTTTGGGCGCTCCAATTTAATCTCATTATAGTCCTCCGCGTTCGCGCCGACGTGGGAGCCACCGTCGTGCTCGAACGACCGTGCCAACACCAACTTGGGATTCAATTTCGAATTCGTCCATCAAACGTTTAACCCCAGGCAAGCCCGTGCCAAGGGTCTGCTTGGTGCTATAGCCATCACGTAAGGCAAGGGTTGTATCTGCGATGCCTGGTCCATTGTCGCTTGCCTCGATTTCGATACCACGTTGCTCGTTGAGTTCAATTTCGCGCACGGTTATGCTACCGCGTTCGGCGTGAGCCAAAATATTGCGCGTTAATTCTAAAATCGCAATTTCAATCCGTGTACGATCAACATCATCAAAGCCTAGGCCACGTGATACTTCACGTCCATGGCTGACCGCGATGTAGACATCAACCTCACGAGCAATCGTTTGGGTCAGAGGTTCACGACTCATTATAACGTTTCCGTTTTGGCTGCGATAGTGATGAAGATGACAACTAGCTTTCGTTTGCCAACCTTAATTAATACCAAGGTTGGCAAACTATCGTTGGCAGTATAGCACAGTTGCTAGCGATCTACTAGCACCACTCGCGGTTGATTACCCTGCTCAATCACACGCCCGACCAGTTGGGCATCGCTGATGGTTGCCAGTGCTTGCTCAGCCTGTTCAGCCGCAATAAACAGAATCATTCCCAAGCCCATGTTGAGCACATGATGGGCCTCGTGTTCATCCATCGCTGCTTGTTCAACAATTAATTTAAAGATTGCTGGCACGTGCCATGAGCCACGCACTAATTCGACGGTCACGTTGGCTGGCAACACCCGCGGAATGTTATCCCAAATGCCGCCGCCAGTGATATGGGCCAAGCCATGAATCGCCACACCTGCTTGGCGCAAAGCCTGAACTTCGTGCAAATAGGCGCGGTGCGGAGCCAACAATGCCTCGCCAATGCTCTGGCCAGCTAAAATTGCTGGTTGACTGGTATAGCCTAAGGGTGCGCAAACTTTCCGCGCCAAGGAATAGCCATTGGTGTGTAAGCCAGTCGAAGGCAAGGCAATCGCTACATCACCTGGTTTGATGGCGCTACCATCAAGCATATGCGCCCGATCAACCACGCCAACGATTGTGCCTGCTACATCAAAGGCCCCATCGTGGTAAACGCCTGGCATTTCGGCAGTTTCGCCACCAAGTAAGGCTATTCCAGCATCGCGACACGCGGCTGCTAGCCCCTCAACCGCAGCAACAACCATGGCTGGTTCAAGCTTCGAGGCAGCAATATAATCGAGAAAAAAGAGTGGCGTTGCACCTTGGCACAAAATATCATTAATACAATGGTTAACTAAATCTGCCCCAATCGTGCGCACATCGCCAACGGCTGCGGCCACCGCCGTTTTGGTGCCAACCCCATCGGTTGAGGCCACCAATACCGGCTGAGCATGGCTGGTATTAACCTGAGCCAAATCAAAACAGCCGCCAAACGCGCCTAAACCTGCCAACACTGCTGGCGTATGGGTGGCCTTGACTGCGGCTCCCATCTGTTGGATCGCATCCATTTTGGTTGCAATATCAACGCCAGCATCCTTATAGGTGGTCATGGTTGTCTACTCCAGTTCCGAATTGATTGGTTGATGGCTCATTATAGAACAAAGAACATAGAGCATAGAACATAGGAAGTTTGGGGTCAGAGATCAGGATTCAGGGGCTAGATTTTTAACCACGAAGGACACGAAGCGCACGAAGTTATTAATTTGCGACTTCGCGATCTTCGCGTCCTTCGCGGTTTCAGCGCTTTACCCCTCTTTGGACAAGCGTTGTAATTCGTAAAGTTTGGTCAGGGCTTCAATTGGGGTTAGTTGGGTTACATCCATTTCGCGCAATAGCTCAACCGCTGGATTTGGCTCGTTGCTCGCAAACAGCGACATTTGCGGCACAGCCGAACTACCAGCAGCATTCATGCGGCGCATGGCCTCGCGGCGCTGCTCACGATCACCCTTACCTTCAAGCTCGCTTAGCACTTCGGTTGCACGTTTAATTACGGCTGGTGGCAAACCCGCCATTTGGGCCACGTGAATCCCATATGAGCGATCAGCAGCACCCTCGATAACTTTGCGCAAAAAGACCACATGATCGCCTTCTTCAGCGACCGCCAGCGTCCAATTATGCACGCGAGGTAAGATGTTGGCTAGCTCGGTCAGTTCATGGTAGTGGGTTGCAAACAGGGTTTTAGCCCGTAAGCGCGGCTGATTATGGATATATTCGACGACTGCCCGCGCAATCGAAAGCCCATCGTAGGTGCTCGTGCCACGGCCAATCTCATCGAGAATAATCAGCGATCGTGGCGAACCATTATGTAAAATATTGGCAGTCTCGATCATCTCAACCATAAAGGTCGATTGGCCTGTGGCAATATCGTCCTGAGCTCCAATCCGAGTGAAAATCCGGTCGAGTAGGCCTATTTCGGCATAATCGGCGGGCACAAACGAGCCAATTTGGGCCATTAAGCCAATCAAGGCCACTTGACGCAAAAAGGTGCTTTTGCCCGACATGTTCGGCCCAGTCAATACAATAATCTGATGGTCAACATCAAAATGGGCATCATTCGGGGTAAATGGCTCATTCAAATTATGTTCAACCACCGGATGCCGCCCGCCTTGGATTACAAAAACATCGTCGAGGCGCAGGGTTGGGCGCACAAAGCGCTGGCGTACAGCCACTTCTGCCAACGTGCTATAGACATCAAACTCGGCGATTGCTCGCGCCAAATCCAGCAAACGATGACCAGCATTGGCCAAATGGCGCAAAATGAGGCGAAATGCTTGACGCTCTTTTTCGTTCAAGGCTTCCGAGGCATTGAGAATCAGTGATTCGTATTCTTTGAGTTCGGGGGTGATATAACGCTCAGCATTAACCAAGGTTTGTTTGCGAATGTAATCATCGGGGATGCGGGTTTCGCCACTGGCCTTGGTTACTTCAATGTAGTAGCCAAAGACTTTGTTATAGCTGACCTTGAGGGTTTTGATGCCAGTGCGTTGCTGTTCCTTGGCTTCAAGTTCGTTGATCCAACGGGCGGCATCACGAGTAGCCTCAACAATTGCATCAATTTCGGCAGTATGGCCTTTGCGAATCACATTTTCGTCGCTGCGGGCGTTGTCCCATGTGCCAAGCAAGGCTGGCGGATCATCGGCAATCGCCTGTTCGAGTAATTCGCAAATATCGGCGCAAGCATCGATTTGATTGGTTGCTGGCGCATCATCAAACAGATCATCATCACTCGGCGCAGCCTCGGTTAGGCTAGTTGAGCGTAAACCAGTGCGTTCGATTTGGCTCAAAATGTCGGGAGTTAGGCGTAATGCTTCGCGCAATCGCACTAAATCACGCGGGGTGGCAATGCCTTGAACCACCCGATTGATTGTGCGTTCGATATCGCCAACACCTTTGAACAACGCCCGTAGCTCACCGCGAACCAAGGTTTCCTCAACAAAACAACTGACAGCTTGTTGGCGTTCAGTTAATGGGCCAAGCTCAATCAGCGGTTGCGAGATCCATTGGCGCAGCAGGCGTGCACCCATTGGCGTGCGGGTTTGGTCGAGCACGGCAATCAATGAGCCTTTGCGTTGGCCAGCAGCGCCTTCGGTTAGCTCCAAATTACGGCGCGTTTGCGGGTCGAGAAACATAAAACGGGTTGTATCATAGACCCGCAAGCTGCGCACTTGGGCCACACTATCACGCTGGGTTTCATGCAGATATTGAATTAATGCGCCAGCCGCCCGGGTTGCAAGCGCTTTATTGCCCAAGCCAAAACCATCAAGCGATTGGCTTTTGAATTGACTAAGCAAGGCATCGTGGGCGGTGCGAGCATCCCAATGCCAATTGGGCCATTGGGTGACATTGCCTTGAACCCAAGTGCTTTCGTTATTGCCTTCAACTTTTTTGGCGGTGCGTTCGTGGGGTAGCAAGCGTTCGCGTTCAGCCTTGCGCATTGGCGCGAGATCTTGGGCCAGCTGCTTTTTGGCAATTTCCATACCTGCTGGACGCAACTCGGGTGCATCGGAAACCAAGAGTTCAGCCGCGCCCAAACGCGCTAATTCGCCATCAAGTTGCTTCAAGGCCTCGTTGCCGCGCAATTCGGTGGCACAAAATTCGCCTGTGGTTAGGTCGGCATAGGCCAAACCAACATTGCCACGATCAACTAAAATTGCCGCAAGATAACTATTACGCTCTGCCTGGAGCATCGTTGGTTCGGTTAACGTGCCTGGAGTGACAATCCGCACAACCTCACGTTTTTGCAAGGTTTTATGCACCATCTCATCCATTTGTTCGCAGATGGCCACACGATAGCCCCGGCTGACCAGTTGCTCAATATAATTATCGGCAGCGTGATAGGGCACGCCTGCCATCGGGGTATTTTCATCGCTGCTAAGACCGCGCACCGTCAGGGTGATATCGAGCACTTCGGCGATCAGCTTTGCATCGTCGCCGAAGGTTTCGTAAAAATCGCCCAGCCGGAAAAATAGAATTACATCGGCGTATTTTTGCTTAATCGACAGATATTGCTGCCACATCGTCATTTTTGACACAGTAGACCCTCAAGCATGCTGCAAAAACTCAGTTCAACCAGCAAAGTATAGCATGTCAACCAGAATTTGAACATCTGTGCTATAGGCCATTTAGGTGATTTGGGGCTAGCTATCTGGCAACAAAAAACGCTCCGTGATGGAGCGTTTGGCAGGGGCGCAGGGATTCGAACCCTGAAATCCGGTTTTGGAGACCAGCGGTTTACCATTGAGCCTACACCCCTTCGCTGGTTGTCTTTATCAGACGTGGCGGAGTATAGCATAGTTTGGTGAATTGAGCAAGTTTTTGATCTACAGCTTGTGACCTATTTTTTCTTGCCGCCCCGTAGTAAGGCACTGGGGTTGCCAAACAAGCGTTGGCTCATGCTCGTACCTAAATCAGCATCGGCTAGTTGCTCGCCTTCACCTGGCCGTTGATTTTGCGGCAAGGTCAGCCATTGGTCGCGCATGGTTTTAGCATGTTCAAACATGCTTTGTAATTCGTCAATTTTATCATCTTCAAGCGCTGTACGCATCTCAACCAAAACCCGAATTGACTCGTTGACCCAATGTTTGAGGGCTGTACGGTTGGTGCTACAAATATCGCGATGCATCACTGGATCGCCCGATGCCAAGCGGGTAATATCGCGAAAGCCGCTAGCCGCGACCATCTGCATCTCACGCCACGAGGGCGAACGGGTTACCACCTCGGTTTGGGCGGTTGCCAACAAAAATGGCAAATGGCTAATCCCAGCCACATAAATGTCGTGTTCTTCAGGATCGATATAGTAAGGCTTGGCTCCAACGGTTTCGACAAAGGCTGTCGCCAAATCGGTGGCTTCAGCAGTGGCATTCAAGGCCGGACATAAACAATAGACTGCGCCTTTGAACAAATCTAATTCAGCCGCTTCGGCTCCGTTTTTTTCGCGACCAGCCATAGGATGACCACCAACAAAACTCACGGTTGTTGGCAATAATTCTCTGGCCCACTGCAAAACGCTGGCCTTGGTGCTACACACATCGGTTACTAAAGCTTTATAGCGCAGATGTGGGGAAATTTCGCGCATCAAGGCAGGTAGGGTTTGCACTGGAGTTGCCAAGACTACAATATCGGCCTCTTTGACTGCTTCGACAGCAGTTTTGGCTTCGGCATCGATCGCCAAACGACCACGAGCAATCCGCAATTGTTGGCTGCTGCCATCGTAGCCAATTACCTTACAACGCCCCAAGGGAGCGCTCTCAGGATCAGCCGTGCCCAACGCCAACCCTAGTGATGCGCCAATCAGCCCAGTTCCAAGAATTGCAACGGTATATGCCATAGAACAACTCCCATCCGTACATGCAAGCCGACTATTTGGCCTGTAACGATAAAATCACCATTTCGCTCAACACCAAAATGGCGATTAACAATAACACTGTAACTGGCTCGAAAATGTTCATTGCCGCCAAAAGCACACACAAACTGCAAAAAATTCCGGCTTCGGTTGCTTGGCGATGCGAACGTCGCACATCAAAGCGCTGCGCCCGATTGTGATAACGCCGAATACCCCAGACATACACCAGCGGCAAAACCATGGCATTGCTAGCCAAAAATACCCCACTCAGAAACATTAAGTAGATTGGTAAATCGGGCAAGCCAGCAGCAATCGTGGTAGTTGGGGCTGGCACAAAAGCCAAGATCCAGAAAATGATCGCCCAACCAACCGTGCCTCGCCACGTTAATGCTGGCAAGCGCAACGCCCATTGCATTGGCAGCCACGTGGTTAAGCCCAAGGCTAGCGTTGCAATGCCAAACAAACTGCGTACTCCAAAGCCCGATTGAGGCGAAAGCCCACCAAAAAAGACCCATAGCAACATTGCTGTCCAACCTAAGCCTGCCACGAAGGCCACCCACAACGGCGGACGCTGAATTTCTGGTGCGGGCAGGCTCTCGGGCTGCAAGGCTGCGACAACTGCGGCAGGCAATTCGCGCCGCACAGGCTGCTCAACAGGTGCTTCAGTTGGCAGTTTGGGCAAGGATTGGTTGGGCAAGGTTGGTGGGCGCAAACGAGTCCGCGTGCGATCACGGCCTCGGTTGCTGGTTGGATTCGTAACCTGTGGAGTGTCGTTGCTTGGCCGCAAACGACTTAATGCGCGGCTTGCTGCCACCCGATAACGCTCTTGACGTAGTGGCATTGGTGGAACTGGCTCGACAACGATAGTTGGCGCAATTTCAACAACGACCGTTTCGTCAGCAACACTTTGGCTTTGCAATTCAGCTTTGCGTCGCGATAATGCCCGACTGATCGCCGCACGTAATTGAGGTGGAGCCGAGCTACTCCGGCGTGGCTCGGCCTCTGGTAATTCTGCTTGGTTTGTGGTTGACGGAGCGTCTGTCATTCAGGCCTACAATCGGGCGGCACGTTGTTGCAAGACACAATCGACGAGCACCAAGGCCAACATTGCCTCGGCAACTGGCACTAAACGCGGCAAAACAGTTGGGTCGTGACGGCCTTTGACCACAATCGTAGCAGGTTCGCCCGCTTGATCGACCGTGGTTTGTGCTTGGGCGATTGAGGCTGGCGGCTTGGCCGTCAGACGGACCACAATCTCCTCGCTGCTGCTGATGCCACCCAAAATTCCGCCAGCATGATTGCTACTCGTGCCAATGCTACCATCTGCTCGCTGGATAAATGGATCGTTATTTTGCGAACCACGGGCATTGCCTGCTTCGATGCCTGAGCCAATTTCGACCGCTTTGACCGCAGGAATGCTAAACATAGCGTGGCCAATCAAGGCATCCAGTTTATCAAAAACTGGCTCACCTAGCCCAGCCGGAACTCCTCGCGCCCGTACTTCAACCACCCCGCCCAGCGAATCCAAATCGCGGCGAGCTTGATCGACATAGGCGATCATCTGCTCGGCTACAGCGGGATCAGGGCAGCGCATAATGTTATTTTCAATTTCGTTTTCGTCGATAATTTGGGCTTTGAGATGGCCTAAACTCAGCGTATAGGCGACTAAGCTAATGCCCATTGTAGCCAAAATCTGCCGCGCGACCGCGCCAGCCGCAACTCGTGCGGCGGTTTCGCGGGCACTCGAACGGCCACCGCCACGATAATCGCGAAAGCCATATTTGGCATCGTAGCTATGGTCGGCATGGCCAGGTCGATACAAATGTTTAATTGCATCGTAATCACTAGAACGAGCGTTGGTATTGCGAATCAGCATCGCTAAGGCTGTGCCAGTGGTTCGCCCCTCAAACATGCCCGATAAAATCTCAACTTCATCAGGCTCGCGGCGGGCCGAAGTCATACGGCTTTGGCCAACCCGACGGCGATCCAATTGAGCCTGAACAGCTGCTAGATCAAGCTCCAAACCTGCTGGACAACCATCGATCACCACGCCCAAGCCAACCCCATGGGATTCGCCCCATGTTGAAATGCGGAACAACCGACCAAAACTATTTCCAGGCATGCATGCCTCGCTTATAAAAAGCCATGGCTCAACCTAGGCTCGCAATGTTTGTACCAAGCGATCCCGATCTTGGCCAATGCGCAGATTATTGGGATCTTCACTGAGGGCTTGCTCAAATTGTTGTAAGGCATCAGCAGGCCGCTTCATCTGCTCATAAATCAAGCCTAGGGCATGGCGATAGGTCGAATCACGTGGGTTGAGCTTGACTGCTCGTTCCCACTCTAGCATAGAAAGATACCACATCCCACGCTTTTGATAGACAACCCCACGATTAAAATGCCCAGTGGGATCAGCTAATTCTTCGAATTGCGGCACAAACCGCACAACCTGCCGCGAGACAGATTTCCAAGCAAAGATCATTAGTACTAAAATAATAAGATAGTAACTGGCGATGGTGAAGAGAACTTGTTTGATTAGAGTAAAAAACGCTTGAATATCGGCTGGGCTTTGAATTGACGGGCTAACTTTAAATGATATGAGAAAAGATTCGGCTATTGGGGTTATATAACTTTCAAATCGAAAAACTGAGAATAAGAGTGAAAGCCAAGATAATGCATAAATTAGATTATAAATAAGGGTTCCCCAATAACCATATTTTTTTCGACGGATTAATGCTATTCCCATTACAATACCAAATACCCCAATTAATAAGAAAACTACTCCTAGATTAAGTACTGGAGTAATCGATTCTGAAAAATCTTCCTCCAACCTGGCAACTTTTTCATCTTGAAGCTTCTTTTGAGCTTCTGGAAGCGTTAGACCTGGTGGTGCTATAACTCTTAAGCTTTTTTGGAAATCATTATAATTTTGAAATGTATCAACAAAAATAAGGATAGCCAAGAATGTCCATAATAAGGCAGGCAACATGCTTAATATTGCTGCAATTATTGCTGGTGCTCTAGATGGGGCTTGACGATCAGCCTTAATCGTCAAGTTCATACTACACTGACGGCAACGCTGATCAACATAGCGGGTTGGTGCGCCACAGCGTGGGCAAGGCAAAACATCGGGTACTTCGCCTAAGGCTGGGGGAGCCAATTGCTGGGTTGCTGGCAAAGGGCCATTCCCAAGCGGTTGGGTCGCGGGCAAGGGGGCTTGGCCCAGCGGTTGGGTCGTCGGAAAAGGCGTTTGCGTGATCGGCTGGCCTGGGAGTGGTTTATCGGCCAAGGGCAAATCAGCCAAGGCGAGGGTTGCTCCAGTATAGGCTGGTGGGGTTGCCTCAGGCAAGGCGGGGCTTGGCTCGACAAAAATTGCTGGATGTTGCTTGCGCAGCCATTCCAAGCCCTGTTTTGCGCGATTACTCTGCGGATTAATGTGCAGCGCATTTTCTAAACTAATGCGAATCTCATCGGGATCTTCCAATGCGCCCGCCAGATATAGCCAAGCTTGTTCATTGGTTTCGTCTTGCTCAACAACCTTCATCAGATGTTCGCGGGCCAAGGCTTTATTGCCACTTTTCAGCGCCGCAACCCCAGCCTGAAACGCCTCAGTACTCATACAATTCATCCCCACATACTAGTTGCACGCTCGTCGCAAACCCGTTGATAGACCGCTTGGGTTTGGCAGGCAATTAATGGCCAATTATAAATCTCAACCACAGTTTTGAAGGCATTTTCAACTCGTTGCTGTGTCCATTCGGGGTGAGCTAGTGTGTGCAAAATACCCCAAGCCAACGATTCAGGGTTATCGGGGTAAACCGTTAAGCCAGTTTCGTGAATTTGCACCACCTCGCGCAAACCACCAGTATCCGAAACAATGACTGGGCAATGCGCCGCCATCGCTTCCAAGGCTACAATCCCAAATGGCTCGTAGATGCTGGGAAATACCGCAACATCAGCAACATTGTAGAGATAATGGCGATCTTGATCGGTCACGAAGCCCGTCCAATAGACATGCGCATCGATACCTAACTCCCGGCTGCGGTTGCGCAATTGTTCGGCTAACGGCCCCATGCCAGCAATTACGAATTTAATGTCGCGACGTTGCGCCAACACATGCGGAATTGCCTCAACCAACACTTGAATGCCTTTTTCGTAGACCATGCGGGCAATACTAAACACTACTTTTTCGTTATCGGCGGCATATTTTTGGCGAAATTGCTGGCGCTCTTGGCTCGGCCATTCAATCGTGGGCACGTTCACCCCATTGGCAATTACATCAAGTTTATCAAAGGGCGTGCCAAAAAATTGATGCAACTGGTCAGCCATAAAATCGCTGCACACAATCACCCGCCAACTTTCGTGGGCCAACCACCATTCCAAGCCATTGATCGTTTTGGCATGGTCGCCGCCCAGCGAGCCACGTCCACGCCCACGCTCAGTTGCATGAATTGTCGTAATTAAAGGAGTATGCCAAGCATATTTCAAGGCGACGCTACAATAGCTGGTCAGCCAATCATGACCATGAATCAGATCAAATGGGCCATGGGTTTTGCCCAAATCGTGGGCAAAGCGCTCAAGATAGCGGTTGGTTTCTTGGGTAAACGAAACAAAACCATAATCGGGCATAGCTGGTGGCTGAACTCGCCAAATATGGCTGTGCATGCCAAAACGCTCATGTTGTGGGCCGCCACGCAACCATGGTGTAAGCACATGCACTTCGATCCCAGCCGCATCAAGCACTGGAACCAACTCGGCAATATGCTTGCCCATCCCGCCAACAATATGCGGTGGATATTCCCAAGCCAACATCAAGACGCGCATGGATGCTCTACTCCTATGATTGAGTCAGGTCTCAAACAACGTTGTTGGGCCATTATACCAAGTTTAAATGGCAATAAACCTAGCAATTTCGCTAGGCCTACAGCCATTTTGAGGGTCAACATCAAGTGGGCTAGTAGAAACGTTGGGCAAGTGGCAGCATAACAAGGTAGGTGGCCTGCAAAGGGTGAGTTTGGCGTTGCAATTCAATTAAATTATTCATGCCATCGCCATCGGGGTCGCCATTGGCTCCGTTTACTCCAAATCCATCAAGCGGATCAAGCGTATACCGCACTTCCCAACCATCGTTTAATCCATCGTCGTCGCTATCGGCCAACAACGGTCGGGTGCTATTACGATATTCAGCCAAGTTGGTCAAAGCATCAGCATCAGGATCACCATTTGTGCCAACTTCGCCACCTGCCAGCAATGGATCAAGCTGCTGTTGCAATTCCCAGGCATCGGGCAATTGGTCATTATCACTATCGGCGCTGCGTGGGTTGGTGGCAAAGCCTTGTTCAGCAAGGTTGTTCAGCGAATCGCCATCAGGGTCGGCGTTGGCTCCATCATTGGCCAAGCTACTGAGCGGGTTCAAATGATGCTGCACTTCCCAGCCATCGAGTAAGCCATCGCCATCGCTATCGGCCTGATGGGGGTTGGTTTGATGCAAATATTCTTGCAAGTGGCTCAAACTATCAGCATCGCCATCGCCATTGGCTCCATGAATACCAGCAACACTCAAGGGATTGAGCTGTTGCGCCACTTCCCAGCCATCGGGCAAACCATCACCATCGCTATCAGGATTAAATGGATTGGTTGCTAAAGCTAATTCTGGTTGATTCTCCAAACCATCTGCATCAGCATCCAACTCGCAATCTAGGGGATTCGAACCATGCTCAATTTCCAAGCCATCGGGCAGGCCATCGCCATCGCTATCAGGGTGGCGTGGGTTGGTAGCAGCGGTATGCTCTTGAAGGTTATTCAGATTATCAGTATCAACATCGCCTGCACCACCGTGATAACCAGCAGGATTAATTGGCGAAAATTGATGATCGACTTCCCAGCCATCACGTAAACCATCGCCATCAGTATCAGGATTGGTTGGATGGGTATTACTAAATAATTCTTCTTGATTGGTCAAGCCATCGCGATCAGCATCGCCTGTGGCTCCATGATCGCCAAGTGCGCTGGTCGGATTCAGTCCGTAGCGCACTTCCCAACCATCATTCATCCCATCAGCATCACTATCAGGGTTACGCGGATTGGTAGCATAAATTTGCTCATTGGCATTGGTTAAGCCATCGTAATCGGGATCGCCCGCCGCGCCATCGTCGCCAAGCGCACTATAGGGGTTAAGTTGGTGGTTGGTTTCCCAACTATTAGTTAAACTATCGCTATCACTATCAAGTTGCTCATTTATGATTTTTGGTGGTAAATTGGCTAATTTTTGAGCATTTACCTGATTAAATGGATAATTTAGCAGAAAAATAATTGCAATTAGCAAAATCTTCACTCTAAGCATGAGCATAATCCTTCAAAAAAATGCAGAGACAAATAACTTGAAAGAATTATGCGCTGATTGAAGATTATAAACAATTAATTTGCTAGTACTTTATTCTCTCAATAAAATATCTAATCTGGTGGTACTGTGATAATGCTATGACCATTGGGAGTCATTTTAGGTTGATTATTTAATTAATTGATAAACGCTATAGCTGATTTAGCATCAATTTAAAATGCCAACTAGGCTAGTAGCTCACAGCCAAAGTACTAACAGCAATTGATCTAGGGCATCGTTTGGAGCAACGATAGGTCAGGGTGTATAATAGCACAAATGTTTGTAATTCAACGGAGGGTGCACATGTTTGATATGATTGGAATTGTGGTTGCCGATATGGCTAAGGCCTTGGATTTTTATCGGTTGTTCGATTTGGACTTGCCCAGCGATCCTGGTGGCGAAGATCATGTTGAAACAACCTTGCCCAATGGCATGCGCCTCGCTTGGGATAGCCAAGCCTTGATGAAACAATTGCAAAGCGATTGGCAGGAGCCACGCGGCCATCGCATGGGTCTCGCCTTCAAATGTGCTAGCCCTGCGGCAGTTGACCAACTCTATGCTAAGATTTTAGCAGCAGGTTATCGTGGTTCAAAAGATCCATGGGATGCCTTTTGGGGTCAGCGTTATGCAGTGGTGCTTGATCCCGATGGAAATTTGATTGATTTGTTTGCGCCGCTCGATTGAGGAGGCTCGTTGAGTACTGTCATTGAAGAACCGCCAATTGTCGGTTTGTGTCGTTGGTTGAAATTGCTTGATGAATGGGCCACGTTCTACGAAACTGACCCCAAATCCGAACGCACGCCTAGCCGTGAAGACCTCAGCGCCTTTGATCGGGCGCAATCCCTCTATTTGCTCAAAGAACGGGCGATTCAAACGCTGTATCTCAGCGAATCGCCCTCGGTTAGCTTGGGTATTCTCGAAGGCCCAACGCCTAAAACGCGAATTTGGCTCTGCGAAAATTGCCGTAATCAAGCTCGCCGAGGCAATCTGTCGCCCGCTGAATATGCTGAACTTTCTGGCGGCTGCGCGAAATGCCAACGCGAAGGCCTCGAAAACGATTATTATAGTTTGTATGTGTTGAATGTTGATTATGGTGCGCTGGGCCATTGGCAATTTCATACGCCAGTACCAATTGGTCAGAGTTATTTTCCTGCACCACGCTCGGAAGCTGCGCCCGTAGTTGGCCGCCGTCCGGTTGATCGCCAAGGCAAAATGACCCGCCTAGGCCAACCGATTAGCGCCGCCAACCGCCGCCAATACCCTGAGCATAGCGTCGTTTGGCATGTCTGGGATGCGATTAAAACCCTCAAAGCGGAGATTGTCTAAATGCAAAAATCAATTTGGTTGGTGTTGATCTTGATTTTAGCCAGTTGTGGCGCGGAGATTATTACGCCGCAAGCGCCCTATCAGGTGATCGAGGTGTTGCAAACGGTCGATAGCCAGCACGCCCAAGTCGAGTTGCGCCTAGAACGCGATCACACCAACCAGATGATTTTAGCCGCAACCTACCAACCTAAAGAACCACATTTGCACTTATATTCCAAAGATTTGCCGCGCAACGGCGTGGATGGCTTGGGTCGGCCAACCTTGCTTGAGCTTAGGCAGGCTGGTCAATTACGCTCAATCGGGCCGATTGTGGCCGATGCGATTGCCGCACCCGACCCAACAATTGAAACTGCCAAATTGTTGATTTACCCAGCGGGACCAGTAACCTTACGCATGCCAGTTGAGCTTGATCGGCAACAGCTGAATCAGCAAATTTTGCTGACGTTTATGCTCTGTAGCAGCAAAGGTTACTGTACCTCGTCGGTTGAACAATTACCAGTCACAATTCAGCTAAGCAACTCCTAGCAACGTCGGTAATAGCTCTTCGGCTCGCCCGATCTGCTGTTCTTCAAAGGCTAAATCGTCGGCAGCATGTGGCTCCAAATTGACCAACATCGTGCGTGCACCCAGCATTTGAGCTGTACGCGCAAAGGCTGCCGCTGGAAACACCGTGCCCGATGTGCCGACTGCCAAAAAGAAATCACATTCGCGCAGGCTGCGTTTGGCTTGGGTTTCGGCCCAAGCTGGAATCGCCTCTTCAAACAGCACAATATCTGGCCGTAAAGGCTTGCCACAGGTTGGGCAGAGCGGCAGGGTTTGGATGTGCGCCCGCTGATCAACAAAACTTGGTTGGTCACATTGCTCGTCGCTACAGCGGCTTTGGCGCAGGCTCCCATGAAACTCGACCAAATTGCGGCTGCCAGCGAGTTGGTGCAAGCCATCAATATTTTGGGTGATGAGGGTAAAACGTTGATGCTTGCCTAACGATTGTTCAAAGCGAGCCAAAGCTCGATGGGCGGCGTTGGGCTGAGTCGTTTGTAGCTGGCTGCGTAATGGCCCAAAAGCTTGCCAAACCGACTGGGGAGATTGCTCCAGTGCTGTGCGGGTGGCGCAGCGTTCAATATCCCACTCGTTCCAGACTCCATTCGGGCCGCGAAACGGTCGCACCCCTGAAGCGACCGAAATTCCCGCCCCCGTCAATACGACGATATTGCGATAGCGCCGTAGATCAAGTGATAACACCATGATTCATCTTCCGCATTGAAGTTAGCACCAGCATGGTGCAGGTTAAAATCCAGATATCATCACGACATCTTCAACTCTATTGTACCGCGTTCTGTGCCGATCAACTAGTATAGAAGTTTGCATGCCCTCACCCCCTAGCCCCCTCTCCCGCCCAGCAGGCGAGGGGGAACTACCATATTATGGCGGTAGATCGCCCCTCTCCCGCCGCTGTGGGAGAGGGGTTGGGGTGAGGGGCCAATTCACCGTGGTTCATGCAACGAAGGATGCCAACTAGGCGTTTGGCTAGGTTGAAACCTCGCTAACTGACTGATCTCAAGCAGATTGTGGTTGGCTATACTGCTCAACAGTTAATCAATTTAGGAGGCTGTTATGAGTTTACAGGAATTTTCGAGCGAACTCGCCGATGCGGTTGAACAGAGTGGCGCTGGCATCGTGACGATCTACGCCCGCCGCCGCCAAAGTGCTAGCGGAATCATGTGGCAAGCCGATTTGGTCTTAACCGCCGATCATGTCATCCAACGCGATGAGCATATCAAGGTGGTTGGGCCAGACGGCACAGAGTATCAAGCTCACGTAGTTGGTCGCGATCCGAGCAGTGATGTGGCTTTATTGCGTGTGCCCAACGCTAATTTTACCCCCGCAACCTTGGCCAAAACCGAGCCACGGGTTGGTCAATTGGCTTTAGCAGTCGGTCGCCCAAGCAGCGTGCAAGCCAGTTTTGGTATTATTAATGCGATTGGCGGCCCAGTCCCAACCCGCCGTGGTACATTGGCGCAATATTTGCGCACCGATGCCACGCCGTACCCAGGCTTCTCAGGTGGCGGCTTGGTCAACGTTAAAGGCGAAGTCGTTGGTTTGTTTACCTCAGGCTTTGCTGGCGGCGAACCAATTGCAATTCCAGTGGCTGTGCTTACTAGCGTCGCTGATACCTTGCTCAACCATGGTCGCGTGCGCCGTGGCTTTATCGGGATTGCCAGCCAAACTGTTAATTTGCCCGATAACCAACGCGCTGGCCGCAACCAAGCGACTGGTCTATTGGTGATTAGTGTCGAAGCCGATAGCCCAGCCCAACACGCTGGCTTGTTGGTTGGCGATATTTTGGTCGGCTTAGATGGCCATGAACTCAACGAACCCCGCGATTTGCAAATGCTCTTGGCAAGCGATCGGGCGGGCAAAACCGTAACGCTTGATGTGCTGCGAGCTGGCCAATTGCAAAACCTGAGCATCACAATTGGAGCAAAATAGCCCTTGAGCGAAGCAGGATTAAAACTCATGTTGATTGGTGGAACGACGCTAACTCGCGCGGGTATGCGCAGCGTGTTGGCCGAGTACGAGGCCGAAATTGTGGCAGCAGCACCAACCATTGAGCCATTAATCGAACAATTGGGAGTTGTCGATGTAGTGATTTTGCTCGATGATCAAGCGCTGCCCTTGCTTTTGCAGCAAACCAACGATCAACCTGCGATTTTATTGATTAGCCAAGAATTACCACACCCCATGCCACAGCAACGGGCATGGGGTGTGGTTTCAACCGATGCTTACCCGCAAGAAATTTGGGCCAGTTTGCAAGCTCTCCAGCTTGGTTTATGTGTGCTATCGCCAACAATTTTGGCCCAAATTCACAGCCCACCCCAACCAGAACCTTGGGATACCCAACTGAGCGAGCGCGAACACGAAGTGCTACAACTGCTGGCCGAGGGCTTGACTAATCGCCAAATCGCTCAGCGCTTAATCATCAGCGAGCATACCGTCAAATTTCATGTTTCAGCTTTGCTCAGCAAGTTGGATGTTAGCTCACGGACTGAAGCAATTCGGGTTGGCGCTCAACGCGGCTTAATTATTTGGTAGCGATGCCCAACGTTTCGGTTAATTTGGCCCATTGCTCCAAGGTCAGCACCTCAGCCCGTAGATTTGGGTCAATTTCGGCCTGAACAATGGCCGCCAGCACTTGCTCCTTGCCAAAGCCTTGACCAGCCAAACCACCAGTCAACGAATTAATTAGCTTTTTACGGGCTTGGCTAAACCCGGCGCGAATGACTTTAAACAAAGCTTTGGGAGCAGTCGGCACAGTGTTGGTAGGACGGCGGCGCATCAGCACTAACGCTGAATCGACCGCCGGCGCTGGCAAGAACGAAGCAGCTGGCACCCGCGCTATAATTTCGGCGGTGGCATAGAGTTGCACACTATGCGCCAAAATACTGAGATCGCCTGGTTTAGCGGTAATGCGATTGGCAACTTCCCACTGCATCAACACCATCATCAGGCTGGGTGGGCTATCGCCCTCAAGAAAATGGCGCAACAAGGGTGAAGTAATCGCATAGGGAATATTTGCCACCAATTTATAGGCTGTATCGGCGGGCAAGCCAGCCGCCGCCAACATTGCACTGGGAGCAATCTCCAGCACATCGCTTTCAACAATCGTCAAGGGCCGATCGGCAAACTCGGTGCGCAAACGTCCGGCCAAGCGTGGATCAAGCTCAATGCTAATCACCTGACCAGCGGCATTGAGCAATTCCCAAGTCAGCACGCCCAAGCCAGGCCCGACCTCAACTACCACATCGTTGGTATTAACCTCAGCGTGTTCCAAGGCCAACTTGAGCGGCGTAGGATCGATCAAAAAATTTTGGCCCATGCTTTTGCTCGGGCGCACCCCGATGCTATTTAAAGCTCCGCGCACCCGCGACGGATCGGTATATGGATTCATTATTACTCCTTAAGTAGAGTAGTAGTATACCTGTTTCTTGTTGGGTGTAACATGCCCTCACCCCCACCCCTTTCCCATTACGGCGGGCGAGGGGCGTTCCAAACTTCATGATTAAGGGATTCCCCTCGCGGGCGGGAGAGGGGGCAAGGGGGTGAGGGAACCAGTCTAAACAACAAAAACACCAGCCTGCAAAGCAGAGCCAGTGTTTAATTGTTACCAACTGAGCGAATTATTTACGTTTCTTGGAGCGGCGTGCTTCACGACGGCCAGTGGTTGCAATTGGCTTGGGTTCGCGTGGTGCAGCAGGTTCGCTTGCGACACCATCAGCACTGGCCTTGGCATTGCTACCGGCAGCAGCAGCGCGGCTCTTAGCATAATTGGATTTAACTTTGCCGGTTTGCGAAACCAACGCAGGCAAGGTCGAACGAGCATATTGCCATGAATACAGCCCGAAACCAATCAATGCGACAAATAAAACATAGCCCCACAAGCGCCACTCAACTACGTCGATCTTCAGCCAACGCGCCAGAAACTGCACGATCCCAATCCCGGCGATGATCAACAGGCCGTTGCTGGTGCGCTTGCGAAACGCCAAACGCGCCGGATTTTTGGGTGGCAGCGAGCGCAGCCAAAAAATTGCACCCACTAAAACCGCAATCCAAATAACCAACAAACCTGCTACCCACGAAGGGAAAAGAATCTGAGGATCGTTTTGTGTAAAGTACACCGAGCAGCCTCCTGCGAAGAAGTGAAGTTGCATTAAGCGCTAAGCATTATAAAGCCCGCTGAAAAAAGCGTCAATGTGCCATTAACAAGCCCAAAAACGCCATTTAATCTAATCCCTCTGGGCTTGGCTAGCGCTTCAGTGTATAATACCGCTTGTTTCCTGCTGTCTTTTGAACGACAACTATAGGGAGATTTCGTATGGCTGAACTGATCCAAGAAACCAATGGTAAGGTCTTGATCGTGCGTTTGCCTGCTCGCATGGACGCTGCGGCGGTTCGTGAGCTCGAAGAACCATTCGCTCAATCGATTGCCGATCACAATGGGCCTGTGTTGGTCGATGTGAGCAAAGTCGATTTTGCTGCAAGCTTGGCCTTGCGCATGCTCATGATGAATTTGAAAGATCAGCAAAATCGCGGGCAAAATTTGATGCTGTTTGGCTTACAAACCCAAATTGCTGAGGTTTTCCGCAAAACCCGCTTCGATACGCTGTTTACGATCGCCGACGACGAAGCAAGCGGCATCGAGCAACTGAGCGCCTAAGTAGCTTGTTCACCGCCCTCAATTAAGCACTGAGCTAGCTGGCTTGGTGCTTTTTGCTGTTCAGGCCATTTATATTTGTTAAAGATTATCGAGCAGCTTATGCCTAAACATCCCACTCGCAGCCTCAGCTTTGGCCTTTTGATCATCGCACTGGCTTTACGCTTTTTCCGCCTGAGCAGCCAAAGTTTATGGCTCGATGAAGGCGGTACATGGAGCGAGGCTACTGGCCGTTCTTGGCCCAGCTTATTCGGCGATCTGTTTAGCCCACGCCAAAGTTACCCGCTTTATCATTTGCTGATGAAGGCTTGGACGAGCTTGTTCGGCGATAGCGAGCTAGCCTTGCGTGCGCCTTCGGCGCTTGTTGGAGCGCTGGCGGTAGTATTGCTCTATCATTTGGCGCGGCGTTTGAGTACACCCACGGTGGCTTGGGTTGCGGCTGGTCTGTTAGCGATCAATCCATTTGGCTTATGGCAAAGCCAAGATGCCAAAGTTTATAGCATGTTGATGGCGGCGGTGCTTTGGTCGAATCTGGCATTGCTCGATCTGCTTGATCAACCCAAGCCGAAGCAGGTTTGGCTGTGGTTTGTTAGTGTGGTGCTCTGTCTGAGCTTGCACCGTTTGGCCTTGTTGCAAGTGCTCGGTCAAGTGTTGGTGTTGGTGTTGCATTTCAGGCAATCAGTTTGGCACAAATGGCTTTGGCTCGGATTCGGCTTGCTCACGCTTGGTTTTATGGTTGGAATTCGTTTTGGCCTGCGTCAAGACCCGAATGCGCCGCCGATTGGCCGCACAATTGGGGTGTTCCAAGCGGCGTGGCTTTTGCTTGGCCGCCTCAGTTTTGACCGTTCGAGCAGCGATTTAACCTGGCGTTTGTTGCCTGTGGGTTTAGCACTTGCCAGCGGTTTATGGCTGACATGGAGCCATCCACGGCGAAACATTATTTTAAGTTTGTGGCTTTTGCCCACGCTACTCTTTTTGGCGGTGTTAGCAGTAGGCTCGCCGCTCTACGAGCCACGTTACCTCAGTTTCAGCTTACCGCTTTTTT
The DNA here is from genome assembly GCF_039545135.1 of Herpetosiphon gulosus. Lineage (NCBI taxonomy): Bacteria > Bacillati > Chloroflexota > Chloroflexia > Herpetosiphonales > Herpetosiphonaceae > Herpetosiphon > Herpetosiphon gulosus. Next base: position 121,077 of record NZ_BAABRU010000002.1, on the reverse strand, counting down.
GCTTGATGTTGGCCTTCGGTTTGGCGGGCATGACCCAACAACGCTGGTTGAATGTCGGCAGCATCGTGGCGATCACAGGGTTAAGTGCTTGGTTGGTGTTTCAGCAGCCCTATGGCATTTGGAGCGGCAACGCGGTCAAGGAAGATTATCGTGGCGCGGTGCAAACCCTGGCTGAGCATGTCGCCCCTGATGATGTCGTGATTGTACAACCGCCCTATATTGCAACTTTGTATCAATACTATGCCAGCCGCGTTACGCCCGATGCGTTGCCTATTGCGCGTGGATTTGGGCGAATCGGCGCGATTGGCTATGATCAAGGCGAGTTTGATAATGATTATGCCGCGTTATTGGCGGGCCAACGCCGTGGCTGGCTGCTGATTGCGCCTGAAAATGCCAAGGCGATCGATCCGCCCAACCCGCAATATCCCCAAGATGATATGGGCAAAGTTGGGATTAATTTTCTGACTGCTGATTTAAATGATAAATGGCGTTGCACCGATTTGCCCTATTGGGAATTTAATGCGCTGCGGATTTTGTGTCAGAGCTTTCCACGGCCAATGCAAGTCGAGAATTTGGCGCTGGTAGGCACATGGTCAATTCCCAACTCAGCGACTGCCACGTGGGATCATACGTTGCAACTTGAAGGCTACCAATTTCAAGCCTGGGCCGATGGTTATCAAGCTGGTGGCACGTTGCCAGTGCAATTGGCGTGGCGCACTAACAGCGTTTTAGCCAAAGATTACCGTTTATTTATTCATTTAGTGCCAGCGTTGGGTGCACCAGTTGCCGCCCAAGTTGATACCATGCCGCTGAATGGTGGACTACCAACCAGCCGCTGGCAAGCCAACCAAGCGATTCATGATCAAGTGGCCGTGCCCTTGCCCAAAAATCTCGCCAAAGGCCAATATTTGGTCGTGCTCGGCTGGTATGATCCAACGATTACTGACATTGAAGCTCAACGCTTGCCCATGACAGCCAGCACCGCCCAACATGGAGCCAACTACATCGAATTGGGCACTGTCGAGATTGAGTAACAAATCTCCCACCCCCGACCCCTCTCCCACTGCGGTGAGCGAGGGGAGATCCAATGATCATGATCAAGGATTTCCCCCTCGCCTCGCGGGCGGGAGAGGGGCTAGGGGGTGAGGGCATGATATTCGAACCTTCGCTTTGTGAGAGAGGAATTAGGACGAGGAAATATCCTATTTGCAATTTTGCAACAGCTATGCTATACTCTTCCTCGCTACGGGGACGTGGCGGAATTGGCAGACGCGCTTGCCTTAGGAGCAAGTGTCCTAGACGTGAGAGTTCGAGTCTCTCCGTCCCCACCACTCCTCACAACTAAATCGCGGGAATAGCTCAGTTGGTAGAGCGTCTCCTTGCCAAGGAGAAGGTCGCGAGTTCGAGTCTCGTTTCCCGCTCCACACGATCAGCGCCTTCGGGCGCTGCATTGTTTTAAGCCTCATTCCACCGTATAATATCGCCAGAATTACTCTGCTAGTTTGAGGAAAACGCTCATGAAATTTGTGTTTGGCCTGATTGTTGGCATTGGTGCTGGCTTGGCAGCCTCGTATGTGCTCAACAACCGCGACGAAGAAGAAGGTGCGCTCGGTTCGCTGCAAGTTAGCGTTAAAGGTGCGCTCGATTCGGCCAAGGCGGCGATTGCTCAACGTGAAAAAGAACTATGGACTGAATTCCACGAACGTGTGCCCGCCCCTGATCAAACGACGATTGCCTAGCGAGTAGCACAATGCAAGCTGAATTAATTGCCATCGGCACTGAACTGACCCTTGGCACAACCGTCGATACCAATAGCGCTTGGTTGGCTCGTACCTTGGCCACAGTTGGGGTCGAGGTGCAACGTGTCACCTTAGTCGCCGATGATATTGGCGCAATCACCGAGGTGATCGCGGCGGCCTGGCAACGTAGCCCATTGGTGTTATGCACAGGCGGACTTGGCCCAACTGCCGACGATCTGACGCGCGAAGCCGTGGCCCAAGCAACTCAACGGCCCTTGGAATTCCACCAAGATCTGTTCGATGGCATCGCTGCTCGCTTTCGTTCGTTTGGCCGCACAATGAGCGAGAGCAACCGCCAGCAAGCCTTTGTGCCGATGGGCGCTCGACCAGTGCCCAACGCTCGGGGCACAGCACCCTCATTCATCATCGATGAAGGCTCACGGGCGCTGATGGTGTTTCCAGGCGTGCCCAGCGAGATGAAGTTTTTGGTTGAAACTGAGTTGCTGCCATTTTTGCGCAACGAGCGCGAGCTAAAATCAGTCTTGTTGGTGCGCTCGATTTGGCTCAGCGGCACAAGCGAGGCCGAGGCTGGCGAAATTATTGCCGATTTGATGCAAGCATCCTATCCAACGGTTGGCATTTCGGCCAAAGCCGCCCAATACGAAGTGCGAATCTCGGCTCAAGGCGAAGATCCAGCCCAAGTTGAGGCTGATATTGAGGCTTGTGCGGCAGAAGTGGAGCGGCGGCTTGAGCGCTTTTTGATGGATCGTGATGGCTTGGCGGCACATGTACTGCGGCGTTTGACCAATCGTTCGGCTAGTGTGGCAATTTATGAAGGCTTACGCGGTGCACCAATCTACAATGCTTTGCGTTCAGCCAAACCAGATCTAGTTCAAGCCTTGCGTGGCGTGACGATTCATCCGCTCGATCAAGCGGTTGATCGCGATGCTGCTGAATCGTTGGCAATTGCTGGGGCCAACACTGTGCGCAACAATTGGCAGGCCAGCTATGGAATTGCCGCTGTGCCAGCTCAAGTTGGAGCCGATGGCTTTACCGATGTCTGCATTGTGCTGGTTGGCAAAGATTTGCAACGTAGCTTTACCCGCCGAGTTGAATTAAAAAGTGACGATGCTTTGGGCTTTATCGCCACTGCTGCGCTTGATCTCATTCGACGCAGCTTGGAAGCATAGCACGAGGGGGAAACGTGGCAGGCGAACGATTTCAGCCATTGCGAGCATTACAAAACGCCCTGCGAATTGTTTGGAGCGACCGTATGTGGTTGCCCAAAGTTGCGCTTGGTGGCTTGCTTGGTTCAAGCATGTTTGGGGTAATTTGGCCTCAAGGCTTGGTAATTGAGCATCTTGATAATAGCTCGCGCGGTTATCGGCTGCCCTTGCCTGCGTGGCGACAATTTGGCGATAAAGCGGTGATGGGCTTGTTGGCAACCGTGATGGATTTTGTTTATTTTATTTTCCCGCAGCTGGTTGCCGCGACGTTTCTGTTTTGTGCGATTCTGCCGTTTATCGTGGGCGGCAACAACAGCATTGCCACTAGCGTAACATTGATAATTTTTGGCACGCTGTTTGGGGTTAGTTTCTTGGGCAGTTTCTCGCCAGTCAGCAAGCTTTTTTTTGCCCGCGATGGGGCCGTTGAAAAAGCCTTGGGACGAGCCAGTTTTCGGCGAGCGCTTGGCAGCAATGGCCGTTGGATCTATTTCAGTGCGCGGTTAGTGACCCTGCCAGTATATCTACCGGCACTGGGAGCTGGTTGGTGGCTCTGGCAATTGACCCATATTCCGGCAGTGGCGGTGTGGTGGCTGCTAGCAGCCTTATGGCTGTTGATGAGCTGTCTGTTTTGGGCTTGGTTGATTGTGGCTCAAGTCTATTTTGAGGCCGACCAAATTGTTGCAGATCGAGAGATCGAGCAGCGTTTAGCTGACCGTAAACGAGCTATCAGCTAGCAAACTTCCATCAACTAGGTGGTTGCTATGGAACGAGCACGGATTTTACGCTGGCGTTTAGAGCAGCAGATCGAGCGCATTCGCCAAACTGAGAGCGATCTGCATAGCCGTGCCACCGCCCGCATTGTGCGCCCATTAATCGAGCTGCAATTACCCCACTTTATGCAAGCCTTAGGCTCAGTTCAGCTAGAGCATTGCACCGAAATTCCCCATGCCAAAATTCAGGCTGATCGCTATTCGGTGATTGTACCAATCGTTGTGCGCGATCATCTCACCACCAAAGTTTTTGCGCTAAGGCCATTAATCGGCACATTTGTGATTGCGATTAACGCCAATACGATTGAATTTCGTTTGTTTTGCCGAGCGGTGCGCTATCGCAACCGCTTCGTTGGCGATGCCAAAACTGGCGAGTGGTTGGCTCCAGGCGAATATGTTGAAGAACATCACTTAGGTTCAGTCCAAGTCGATGTATCGCAACCCGAGCTAGCAGTCAAACAGCTTTTTGCGCAAGCCATGCCCCAAATTCCCCAGATTTTGCAATGGACTCAACGTGCTGCTAAAGCCCAACACCAGTATCGGTGGTATCAAGTTGGCCGAGGTTTGGCCTTCAATCTGGCCGTGCTGGGCTATATCGTGGCGTTATTGCTGATTTTATTGGGCAGTTTGGTGACCATGGCCAGTGCCTTTCCTTGATTGGTAAAGAACATAGAACAAAGCGCATAGAACATATGGGTCAGGATTCAGATATTAGGGGGTTGAGAGGATAAGGCTATTGGCTATCGGAATATAGTTCGTGGAATTCGTGCAATTCGTGGATTCAATCCAGTCTCTGATCGCTATGTTCTTTGTTCGATGCGCTATGTTCTAATCGGTGAGCATGCTATAATTGAGACTGATGTTTCAAAAGGGTTGAGTATAGATGTCGTCGCAAGCGTTATATCGAAAATGGCGGTCGCAGACCTTCGATGATTTGGTGGGCCAAAGCCATATTGTGCAAGCCTTGCGCAATGCCATTGCCGCCAATCGCATTGGCCATGCCTATTTATTTACTGGGCCGCGCGGGGTTGGCAAAACCAGTGCCGCACGGATTCTTTCCAAGGCGGTCAATTGTGAGCAAAACGATCCGCGTTTGCGGCCTTGTGGCGAGTGCAGCACCTGTCGCGCAATAGCCGAGGGTCGCGCTGTTGACGTGATTGAGATGGACGCTGCCTCGCATACCAGCGTTGATGATGCCCGCGAAATCATCGAAAAAGTCCAATTTCGCCCAACCCAATTTCGCAAAAAAGTTTATGTGATTGACGAAGTGCATATGTTGAGCACCGCTGCCTTCAATGCGTTGCTCAAAACCCTCGAAGAACCACCCGACCATGCTATGTTTATTTTAGCAACAACTGAATTTCATAAAGTGCCAGCGACGATTCTTTCACGCTGTCAGCGCTTTGTGTTCAATCGTCATACGATCGCCAACACGATTGCCCACCTCGAATGGGTCGCTGGCGAAGAAGGCGTTTTCCTTGAGCCTGGCGTGGCTGAGGCGGTGGCACGGGCGGCAACTGGCTCGATGCGCGATGCCATGAGCATTCTCGACCAGTTGATGGGCTATGGCGAACCGCAAATTCCCTTGAGTCGGGTGCAAAGTTTACTGGGGGCAACTGCCTCTCACGAGGTGGAAACCTTGGTAGCCGCCTTTGCCGCCGAAGATGTAGCCGCAGCATTAAGCGTGATCAACACGATTGCCGATCAAGGCGCTGATTTACGTCAGTTTACCCGCGATGTGGTGAGCTATTTACGAGGCCTGATGTTGCTTAAATCGGGTGGAGCCGCCGATTTGCTTGATGTTGGTCACGACGTTTTGGCTACGATGCAAAGCCATAGCCAACAGCTTGCCTTGGCGGCGATTTTGGCTTGGCTCAAAATTTTCAGCAGCCTCGATCATCAATTGCGTACCACGCCCTATGGTCAATTGCCCTTGGAAATGGCGGTCGTTGAAGCCTTGGTTGTGCCAGTACCAGTGGCGGTGACAGCACCCAGCCCAGTTCGTGGTACGGTGGCTCCAGCACCACGCCCGACTCCAGCCGTTGCACCACGCCCAGCCGAGCCAGCGCCAGTTCAACGTCAAACCCCAGCACCAAATGTTGTTGCTCCGCGCCAAGCTGAGCCAACAATTGTTGAGCAACCACCACCAGTTGTTGAACCAATCCCAGTGCCAGTTGCCGCCGTAGCAGTCCAACCAATGCCCGAAGCCGAGCAACATATCGTCTTGGCTGAATCGGAAATTTTGCTGGCTGAGGTTGAGGCGGTTTGGTTGCAAGTGATCGAAGATCTCAAGCCCTACAATCCGCGCTTGCAAGCGGTGCTCAAAAGCTGCGAACCATTGGCGCTCGAAGATAATACCTTGCTGATCGGCACGCCTTCGCCATTTCATACCAAACAACTCGACGACCAAACCCAACGGCGTTTGATCGAAGATTTACTGGCCAAAGCCGTGAATCGACAGATTTTTGTACGTGGCGAAGAAGCCAACCGCGATCAGCAAAATCGTGCCCGTGATGCTCGTCGCCAGCGCGAAGAGATCATGAAAGATCATGTGGTCAAGGCTGCCCGCAATATTTTCGATGCCCGCATTGTCGGGGTACAAGAGGATGGCAGCTGAACCAAGCCTACTTTGACATTTAGATTGAATTTCTTATACTTGCACTGCTTTAGGCTAGCACTATTCAACAAAGGAGTTTCATAATGGATCGCAAAATGCTCAATCAATTGCAACAAATGCAAAAGAAGTTGATGCAAGCTCAAGAAGATTTGGGCAAAACCTTGGTCGAAGGCAGCGCTGGCGGCGGCGTAATCGAAGTTAAGATGAACGGCCACCGCGAAATTCTCAGCATCGTTATCGCTCCAGAAGCGGTTGACCCCAACGAAATTGAAATGCTGCAAGACTTGCTGATGCTGGCAATTAACGATGCCTCAAAGAAGGCCGAAGAGCTTTCAAACGCCAAAATGGGGCCACTCACTGGCGGCTTGAATATTCCTGGCTTATTCTAAACGACTGTTTACCCCGACTCAGGGTGGTCGTGCGACCGCCCTGTTTTAACTTAACTGTGGAGCGTGTATTGTGGCATTTGGGTACGATACGATTACACCAGAACCAGTCGCAAAACTAATCGATGAATTTAATCGCTTGCCTGGAATTGGGCCAAAATCGGCCTCGCGCCTGGTTTTTTACCTGCTCCGCGCTAAACGTGAGCAATCTGAGCGCTTGGCCAACGCCATTATGGCCATGAAAGATAGCACGATCTTTTGTAATCGCTGCTTTAACATTACCGTCGAAGACCCTTGCCCAATTTGCACGAATGCCAATCGCAATGAGCGCCAAGTCTGTGTGGTCGAGGAGCCGCTCGATGTGGTGGCATTAGAGCGCACGGGTGAATTCAAAGGGCTGTATCATGTGCTGCACGGGGCAATCTCGCCAGTCGAAGGTATCAATCCTGAAGATTTGCGCATTCGTGAGTTGTTGGCTCGCTTGCGGGTTGAGCCAATCGAAGAAGTGATTCTCTCGACCAATCCCAATCTTGAGGGCGATGCAACGGCGGCCTATCTGGCACGCGAGATTATCCCCTTGGGCATTCGGGTAACGCGCTTGGCGCGGGGCTTGCCGATGGGCAGCGATCTCGAATATGCCGATGAAGTAACCTTGGGGCGAGCATTGCAAGGTCGTCGCGAAATGTAAGCCTGCCTTGCAGAGCGGGCGCGGTGTGGTATGATAGCTCAAACATCAGAACTCACTGCACAGTTTGTTGATAAGGAGCCACTATGGGGATGAAAGACATTTTGGCCAGCGCGATTGAAACCGTACCCGGTGTGAAATTGGCCGGAGTCGTGGGCACAGACGGGCTGGGCGTTGAAATGCTCCTCAACGATGTTGATGCAAACTTTAGCAAAGATATTGCTGAAGTGGAGCTGGGTGGCCTTGCTGCCGCCGCTGCGGGAGCCGCCTCGCGCTTAAAGGCTGGCCAGGTCCGTGATGTCGCGGTTGAGACCGATAATGCCACCTACTTGGCATCGCAAATCATCCCCGGCTACTTTGCTGTGTTGGCCGTCAATGGCGGTGGCAATCTTGGCCGCGCCCGCTTTGCGCTCAAACAATTGGTGGTTAAGCTCCAAGATACGCTGTAAACATCATAATCCTACGAGCGTTGCTTAAGCCTGCTGCTCGTAGGATTATTGTATTTAATGCTCAATCATGCAATTCGCTAGGTTGTAGAGCAATTTGTGGGCTTGGCAACAACGATTTTTGTTTGATAATCGTTTCCAACATTAGCAGCCAGAGCATCGATATCGCTGCAAATATCTCGATCACTGTCGATGTCTTGAAAATAATTAATATTATCAAGATTATAAAAAGCATTTGGAGCTTAGGCTTCTTCAAACTAGCCTGAAAGTAGATCATAAGTAAATAGATAATTGTTGGATAGATTGTAATAATATGATGAGTCCAAGAAAAAGGAGCAATCAAAAAGATGAGTGGCAGCGTTACAAAAACAATTTTCTCAAGCGCTTTGCGATCATTTTGATCAATGTATCGATAAACAACCAAGAAAGTAATAATGACTAAGGCGATACAAATGCCATAGGTCGCAGCTTTGGCGAATACTGGATAATTCATAACCTTGCTTGGATCTTGTTTGATCAAGATTTCAGCAAAAACTCCATTAACCCCTTTATTATCGAATAACGATACGTCGGTTAATCCCTCGGGATATTCACCATATCCTCCACTAGGCACAACATTCACAAGCCAATCGTTCCAGACAAAACTTGGAATAAATAACGTCGATCCAAGGGTTAGTAATATTAATAAGCTCGTTGTTGTAATTAATAATTTATATTTTTTATTAATCAAAAGAACAGGTAAAATAACAACTGGATACATTTTTAAAATAATTGCTAGCGCTAAAGCCAAACAGGCGATGGTTTGAAATGTATCTTTCAGCAGTATAAATATTAATAAAAATACTAGAACAATAACACTAACTTGACCACTATAGATATTTTCAATCAATGGGTAGGAATTATAGATGATAATCGTCAATAATAATGACTGAATTGATAGATATTTATAATTGAAAATCTTAATTAAAAGAAATATTGCTGCGATTATTGCAAGATGATTAATAATTGAATAAATAACTAGGGCATTTTTATACTCGAATAATGATAATGGATAGAATAATATAACACTTGGTGGTGGATAGAGAAATGGGAATATTTTCTTTTCAGTATTTGATTGTAGATAATTAAAATCATATGGCGAAACATGATGATTAAATAAGGCATCACTCGCCCAATAAAATGATGGGAAATCAATCGTTTTTTGCTCGCTAGTAATTTTTACGCCATATTCAAAAGTGAAATTAGCGATACTTAGCAGCGTAACAATGATTAATATCAGCTTGATCGACCACATGATTTTAGAATTCGGCGATTTAAGGCTCAGCATGGAGTTCAAGTCCTCATTAAACTATTGCCGCCGAGCACGGTTTTTAGCTGCACGTAGCCGCTCTAAGGGGTCAGTAATCTCATCAAGATTGACTGCTTTGGGTGGTGGCCCTTGGGTTGGGTTTGGTGCTGGCATACTCGGTTTGGGTGCTGGGTCAACCTTTGCAGGGATTGAAGGTGCTGCTTCTGGCTTGGGCTGGGCTACTGGCGGGGTATAATTGGCCCCAGGTTGATAGACTGGCGCATTTTTCGGGGTAATCGAGGCAGGCTCAGCCGCTGTTTGAGTTTGGCCCATTTTATTACGGGCACGCTGTTTGGCTGCTGCTAAATCGCCCATTGTTGGCGAAGGTGTGGCTTGACGACGACGCACTCCGGCCCAAGCTTGGCCTAATTGACCAAACCGCAAGCGTCGCACCGCAATATCGAGCAACAATAAAGCCAATGCGGCTAACAGCAAACTAAAGTGAATCGGTGTAGCCCGGGTCACTAAATCGAGTGAATGCTCAAAAACCTTAGTTGCATCAGTTAAAACGCGGCCTTGGCTACGTTGGGCAATCGTCGCCAGCAAATTGGGGTTGGCTTGGCCTTGGCGATATTCAGGCGAGTAGGGCACAATCACCCCTGCCGTTTCTTGAAATACCGCTTGGCCTTCGCGATTACGCCCACCTAATTGCAAAAAGTAGGTTCCCGCGCCCGGACTAGCAATTCGGCCTTGATAGATGCCAGCACTCACTTCAACCAAAGTCAAGCCCGATTGCACCCCACCATCGTTGACCACATTGCCATCAACCGTCAATCCAGTTAAGGGAGTATCATTGGCATCGCGGGCGTTTAAAATGATTTCCATCTCAGGGCCAACAAACGTTGTATTAACGCTAATCGTTTCATTGGAGATTACTGGCAGCGTCCAGCCAACAATTTGGGCCGCCAAGCGCTCGAATTGCTCCCAGCGTACTAAATTTGTACCCCATTTGCCTTTCATATCGCTCATCCAAGCAACTGAACGACCCAAGCCATATTGCCATTGGGCCAATAGCGGCGCATCTTCATCGGCCCACAAGACCATATTGGCATTTTGCTTGGGCATCGTACCGTTATAACCCAGCAGTTGTGGCCAATTGGCGGTATTCAGATCGGCCATAATCACGCTATCGCTACCAAGCAAGGGCAAGAAGGCTTTTTCGACAATATAGGGGGCCAGCGAAAGTTGGGCATCTTGCAGCACAATATCGGGCAACGATAATGCATCTTCAACCAGAAAGTGCCGCCCACCACCAGCCACCGCCACATTATTCAAAAAGCCAACATCGCCACCATTACCAATCGCAATTGTGCTGGTGGTAATGCCTAAACGCCGATGTTCATCGGTTAGGCGCACAGCATTTTCTTGTTGCTGCGAATCCGAGCCATCAGCCAGCAAAATAATGTGACGAATTGGCGCATTGCGGCCTTTGAGTACGTTGCCAGCAGCAACCAAACTATCGTGAACGTTGATCCCGCCGCCGCCAGTCACCCCACGGGCGATAATTTCGCTTTGGGCGACTTCGCGCTCTGAGCCAGCAACCGGCCCATATTGGTTTTGTACAGCGCTATCAAACGGCAAAACCGTAATTTCATCAAAATCGCGCAGCAATTGCACCACCCGCGCCGCGCCTTCAGAGGCCAAGGTTACTTTTTCGCGGCCACCAACCATTTCACCCATACTGCCCGAGATATCAAAGATCACCGCCACGCTAACTGGTGGGTATTTTTCACGATTACGCAATTGCATTTCTACGGGCAGCAATTCTTCGATTGGCGTGCTGGTGTAGCCGCCAATTCCAAAGCTATTTTCGCCGCCAAGCATCACAAAGCCGCGCCCAAGATCGCGCACAAAGGTTTGGAGGGCTTGCTGCGATTCATCGGCAATCAGGCGTTCGGGCACATTCGCCAAGACAACTGCTTCGTAATCGGCTAAATCGGCCAGGGTTGTGGGTAACCCGGTTGGGCCAACCACGCTTACCTGCAATTTGGCAGCCTCAAGCGCTGGCGCAATATTTTCGGCATCAGCAGGATCATTGGCAACGATCAGCACTTTGGGCGAACCTTGTAAATTAACCAAAGCAGTGGCTTCGTTATTTTGTTTGCGAATATCATTAGTTGGAATAATTTGCGCTGAAACTTTGTGAAACCCCTGATCGTTCAAAACCACGGTTGAGGTATATTCCAACGAGCCTTTGGGCAAGGCGAGGCTTGCTTCAGCATACAATTGACGATCAACTAAAATTCGAATGGTGGCAGCTTGGGCTTCGTTACTATCAATTTGCGCCACAATTTGTAGTTCTTGACCAACCCGCGCTTGACCAGGCATACGTAAGGCAGTGATGGCAACTTCAGCGCCGCCGATTTGAGCAATTTCAACTACATCGACCACAATCTGGCGATCGTGAGCCAACTCGAGTGCTTTGAGTGATTGACCACTATTCTCGCCACCATCGGAGAGCAAGACTACGCGTTTTTGAGTATCAGCAGGAAATAGCGCAAAACTTAAGGTCATCGCTTGCTCTAAATCAGTTCGGGCGGCAATTGGCACCGATTGAATCCGGCTAAGCGTGCGCACTTCCGAGGGCAAGCGTTCGATCAAGGCATTTTGGCCAAACACAATAATCGCCGCTTGATCATCTTTGGGCATGGTTTGCAGCGCATCAGCAATAAACTGATCTTGTAAACTACGCTGATTGGGAGTGATCGAATCTGAGGTATCAACCAAAAAAATCGTGGTGAGTTGTTGCACAGGAGAGATGATTTGTGCACCTGCCAGCGAGCCAATCAGGCTGATTAACAACAAACTGCGCAATAGCAATGAGCCGATTAAGCGGCTGCGCTGGAAACGCCGCCCGTTCATCCAGCCTAAGGCTACAACTGGGATGAGCAGCAATAAAAACCATAAATAGCTTGGCGCAACAAACGTAATCCCCATAGCAACACCTTTTAATCAAACTTCTCGATCAATCAATGTTGCTATGGTATCACGTTTGGCAAGCCTTAGCATTTTAGGCGCGGGTTCATTCAGAGTTTCTCTATTCTTGGAACATTCATTTCACTTTCAGTTCACCACCCCTCCGCCCCGCCTCAAGGCGGGGAACGCAGGGTGTTTTCATCCCCCTGCACCCCCTAAAGCACAATCGGCGGATCGAAGGGGAATATCGAAGAATCTCAAATGCTAGATGTAGGAGCAATGCATAAACTTTATGATAATACAGGTACGCTTGGCATTGGTTTATTGCGGCGGGTAATGAGGATGCGATAGATCGTCATAAATACAACGCTCGCACCTGTAGCCCAATACCACAAGCTCACTAAGGGTGTGCCGGTATCAGTGCCGCTAAAGATACCATGAGCCAAAACCATCAAAAACAGGCCAAAGCTGGCATAGTGAATTACCCGCCAAGCACTGCGGCCAATCCAGCGTTTGAGCCAAAAACTCACCGTCACCAGCGCTAAACCATATAACCCAAGCTGACCCAAGCCAACCCACAAGGGTTTGTATTGGCTACTGGCGAATGGCACAAGTAATTGTTTTAATGTGTAATTGCTATAGCCATCGCCAAGCAAAATCACCGTATGAAACAGCCCAAAGCCAATCCCCAAAATGCTAGCGTGCTGATGCAGATCGAGCATAGTCGGGCCACCATTCCACAAACGCGCAACTTTGCCTGTCAGTGAAAGCCCAAACAGCATCGAAAGCCAGACCAAGCTATAGGCTACCAAGCCACTTGAGCGCGAAAGATACCAAAAAGCTTTGGGTTGGTCACCAATCAACGAACTGCTGAGGCCAGGAATCCAGCGCGGCATAACTAAAACTGCCGCCACAATCCCAATAATCAAGGCAATCATCAAACTCATCAGGTTGGCGCTAACATCTTCAAGCATTTCTTCGGCGCTGGGAGTTGGCACATTTGGCGTAGCCTTGGCCCTTGGTGCTGGCGCAGCGACAGGCTGGGTTGTGCCCAGTGGCAAGGTTGCCATAACTGGACTTACTCCCGCTGATTCGTTTTTTTGGGCAGCATTTTGGGCGCGAATCGCCGCCAAACGCGCGGCTTTATCTTGAATCACAGGCTCGGTTGGCTCAATAGCTTGGGTTTTTTGGGCAGCATTTTGGGCACGAATCGCCGCCAAACGCGCGGCTTTATCAGGTTCTGAGGCACTCATCGGCGTTACTCCCAACGATAACTATTAAAACGTTCGCTACTATAGCTTTTGCCAGCGTGATCAAAGGCCAGTGCCGCAAAAGCAGGATGCTGATTAATCCAAGCCAAGCCAGGTTCGAGGCCCAGCAATACCACCATCTTGGCGGCAACTTCGGCTTGCACCGCGCTAGGAGCAATCACCGTGGCACTCAGCACGTCGCTGGTGCTTGGTTCGCCAGTACGCGGGTCGATTAAGTGATGTTGCCAGCGATCACCTTTGCGCCAGCGCCGATAATCAACTCCTGAGGTTGCCACCCCACCTGCTGCAAACCAGATCATGGCTTCGCACTGCTGGGTGCGTGGGTTTGGCACACCGATCGCCCAAGCCAAGCCATCTTGGCGCTGGCCTGCGGTTGCCAAATCGCCACCGACATCAACCAAGCAGGCCGCTTGAGTTGCCAATTGCTGCGCAGTTCGATCGGCGGCCCAACCCTTGGCAATGCCACCCAAATCAAGGGCGGTATCACGGGCTAGTTGCACCAAACGGCCTTGATCACGGCGTGAAATTGCCAACCATGCTTGCGGCTGATAGTGCCACGCCTGTAGTTGGTTGACCGCGTTGCTCAACAATTCAAATGAGCGATCGTATCCAGCCTGCAAAAGCGCAGGCAGCAGAGTTGGCACAACCAAGCCTTTGCTCCAAGCAGCGGCATCGAGCGCCAAACCCAGCACATCCCACAGGGTTTCGCTGACTGCTAGTGGCCGACCAGCCCGCTGATTGAGCCGCATCAATTCGCTATTTGGACGAAAACGGCTTAGTGTTTGCTCCCAAGTTTCAAACCATTCTGGCACTGCCGCCAGATCGATTGACTGATCGCTAAGCACCGCCACTTCACAACCCATTGCCCGAAAGATTAATTCGCCCATAAAACACCTTTAGCGTGATGAACGAGTGTTGCGTGATGGTGCAGCGGGAGCGGCTGGCGCTGGCACGGCGGTCGGTACGGGCGCAACTTGGCGCGGAGCGGCTGGCTGCGGCGCTGCTTGGCTCGGCACATTGCCACTGCTACCACCTGTTGCTGGCGCACTTGGTACACTCTGGTTAGGTGCGCTTGGCTGGGTGCTGCCGCCAGCACTAGCATTCGGAATTCGGATAATTCGATGACCGTTGCGGGTCAGTGGTGCAACCGTTGGCAAGCTGGGTAACTCAACTTGAGGTATTTCGGCTACCGCCACAATTGGCTCAGGTGTGGCAAGTTCGGCACTGAAATCGACCGCCTGTTGGTTAGAAAGCACTGCCCAGCCAGTGAGGGTCGCCGCGATTGCGGCAACACTCATGCTGGTATTGAGCATCAAACTGCTACGCCGTTTTGGTAAATTGCTCATCGGCTTATTTCCTTAGTTATCATCATCTTTTTTATCATCATCGTCTTTTTTATCGTCGTCCTTGTGGTCGTCACCACCACCATGATCATCATTGGAATCATCATTGCTGTCGTCGCTACCGCCGCTATCATCGCTACCGCCGGACTCAATTTTGGCATAGACCACACTGCCGCTGTAGGCATCGACATAGACGCGACTATCATTGGTAAAGCGCACTTCATAGACCAATGCGCCATGTTCTTCTTCCAACTCGACCTTGACGACCGTGCCGCCACCAAGGTAGGCCACCGCCGCACTTGCAGCAACATCGGGCGAAATCGTGCTTGGCGCTGGTGCGTTGGTTGGCGCAGGCGCTTGAGTTGGCGGTGCAACCGCCGTATTGGCCAAAACCGCGCCAGTATTCGCATCGATATAAACCAAGCCGCGATCCAGTCGGGCTTCGTAGGCAGGAGTACCAGCATAATTAACTAACTCTGGTGTGGTCAACAAACTGGCTCCAGGGGCAGCAGCCAAAGCCAATTGTCCAGCTTGATCGGGCGAAATAGCATATTGCGGCGCATTTGAGCGTTCGACCGGAGCCTGGGTTGGCTGAGCCGGAGCTTGCGAAACAGGTTGGGCGGCTGGCACTTGTGCAACTGGTTGTTGCGCCGGAGCAGGCTCGCGCACCACAATTGGCTCTTGCAAACGGGCATTGGCCTCGTCGATCGTGCGGTTGGCTTCTTCAATTCGTTGGCTGGCTTCCAATAATTGTTGTTGATAGGCTTGATCATTGGCCGTCGCAGTGGCCTGCACATCACTATCGCTGAGCATATTTGGTACAGTGTTATCCATATCTGCGGCCAATTCAATTGGGCTCGGCTGCGCCAACGAACGAACTACGCCAACCACAATCGCCAAAACAAAGGTTGTGAGTACGGCGGCAAGTAAAAGTGCAAACTTGGGTTTCATCAGAGCCTCCTGTTTGAATAACTGACCCAAGCATAGCAACAGATTCTTGGAATATTCTTGACGAAGCCTGTGAATTTTCCAAGAATCTTCCAAGAATTAATTATTAGACTAAACTGGCTGCATCAACCAAGATTATGCGAAGGAACCAGCATGCGGGTGTTGTTAATTGAAGATGATCGCAAATTAGCCCGTTTGATCGAGCGAGCATTGCGCGACGAGCATCATCAGGTCGATCTGGCCTACGAGGGCGATAGTGGCTTGGATATGGCGCTGCATGGCATGTACGATGTAGCGGTGATCGATTGGATGTTGCCTGAGCGCGATGGCCCCAGCATTTGTCGGGCAATTCGCGCCGCCAAACTCACCACTAGTTTGCTTTTATTGACGGCTCGTAGCCAAATCGAAGATCGAGTTACGGGCTTGGATAGCGGAGCCGATGATTATTTGAGCAAGCCGTTTGCCTTTGAGGAATTATTGGCACGAGTACGAGCCTTGGGGCGGCGCTTCAACAGCAATCTGAGCAGCGAAGAATTACGCTCAGGCGAGATTGTGCTTGATCTGCGTGCTCATACTGCGCGGCGAGCCAATCAGCAGCTCGATTTAACCGCCACCGAATGGAATTTGCTTGAATGTTTGATTCGCAATAGCAACCAAGCTCTGAGCCGCCAACAATTGCTCGATTATGTTTGGTCGTATGAGCGTGATGTGCAGCCTTCGATGGTCGATGTCTATATTTCGTATCTGCGGCGCAAACTTGAACAACCAGCCAAACGCGACCCCATCCAAACCGTGCGCGGGGTTGGCTATCGTTGGGTGAGCGACTATGCTTAATCGATTACGCTGGCGATTAACCTTAATTTATGCTTGCACCGCCTTGCTTTTGCTAGCAGCGGTTGGTGGCAGTGTCTATTGGATGACTGTGCGTTATTTTCGCTTTGCTACCGAACGGGCCTTGCTCGAACGTATGACCTTGGAGTTTGAGCAATTGGCAGCGCCCTTGCCACCCGCCTTGCAAGCCTATCGCCCACAGCAATTGCCCGATGAACGGCCAGTTGATAATGGAACATTGGCTAGCACCTTCGTTTTTACCATCGACCAAAACGGCCAAGTCTTCAACCCAAATCCGTGGAATCCGCCAATTCAGCCTGATCAAGCAGCGATTGAGGCGGCCAAGGCTGGCAAACTTGATTTACGCACGATCAACTTGGCTGATGGGACCCAAGTCGCTTTGTTGACCGAGAAATTAACGCGGAGCGATGGCCCTGCTTTTTTACAGGTTGGACGAGTGCTCAACGAGCAAGAAGCGGCGTTAAGCACGTTGTTAAAAGGCTTGGTTGCCTTATGGGCTGGCAGCGTGGTAGTTTTGGGCTGGTTTGGTTGGTGGTTGGCAGGGCGATCATTGCGGCCAGCCCAACAAGCTTGGGAGCGCCAACAAGCCTTTATCGCCAATGCCAGCCATGAATTGCGTGCCCCGCTGACCTTGATGCGAGCCAGCAGCGAAATTGCCCTGCGCGAATCGACTGACCCTGCTGAGCAACAAGAATTGCTTGAAGATATTTTGGCCGAAACCTATCACATGGCGCGTTTGGTCGAAGATTTGCTGTTGCTCTCACGGCTTGATGCTGCCAAAACCCATCTCCAGCGTGAAACTATCGATCTGGCCGAGTTATGCCAGGATGTGGCCAAAGATGCTGGGCGCTTGGCTCAAGATGCTGGGGTGGAGATACGTGTGGCCCATGCTGAGGGCCAGATCAAGGCTGATCGCACCCGCTTGCGCCAAGTTTTGTTAATTTTGCTCGATAATGCAATTGCCCATACGCCGCGTGGTGGGAGCGTGGTTATTCATGCTGAACGCAAGCAGGCTAGCTATCAAATTAGCGTAATCGATACTGGCAATGGCATTGAGCCGAAACATCTCAAGCATATTTTCGAGCGTTTTTATCGCGTTGATAGCGCTCGGATTGCTGGCGGACGGGGCAATGGGCTTGGTTTATCAATTGCCCAAGCACTAATTCAAGCCCACAATGGCACAATTGAGACCCAGAGCCAGGTGGGCACTGGCACGACGATGATGATTACATTACCAAAATAATCCATCGCTGCTACCAAGCAAATGGCTTTAGCAGATTCCGCTATAAGCCAATGATCCCATAGTTCATCGATAGATGGATAACTACCAACAATTGCCATGCCCTCACCCCCTGACCCCCTCTCCCGCACGCGAGGCGAGGGGAAACAGCTCAGCATGACGTATGGAATGCCCCTCGCCCACCGCAGTGGGAGAGGGGTTGGGGTGAGGGAACGGAGATCATTATTAAAAACCTACCCCCGTAAGGGTTTTCATCCCTCTGCGTTTCCCTCCGGCGAAGGGATGGAAGGATGGTGATCGTCAATCGATCTTGGAAATCTAGGATTGAACGATAGTCTTACTCATCCATTTCTTCAACCAACATGGGCACTCGAATGATAATCTGCGTACCTTCGCCTGCCGATGAACGAATCTCGCAGGAGCCGCCCGCCAGGGTTGCCCGTTCGCCCATATTCAACAACCCAAACGAGCCACGTTCCTCATACGAAGTCGTGATGCTCTTGAGATCGAAGCCAATGCCACTATCACGCACAACCGCCGTCAACATATGGCGCTCATGATCTTGAAAAAGCTCAATCCAGACCATCGAGGCTTTGGCATGTTTGCGAGCATTATTGACCGCTTCTTGGATAATCATAAAGGTGGCGGCGGCAGTTTGCGGGGCCAAACGACCAAGGAAATTGCCAGGCGTAAAACGCACTTGCATCCCCGATGGATCACGGAATTTGCTGGCGTATTCGTGCAAGGTTGCTACCAAGCCTTGAGTTTCGAGGCCCAACGGACGTAGCTCAAACAGCAGAGTCCGTAATTCTTGGTAGGTTTTTTTGACCAAGGCCGCTAATGAATTAAGCTCATCTTCGACGCGCTCGGGCATGGCCTGCATTAATTTTTTGATAAACTCGATGTTCATGGCAATTGCCGCGACCGATTGCGTTGGCCCATCGTGCAGATCGCGATTGATTTGATGGCGCACTTCTTCTTCTTTACGAATCAAGCGATCACGTTCTTCTTTGAGTTTGGTATAAAGATTGGCATTTTCAATCGAGATCGCCGCTTGGTTGGCGAGCATCGAGAGCGTGCGCAAATCGTGCTCGGTAAACGGGCCATTACGCTTATTGACCGCCTGAATTACGCCGACCGTTCGCTCGCGTGAACGCACTGGCACGGTCAGAATATTACGGGTTTGATGCGAAATATCGCTATCAACTTGGCGATAGAAGCGGGCATCATTTTGCGGATCATCAACGATCAAGCCTTGACCATGGGTTACAACCCAGCCAGCGAAGCCTTGATCCATTGGCATGCGATAGGAGCGCAATTCTTGGCTGTTGTTCGAAGGTGTTTCAAAATACAGCTCTTTATGCACTTCATCGACTAACAGCAACGAAGCACTTTCGCTATCGACAATTTGGGTCACTTTTTCAATAATCGTGCGCAAGAGGCTACGCAAATCAATATCGCTGGCAATCGACTGGCTCACTTGATAGAGCAAATTCATCTCATCAAGCTCGCTGCGCGTCGTGTTGAGCAAGGCGACGCGATCGGCGGCTCCACCAGCCACACCCACCAAAAGCAAGGCCAATTCACCCTCGTTCTCTGGGGATACGCGGTCGGCGGAAACAATGAGGTGCAACAGGCCAACCTCATCATCACCAGAACGCAAGGTTAATTCCACCAAGGCTAGCTCATCGTTAATCCCATAGACCCCTAAATCCTGCTCGCCGCCAGTTGTGCGCTCAAATACCGAGCGAGCTTGCTCGATCATTTCGTGACCATCGGCGGGCAATTCGCCATGCTCCAGCGAAAACGGCGCATTCAATGGGTCGATATAGAGCAATGCCCCTGCTTGGGCCGGCCAAAACTCTATTAAACGTTGTAAAAACGAATCAAGCAGATCTTGCGGGTTTTGGTAGGCGGTTGCCGTGAGCAACTGACTGAATGTTTGCCAGCGTTGAGCATCGAGAGTTATAGATGGCATTACCGAGCCTCCTTGCAGTATCAACTCAATCTACCCTAGCCATGCAACAGCGTCAAGCCTTGATCATAGTTAAACGTTCTCGCTAAAACCACTATTTTAGATCCTTCGTGATCCGACTACATGCTACCGATTGCCCTTTAGGGGGTGCAGGGAGATGAAAACCTCCTGCGTTTCCCTCCGGCGGAGGGACGGAAGGGTCGCGAAGTAAAGATATCTACTAGCTGAATCGAGAACGAATAAACTTCAATACTTAATGTGTATTAGCAAAGTTGTGCAACGATGGCTCAATCAACTAATCGTCATGTTGGTTAATGGCGGATGCTTGCCAATTATCTAACAGCAGTTATTTCATAAACAAATAGCGAGCACCGATGATAAACAGAAATGCCCCATAAAGCTTTTTCATGGTCGCCGATGAAATTGGCGCAGCAATTTTGGCTCCGAAATAGGTTCCTACTAGCAAGCCAAGGGCAATAATGATCGACGCACGCCAATCTAAATTGCCCTCTTTATAGTAAACAAACGCGCCGAGCAAACCAACTGGCAAAATTTGTGCGCCAATCGATGTGCCTGTCGCAAATTTCTGATCAAGCGCCAGCAATAGCACCATGGCTGGCACCATAATCGCCCCGCCACCAATCCCAAACATGCCGCCAGCCACTCCAGCGACTAACCCAATCAGAAGAAGATTGATAATCATGCCAACGCTTAGTGTAATCACGCGCTTTTGCTCCTTCGGTTGCTGATCCATGTCATTCCTCCATTGACAGCTTGCCGCTATAATAGCGCAAACTGGCCAATAACTTAGCACCGAATAGGATTCACACCTTGGAATTATTATATGGACGAAATGCGGTTTTAGAGGCGTTACGCGCAAATCGGCGCAAATTGGGTCGCTTGCTAATTGCCGATGGCATCAAAGAGGGCGAATCGATGCAGGCGATCAATACAATTGCCCGCGAACGCCGAATTCAAGTTGCCAAAGTTCAGCGTGGCGAGCTTGATAAACGCACGGCTGGCGCAAATCATCAGGGGATTGCGCTCGAATGCGGCGAATACCCCTATGTTGAAGTTGACGACATTATTGAGCTAGCCCGTGAGCGTGGTGAGCAACCGCTAATCTTGATTTTCGACCATTTGCAAGATCCACAAAATATTGGCACGCTGATGCGCACTGCTGAAATTGTAGGTGCGCATGGGATTATCTTCCCTGATCGGCGCTCAGCCAGCATTACGCCAGCGGTGATTAATGCTTCAGCCGGGGCAGTTGAGCATTTGTATGTGGCCCAAATTACCAACATTGCCCAAACCATCAAACACCTGCAAGAGTACAATATTTGGGTGGCGGGCGTTGAAGATGATGAGCGGGCAGTCGATTTTGATAAGGCCAATTTGCGTGGAGCCTTAGCCTTGGTGATTGGCGCGGAAGGCCCAGGCTTGGCTCGCTTAACCCGCGAACGCTGCGATTTGTTGGTGCGATTGCCGATGCGTGGCAAGGTTGCTTCACTCAACGCCGCCACTGCTGGCTCGATCATTTTGTATCATGCTTGGCGAGTGAGGGTCTAGAGGCTAGGGATCAGGGGCTAGGGGTCAGGGGCTAGGGATTTATTAGAGTACAGAACATAGAGCCTAGAGCATAAATTCTTTGTGTTTGTCGCTGGTTCCACCTTTCATGCTCTTTGTAGATCAAACACTGACCCCTCATCCCTGAATCCTGACCCCTTCGTGCTCTTCGTGTCCTTCGTGGATCAATCGCTATACTACGCCCGTGGAGAAACACCATGCTACGCAACAACGAACTATGGATCGCGATTGCCATCGCGGTAACCTCAACGATCATCGCGCGGTTGCCAGTGCTGCATTGGCTGGTTTATCCGTTTGAGCTATTCAATACCTTTGTGCACGAGCTTGGTCATGGCTTTGCCTCGCTGTTGACTGGCGGCAAACTCGATCGGCTAGAAGTTTATTCAAATGGCGAGGGCGTGGCCTGGACAGCGGGCGGCATTCGCTGGATTGTGTCCAGTGCTGGTTATTTGAGCAGCGCCTTGGTTGGCGGCGCATTATTAATTCTTTCAGCACGTGGGATTAGCGCCGATCGGGTTACATTAATTATTGGAATTGCATTGTTTGTGCTGTGTGGCTTGTTTGTGCGCAATATTTTTGGAATTATTGTTGGTATTTTGCTGGCCGGAGCCTTTATTGCCGCTAGTTATAAATTGGCGCTGCACTGGAACGAATGGCTGCTATTGGTCTTGGGCGTACAAACCATCTTAAATGCTCTCGATAGTTTATGGGATTTGCTGCGACTTTCATCTTACCGCCGTCATGTCACCAGCGATGCCCTGATTATGCAACAAGCAACCGGAGTTCCAGCTATTTTATGGGCCTTGCTCTGGAGTGGCATCGCCCTCTTGATTTTATGGCAGGCCATTCGATTTGCCTACTTCCGTGACATTTAGCCCATTCAAGCGCCGCCAGATGTGATATGCTCTAGGGGTGATCGAAGTAACCCGGAGGCAATCGCTATGCTGGAGGAGATTTTCGCTCCGCAATCGGTGGCCGTGGTGGGAGCATCTCCCGATCCATCACGTCTTGGTCACCGTGTCCTCAAAAATGTAATCGACAATGGCTATAAAGGGCGAATCTATCCGATTCATCCTACTGCCAGTGCAGTTTTAGGCCAAACGGCCTACCCGTCGGTCGCTGCTGTTCCCAATGATGTTGAATTGGCAGTTTTGGTTATTCCACCGCAGCATGTCTTAAATGTGGTCGAAGAATGCGGTCAAAAAGGTGTGCGCGGTTTAGTCGTGATCACCGCAGGTTTCAAGGAAGTCGGCGGTGAAGGGGTTAAACTTGAACACCAATTGGTAGAGATTGTGCAACGCTACGGCATGCGCATGGTCGGCCCCAATTGTCTTGGTGTGATTGATACCGTTAGCGATTTGAATGCTTCGTTTGCAGCATTAATGCCCGCTGATGGTGAAATTGCCTTTATGTCACAATCGGGTGCGGTTTGTACCGCCATCCTCGATTGGAGCAAAGAGGCCAATATTGGCTTTTCGCGCTTCGTCAGCCTTGGCAATAAATCCGATGTTGATGAAGTGGCATTGTTGCAGGCTTGGGGCAACGACCCCCAGAATAAAGTAATTTTGGCCTATTTGGAAGGCATTTCCGATGGCCCCGGCTTTATTCAGGCCGCCCGCGAAGTGACCAAACGCACCCCAGTTATCGCGATTAAAAGCGGTACGACGGCAGCAGGCACACGGGCAATTTCCTCGCATACCGGCTCATTGGCGGGCAGCGAAAGCGCCTACGAATCGGCATTTGGCCAAAGCGGAATCATTCGTGCTCGCACAATGGAGCAATTGTTTGATTTTGCCTTGGTGTTTGCCTACCAACCCTTGCTGACTGGCTCACGGATTGCAATTGTCACCAATGCTGGTGGGCCTGGGATTATTGCGACCGACGCGATTGAACGGGCTGGTTTGCAAATGGCCGAATTTACCCCCGCAACCATCAGCCATTTACAAGCCAATTTACCAGCCACCGCCAATGTCTACAATCCAATCGACGTAATCGGCGATGCTAAAGCTGATCGCTATCGCATTGGGATTCAGGCGGCCTTGACCGACCCAAATGTTGATGCGGTGTTGGTGCTGTTTACGCCGCAAGCTGGCAGCGAAGCCGAAGCCACAGTTGAAGCGATGGCCGAGCTTTCAGCCAATCAGAGCAAACCGATTGTCGCCAGTTTTATGGGCGCATATAGCATCAAGCCAGCGCTCAAACTGCTCAATCAATATAAAATCCCCAACTACGAATTCCCTGAACGAGCGGTATCGGCCTTGGAAGCCATGTGGCAACATCGCCGCTGGCGCGAACAACCAGCCATGACCTACGCTCGTTTTGATGTTGATAAAGAGCATGTCCGCGAATTGTTTGCTCAAGTGCGCGAGGCCGGAAGAGTTGAGCTTGGCGAAATCGAAGCGCGTGAAGTGATGGCGGCTTATGGCATGCGCTTGCCCGATAGTCGGCTTTCGCGTTCGCCCGAAGAAGCTGCCGAAATTGCCAAGGAAATTGGTTTTCCAGTGGTGATGAAAATTAGTTCGCCCGATATTCTGCACAAAAGCGATATTGGCGGGGTACGTGTGGGGATTGCCGACCCGCAAGCTGCCAGCGATAGCTACGAATTAATTGCCTATCGTGCCCGTAAATTCAGTCCGAACGCCCGCATTTGGGGGGTTTTAGTGCAGGAAATGGCGCGTAAAGGCCGCGAAGTGCTGGTTGGGGTCAGCCGTGATCCGCAATTTGGGGCGCTGATTGGCGTGGGCATGGGTGGCATTTATGTTGAAGTGCTCAAAGATGTGGTATTTCGACTTGCGCCATTGAGCCGCGAAGAAGTGCGCGAACAGCTACGGGCAATTCGTTCGTTTCCACTATTGCAGGGCGTGCGTGGCGAGCAAACCGCTGATTTAGAAGCGGTTGAAGATATTGTGCTGCGCGTCAGCCAACTGGTTAGCGACTTCCCCGAAATCGTCGAAATGGATATTAATCCGTTGGTTGTCTACAACCGTGGCGAAGGCGTAATCGTGCTCGATGCCCGCATTATTCTGCAAGGATAGATTGAAAGGATGAAGGATGAGGGATGAAGGATGAAGCGTGAATAATTGGGCATGGATGGATTATTTGAGCCTTATTAAGTTCTTGATGATCCAGCCTATTTTCATCCCTCATCCTTCATCCTTCATCCTTTGATAAAGGAGTTTCGCTATGGCAACGCTGTATGTTGCATCAACAGAATCATATGTTGGCAAGAGTGCAGTTTGTGCTGCCTTGTTGCGCCAACTCAAGGATCGCAAGATCGATGCTGGCTACATGAAGCCAGTCAGTGTTTCGGTCACCCACACGCCTGAAGGCGCTTTCGATGAAGATGCTGCCTTTATTCGCGAGAGCTTCGGCCTGAGCGAGCCATTGGAGCAAATCGCGCCAGTGCTGTTGCGCCGCACCACGATCGAAAGCATTTTGCGCGGCGAGCAGCACGATTGGGCTGGGGCGGTGCAACAAGCGTTCCAAGCAATCAGCAGCCAACATCAAGTGACGATCGTTGAAGGCACGAATAGTTGGGCTGAAGGCTCGTTGGTTGAGTTGAGCGCCGATCGGGTGGCCGATTTGATCGATGCGCCGATGGTCTTGGTTTCACGCTATCGCACGACGCTCACGGTCGATGCAATTTTGTCGGTGCAACGCTTCGTCGGCAAACGGCTCAAGGGCGTAATTCTTAACCAAATCGAAGAAACCCGCCTCGACTTTGTGCAATCGCATGTTGTGCCGTTCCTTGAGCAGCATGGCATCGCGGTTTTGGGCTTATTGCCGCAAGATAGTGCGCTATCAGGCATTCCAGTTGAAGATTTGGTGGCTGAGCTTGGTGGCAATGTGATTGGAGCCGATTTTGGCAAAGGCAAAATCATCGAATCGCTGATGATTGGGGCGATGGGAGCCGAAGCGGGCTTATCGCACTTTCGCCGTCGCGCCAACAAAGCCGTAATCACCGGTGGCGACCGCACCGATTTGCAACTGGCGGCCTTGGAAACCTCAACCAACGCCTTGGTATTGACAGGCAACTTCCGCCCACAACAATCGGTGATTGATCGCGCCGAACAACGCAACGTGCCGATCATCACAATTGCTGATGACACCTTGACCGCAGTTGAGCGAATTGAAAATATGTTTGGGCATATTCGCTTGCATGAACGTACCAAACTCGAACGCTTCACCAAACTCATGGCCGAGCGCTGCGATTGGTCGCGCTTGGATGCGATTTTGGGCTTGTAAGTCGGTTTAAGCAGCAAAATCCCCGTGTTCAACGATAGAACACGGGGATTTTTAGTTTAGCCTTGAAGCGAAGAATTAAGTTTAGCGGTAGCGCCATTGTTCGTAGTGTTGGCCAACATTGCCCATCTCGACTTGCCAATCGGCGGGATTGCTAGGAGTGTAGGTCAGCACGCGGCGCTCGAAGGCCTGCACCAGCACAGTTTGCTCAACGCCGCCAACATAGACTTTGGCCCAATAGGCTTCGCTGATTGGGTAGCCCAAAGCAAAAACCCAATCCATCACTTGGCCGTTTTGGGTGCGCCCATTTTGGTTGATCAAGCCTTGGCGATTGACAAAATCCCAGAAGGCGCTGGGGATGTTATGGCCTGTTTGCGGAACATAATGCACCAATTTGGCTGCGTCACTTACACCGCCAGCATAAGCGCTCACTTTGCCACTGCGGGCTAATTGCTGATCGGCGAATTGGCCAGTGCGATCGCTAGTTGCGCCCAACAAATTACTAAAACTGGCGTAGGTTGGAGCCGAAGCAGCGCCTAAATCGCCAGCAATATTAATTTGGGCCGGACTGCGCTGCACATAATTGCTATCGCCAATTTGAATCTGTCCCTGAATCAATTCCTTAGCCAGCAAGCCGTTGGTCACAAACCATTGGCTTTGGCGGTCGGCCTCGAAATCGCTAATTTCCATGCGCGATTTATCGAAATATTGGACTTGGCGCAAACCACCAGGCGCTTGATCATAAACTTCAGCGCGTGCTTGACCGCTGCTTGGCCCCCATAACCACGAACGCACTGCTTGGCCACTCGCCACCGGAGCATCGGCATAAGCCCAAACCTTGTTAAAGGCTGGGTCGGCAAATTTGCCATTGCTGCGCGTATCGAAGTTGGGCAATTTGTTGCTCGATGAATTTGTTGGCGTTGGATAGGCCGAGGTTGGCGTGCGGGTCGCCGTGCCAGTCGCGGTTGCCGTGCGATCAGGATCGCTGGTTGGCGTAACATCATCCTCGAAAGTTGGCGTAATATCATCTTCGAAGGTAGCAGTCGGCTGCATGGTCGGTTCGCCTTGATTGGCGTTGGTCTTGATTTGGAAGGTCAAGGTGTAATCGATAAACTGATTGCCAACATCGCCAACATTTTTAACTTGCACAAAATAGAAACCATCGACAAATGGCGCAAAATCGATCCGCGAATCTAAGCCTGATTCATAATCATCGTTGAAATCGATAATCGTTGTGCCGTCGCGATCAGCCAACACCATCACCGTATCAGCACCAACGCTAAGTTCCGAGGTGAAGATCGAATATTCTTTGCCAGCCTTGCCGAAGAATTTGACCCAATCGGCATCGCCACGTGGGCACAACCGATGGTCGGGATGGACTTCGCCAACCACAATCAACGGTGCAATTTCAGGCAAGCCATCTGGCTCATACAAATCTTTACAAATTTCGGGGATGAGCGTTGGCGTGGGGCCGTAACTTTCGCTATTCAACACCACCGTATAGAGCGCATCAATAAAGCCGCGCCCAGCGGAATCGCGCACCTTGACGTAGTATTGGCCGTTGGCAGGCGCACGCCACGATTGAATCCGTGGCTTGATATCGCTGGGGTCGTTATTGCGTGGAAAATCGTCGTTAAAGGCCAGTTGATTGCCATTGCTATCGTAGAGCGTCAACGAAAGATCCAGCCCATCGACCATTTGCGAAACATCGATTGTATAGACTTTGCCCTCTAAACCGCCAAATAAGAGCCAATCTTCGTCGCCAACTGGACAAATCGCGTGCACTTGCGGCACATCGACTTCGATTCGGCGGGCTTGGCTACGGGTGTTATTTGGCTCAAATTTATCGTTGAGTGTACCGCCATTGCCATCGCAAATCCGCCCAGGCGTACCAGTGTTAGTCGCAGTTGGGGCAGTTGCTGTTGGTGTATTGGTACGGGTTGGCGTTGCAGTCGGAGCTACTACTCTAATTTGAATATCAATAAGCCGTGTTAATGAGGTTACCCCAGATGTATCCGCAACCCTTAATCTTAAGGCATAGGTTTGTAATGCAACTGCTGGGCCAATAGTAATATTTGCAATAACGGTTACTGAAGCTCCTGCTGGAACATCATTAATATCAGCAGGATCAACAGCAGTAATTCCTGCTGTTGTTGGATCAAATCTAAACCGGAAATCTAAAACCTCAGAGTTAGTAGAGTTATTATAAGTTTGAAAAGTGAGCTGAATAGTTGATCCAGGAGTAGTAGTTACATCAAAAAAACTAGGATCAACAAAAAAATTAGGCACATTCGGGGCTTGCGGCTGGACTTGGGGTGGCGTTACAGGCCGCGCCCATACACCGAGCGGGGTTAACAAGCCAGCTAGCACCACGAAAATCAATAAACGCGCACGTTTCATAGGCAACTTCTCCGCTTCAAGGCTGGTTAATTGACGAATGGGTTAAAAAGAGCAGCATTGCTATTCTAGCCCATTATAACGTCAAATATTGATTTTGGGGCAAGTTAATGATAATTGATTCAATTACTAGACACTCATCGATCACCACCCTTCCGTCCCGCCTCAAGGCGGGAGACGCAGGGTGTTTTCATCCCCCTGCACCCCCTAAAGTACAATCAGGGAACGACATCCATCCACCGATGAACTACAGATTATGTGTTCGACGCGAAAACCGACCGTTACAAGCTACCCCCGTTCTCGCCCAGCGAGGCGAGGGATCGGGTTGAGGGCACATTTAAAGCTGATTGATCATGCTATTTTCGATAATTGGCTGGGGTGCACCGTGTTGGGTAACTCGTAGCATAGCCTGGGCTAGTTGCTCAGTCGTGGTCACATATTGCGGAATCAAGCGTTTAAACACGGGATACAGCGGGCTGGTAAGCGCATACAGCAGCCGATACCAACGCGTTTTGGAAACTACGCCATGCTGAGGTTGGATAAAACCCGGGCGAAACATATAGGCCGCACGAAAGGGCAACGCTAATAAGGCTTGCTCGGTTTGGCCTTTGACGCGTGCCCACATCGCCCGCGAATTAACCTCAGTACCCGAACCCGAAATATAGCTAAAGCTTGATTGCGGGTTTAATCGCGCCAAGGTTTGGGCCACATGCAAGGTCAAATCATAGGTGATTGAGCGATAAGCCGCCTCGGTCATGCCTGCCGCCGAAACGCCCAAACAAAAAAAACAGGCATCATAGCCCACCAACTCATGCTCGATTGAGCCGAGTTGATACAAATTGCTATGCACAATTTCGGCTAGTTTGGGGTGGCGTTGGCCTGTGGGCGTGCGGCCAACACACAACACTTGCTCCACCGCTGAATTCAACAAACACTCACGTAGCAGACCTTGCCCAACCATGCCCGTAGCCCCAAAAATCATTGTTTTCATCAAAATTTCCCTTATGTTCCCAAGTAATTCCTTAAACATAAACCTAACGTAACGATTACCAATCATAACAGCGGCTATCCACAGCACACATATTTGGGGGTGAAGGGTGATGAAAACCCCTTGCGTTCCCCGCCTTGAGGCGGGGCGGAGGGGTGGTGATCAATAAGCAGCTAATTGATTGGGAAAGCTAAGTTCCAAATTAAGCCTAGCACGATTTACGGGCAAATAACTGAATGGTTCATTCGGTTGGCAATTTGACATGCCCTCACCCCCAACCCCTCGCCCACTGCGGCGGGCGAGGGGTTGGGGGTAAGGAAACGAGCACTGGTTGTCAAGCCCATAGCCAAACATAGCCCCAAATTCGTATCCTTCGTGGATCAAATACAGCTGGCTAAGCCCTTGTTTTTCGGCGCTAGATAGCCTAAACTACCCACATTAGCAGAGGTCTTCATAGCGAAGGAGTTCGCAGCGTATGATTAATCCAACCATTGAAGCCGCGATTAACGATCAGATCAAGCATGAATTTGAGTCGGCCTACCTGTATCTCTCGATGTCGGCCTACTTCGAGTCGGTTAATTTGAGTGGCTTTGCTCATTGGATGCGCCTGCAGTACGAAGAAGAAACCGTGCACGCCATGAAGCTGTTCGATTATCTGCATGATCGTGGTGGCCGCGCTGTGCTGCAAGCCATGGCCCAGCCGCAATCGAGCTTCAATTCTTCACTTGAAGTGTTTGAAATGGCCTTGCATCACGAACAACGAGTTACCGCGTTGATCAACTCGCTCTACGATTTGGCGATCAAAGAGAATGATCATGCCACCCAAATTCACTTGCAATGGTTTATTACCGAGCAAGTCGAGGAAGAAAAGAGTGCCTCGGATGTGGTCGAAAAGCTCAAAATGGCTGGCGATCACCCAGGTGCCTTGTTTTTACTCAATGAACAATTAGGCAGTCGCGCCGCTGAATAGACTCTCCTGCTAGCAAAAGGCCCGCAGCTTAATTGCGGGCCTTATTCATTTAACTTGATTTAGCTTGTCGCCAGCGCCACAGAAATAACAACAAGACTGCCCCAATATTTAAGCCAACTGCGAGATTTTTGAGCGTAAAACACCATGTCCAGAGCATTGCCACAGTTGGCAGTTGATTTGGATATTGCAGCAACATCAGAGCTTCAGAGCTATTCTCGGCATAATCGGCAAAGAAATACAGGCTGGCCAAGGCTGGTAGCCAACGTTGCCAAGCTTGAGCATCACGAGTCAGTCGCAGCAACGCTAGCCCAAAAAAGAGCCAAATGCCGATTGGCAGCAGCATGTCGGGCACAATTAGCCACAAATGGCTGCTACGATGTTCGCCATAATTGCTAATTAATGTGTAGGCTAGTTCGGGCGTAACGCTGGGCTTGGCTGAAAATGCGTTCGCGCCACCGCCCAAATCCAACAAGCCAAAGCCCCCAGTCCACGAATGAAACCGGGTTGCCAACAAATTACTAATCACTAATTGGGTCATGGCTACACCAAAGGCCAGCCAAATCAGGCGTGGTTGGGCAAATTTGTGCAAAAATTTGGGCATACGTTGCTCACGATCAGATTAAATTCAGCCAAAGCATAGCGATAATCGAAACCAGCTGTCAAGCATGAAAAAACCGCCCAAATTTGAGCGGCTGTTGGGTTAGTTTATGCTTGATTTTAGCTTGGCAGCAGTACAATCGCCTCGCCCTCGATCAAGATTTTGGCTTCTTCATTCAGCAATTGAGTGATTAATGTAGCGATTGGTTTATCGTCGCGCAGGCTTTTGATTTCGGCATAGGCCGTGACCGTATCGCCAATGTAAATCGGGCTACGAAAAGCCAAGGTTTGGTTGAGGTAAATCGTGCCTGGACCAGGCAAATGCATACCAATCACCGCTGATATCAGGCCAGCGCCCAGCATACCATGAGCGATCCGTCGCCCAAAACGTGATTCACGCGCAGCAACTTCGTCGATATGCACCGGGTTGGCATCGCCCGAAATTCCCGCAAACAAAATAATATCGGCTTCGGTGATGGTTTTGCGCAAACGAGCGCTTTGGCCAATTGTATAGCTCATAGTTGAAATCCTTTAATAAGGGATCAGGGGCTAGGATTCAGGGATCAGTTTTGATCCACGAAGGACATGAAGGCACACGAAGAACCGTTTTTAGCCACAGGTTCGCACTGATGGATATGATTATTCTGCCATGCTGCGCGTCTGAATACTGACTGCTGACCCCTAGTCCCTGACCCCTCATCCCTATGTTCTATGTTCTATGCTCTAATACCCAAACAACTTGCGTAATTCAGGCTTGACGACTTTACCACTGGCGTTATGCGGCAACTCAGACAGAAAATAAATCGATTTGGGGGTTTTGTAGCTGGCAAGGCGTTCGCGGCAGAAGGCGATCAGCCTAGCCTCATCAAGCTGCGTGCTTGGCCGCAACACCACTAAAGCCCGCCCAACCTCGCCCCAACGACTGTCGGGTATGCCAATCACGGCGCATTCTTGCACCGCTGGGTGCTGATAGAGCACGTTTTCAACCTCGGCTGGATAAACATTCTCGCCGCCAGAAATATACATATCCTTCTTGCGATCGACGATGTAGAAATAGCCTTCAGCATCAACCCGCGCCAGATCGCCAGTGTAGAACCAACCTTTTTGCAGGGCTTGAGCGGTTGCCACCGGATTGCGCCAATAGCCATTGCACACCGTCGGGCCATATAAAATCAACTCGCCAATGCTGTTGGTTGGTACATCGCGGCCAGCCTCATCGACAATGCGTGCATCGAGGTGAAAAATCGGCTTGCCCACCGAGCCAGCCTTACGAATTGCATCCTCTGGGTTGAGCGTGAAGCAATTAACCGAAACTTCGGTTAGGCCATAGCCTTGGCGAAAGGGAATATTGCGCTGTTGATAGGCTTCGATCAAGGGAATTGGGCAGGGCGAGCCGCCTGCAATGCAAAAACGCAGGCTGCTGAGGTTGGTTTGGGCAAAATTGGGCGCTTGCAGCAGCATCTCAAACATCGTCGGCACGGCAAAAAAGATCGTCACATGCTCTTGCTCAATCAATTGCAAACAGCGCTCGGGATTCCACTCTTGCATCAAAACCATTGTGCCGCCTGCATGTAAAATTGGCAGGGTTAGCACATTCAAGCCGCCAGTATGAAACAACGGCGTATGAATAATGCTCACATCATCGGCATGCAAGTCCCAGCCAACATTGGTATTGAGCGAATTCCAAACGAGCACTCGATGCGAAAGAACCGCACCTTTGGGTGCGCCAGTTGTGCCTGAGGTATACAAAATCAGGTGTGGATCATCGAGATCAACCGATTCGCTGATCGGCAAATCGCTGGTTTGGGCCAGCAGTTGATCATATTCAGGCCCAAATTGCACAGCCTGCTTGATTGGAGTTTGGCTACGCAAGGTTGGCAGCATCGGCGCAAATTGAGCATCGTAGAGCAACACGCTTGCTGCGCTATCCTTGAGCATATAGATTAATTCATGCTCGGTTAAGCGCCAATTGAGTGGCACTAAAATCGCCCCAAGCTTACCAGTGGCGAATAAGGCATCGAGGTAGCCAATTTGATTTTTGGCCAAAATCGCCACTCGATCGCCTTTGCCTACGCCAAAGCGCTGGCGCAAACTGGCCGCCAAACGATTGGCACGGCTATTCAATTGGCGGTAGCTATAGCGCTCGCCATCGCGGTCGTCAACCAGCGCTAGTCGCTCTGGCGTAAGCAACTCGCGCTTGCCAAGCCAGTCACCAATGTACATTGCAATGCTCCTTTAATCAGAGGTCAGGGCTAGGATTTTGATCCACGAAGGACACGAAGTGACACGAAGGTTGGAACCACGAAGAACGCAAAGGATGCTAAGAGCTTCAAAATCTATCCATTTCATCCTTCACCCTCATACTTCATATTTTTGAATCTCTGCGCCTCTGCGTTATAACCCTATACCTATAACTTTTCATCCCTCATAATTCATCCTTCATCCTTCGGTTTACCCCCACCGCACGGCACTCGCGGCCCAGGTATAGCCAGTGCCAGCACCTGCCAACACCACCAAATCGCCAGCTTTGAGCAAGCCACGTTGCTGAGCCAAATCGAGCGCCAATTGCTGATCAACCGATTGAATATGACCATAATCATCAAGGTAGATCGCTTGATCGGGGCGTAACCCTAAATCGTGCAATAAACCGTTGTGAAACGATGGCTTCATATGGGTCAGCGCCAGAAAATCAATGTCTGAGCGACGATAGCCTGAACGAGTGACAGCCTGATCGATCACTTGGACAAAATTGGGTTGGGAAACTAAACCCAAGCGATCACGCATATCTTCAAGCTGCAAGACATCAAGTTGATGGTAGCCTGCTTCGACCGTAGCTTGGCTGGTTGGGAAGCGAGCGCCACCACCGCGCATCACCACATTTTCGCTGAACGAGCCATCGACCAGCACCGCCGATTCGAGCACTTGGTTGGTGGCATAATCGCGACGCAGCAGCATTGCCGAAGCACCCGCCCCAAAGTTGAACATAAAGCGGGCTTTTTGGTTGTCATAACGTATAAGCTCATTCTCGCGGGCTGCCGAAACCAACAACACATTGCGCAGCATTGGGTCGGCTCGCATTTGATCGCGGGCAGTTTTGATGGCGACTGGCGAGCCAGCGCATAAGGCATAAATTTCATAGGCATACGCCCGTTTAGCCCCAATCAGATGTTGAATTTTGGCTGCCGCCGACCAAACTACATAATCTTTGTATTCGCTGCCGTGATAAATGATCAAATCAACATCCATGGGATCAAGTTCGGCAAGCGCTAAGGCTTTACGAGCAGCCTCAGCCGCCATGGCCGATGGTGTATCGTGGGCTTCGGCCAAGTGTTTTTGGCGAATACCTAGCTTTTCGATCACCACGGTTTCGGGGATGTTGGCGGCTAAGGCGATTTGGCTAGCAGTCTCAACGGCTGCTGGCAGATAGGTCGCGATCGCAGCAATGCCAATTGGTGGAAATTCGTAGGTCATGATTCAGCCTTTGGTTTCATGGCTTGGCGTAGACGTTCGACTGAGCTACGGCTGGTTTTGCCGCGCAACTTGCGAATTGCTCCCATCAAGCCAGCCGGGAAGAATAACACCAGCACCACATACACGATGCCAAATACTAAGTCGGGGCGTAACCAGGCTGGCAAAAGTGCCTGCATAAATTCGCCTTTGAGTCCATGATCAAGCAAGCGGATGGTCGCAGCGCCGAGCATTGGCCCAATCAGCGTGCCAATCCCGCCGATAATCGTCATCAATAAGGCTTGAATCGTGAGATTAACGCTGAGCATCTCGAAGCTGGCACTTTTTTCGTACAGCACCATCAACATCCCTGCCAAGGCAGCAATTGTTGAAGAAATTGCAGTTGCCAATAATTTGAAATGCAGGGTGTTATAGCCCAAGGCTGTGGCGCGTGGCTCGTTCTCGCGAATTGCCACAAATACCCGCCCGGTTGGCGAGTTGATCAAGCGCCGCGCCGCATAATACAGGCCAACCATACAAGCCAAGGTCAAAAAGTAGAAGCGCAGCCGATAGGTCGTGGCATCAATCGCTGTTGGCACGACAATCCCTTGCAAGCCGATTTCGCCGCCCGTAATTGGCTTGAGCTTGGGATCATCGGCTTTGAACAGGATGAAGGCAATTTCGGCGAGCGCCAGGGTGATCATCGAAAAATAAACTCCGCTGACCCGTAGCGACAACGCGCCCACGGCTGCCCCAATAGTTGCGCCAACCACAATCACCGCTGCAATTACAATCAGCATCGAGGGCGGCTCGGCTTGGCGCAACAAAATGGCGGCGGTATAGCCACCAGCGCCAAAAAACAGCGCATGCCCAAACGAAATCATGCCAGTGTAGCCCATCAGCAAATCGTAGCTCAGGGCATAAATCGCCAGAATAAAAATCTGAATGAAAACCCCTTGCCAAAAGCGGGTAGTATCGGCGGCAAAGGCAAATGGCAAGCTTGCAAGGCCGCCAATCGCCACAAGTGGCAGTAATGGGCACAAACGCTGCATAGCAAACCTCGCCTAAACTTGAGTCAGAAAATCGAGTAAGGCCGTATTGAACAAGCTGGGCTGTTCGATCTGTGGCGAGTGACCACAATTTGCCAGCACGGTTTCTTGATATTGGCCACCGTGAGCGGCATAGTTTTCAAGCACTGCCCGCATTTGGCCAACCATTGGCTGGGCTGGATGAGTTTCCGCGCCAGGCCAACCTGGTACAAAGCCCAATTGCCCAAGCATACACAAATCAAACATCGACGCATCGGAGACAATTTGATCAGCATCGCCGCGAATCCATAGCACTGGTGGTTGGGGCTGAATGCTGGCAAAACTGCTTTGGTTGAGATATTTGGGCGAGAGCGCATTGTTAACGCCGCCTGTACCTGGGGCAACCATCGGCCAATTAGCTGAAGCCACCAAATCGCCAGGGTAGTTTTGGGGCGAGCAATAGGTCTGAAGCATTTCATCGACAAATAGATCTTCACGGCTTGAGCGGAACGGTGGTTTGAAGTAGAAGTTATTCATAATTGTGCGCGGCGAAACTGGGCCATCGCCACGATCGGCATTTTTTAGCGCTTCGACAAAGGCAGCATTGGCCGTACCACCACCGCTTCCAGCGTAATCGGGGCTGTTGGGTTGGCCGTCGAGGCCTTGGGTGCCACCATAACCATAAGGCGAGCCAGGCGCAACGAGGGTCAACGAACGCACATTCGCAGTGTAATCGAGGGCATATTGCAGCACCACATTACCACCTAACGACCACCCAACCAAGTGCGGTTGGCGCAGGTTGAGGGTTTGCAACAGGCTATCGAGATCGTCGCTGAAGTCACGGACACCACGGGTTGCATCAAGCGGCAAGCGCTCCGAGCGACCATAGCTACGCATATCAGGGGCAATCACATAATAATCGTTAGGCAAGGCCAGCATCAATTCTTCCCAAAAACGGGCAGCTGAAACATTACCATGCACTAAAACAATTGGCTGTTTGCTTGAATCGCCACGCTCAATCACATGCATCGCCAAGCGCGGCGTTTGAACAACACGGGCGGTTAATCCAGCTAACAATGGTGGATTGAGCATGGGTTTTCTCCGTAATAGGTAGGGATCGGGGGTTGGGTCTGGAGATCGGGTAGAGGATCGATTTTCCGATCTCCACCACTGATTCCCAAGCATTGAGTTTCTCCACCCTTCCGTCCCTCCACTGGAGGGAAACGCAGGAGGTTTTCATCCCCCTGCACCCCCTAAAGCACAATTATTGGTCAGCAATCATTTTTGATGAACTTGAAAATCTGCGAGTTGTTGCTTACGATCTTCGTGTTCTTCGCGTGCTTCGCGGTTCCGATCCCCGACCCTCAATAACCGACCCCTAGTTTTTATTGAAATTGAGTTTCTCCACCCTTCCGTCCCTCCGCTGGAGGGAAACGCAGGAGGTTTTCATCCCCCTGCACCCCCTAAAGCACAATTATTAGTTGGCAATAGTTGCTTGATGAACTTGAAAATCTGCGAGTTGTTGCTTACGATCTTCGTGTTCTTCGCGTGCTTCGCGGTTCCGATCCCCGACCCTCAATAACCGACCCCTAGTTTTTATTGAAATTGAGTTTCTCCACCCTTCCGTCCCTCCGCTGGAGGGAAACGCAGGAGGTTTTCATCCCCCTGCACCCCCTAAAGCACAATTATTGGTCAGCAATCATTTTTGATGAACTTGAAAATCTGCGAGTTGTTGCTTACGATCTTCGTGTTCTTCGCGTGCTTCGCGGTTCCGATCCCCGACAGCCGCCCCCCGCCATCTAGTTTTTATTAAAAATTCCGCCGGGCTTGAGCAAGAGCACAACCGCCATTACCAGCACGGTTGAGGCCGAGGCGATCGCGGTTGGTAGGCCTGTTTCCAGCACTAAATGGTCGCTGAACGTTCGAGCTAGCCCAATCAACAACGCGCCGGCGGCTGCTCCGCTATAGCTGCCCAAACCGCCAATTACGACCACGATAAAGGCAAAAAGCTGGTATTCCAAGCCCATTTCGGGGTAAACCCCAATAAACGAGGCTGCTACCGCACCGCCCAAAGCCGCCAAGCCACTGCCAAAGCCAAACACGCCCGTAAAGACCCGCCGCACATTGATGCCCATGGCCTCAACCATGGCGCTATCTTGCACCCCAGCCCGAATCGTGAGTCCAATCCGTGAGCGGCGCAGCACCAAGGCGATTAGCACCGCCAACGAAACGCTTAGGCAGATCAAAAACAGGCTATAGCTGGGAAAACGGCGACCGAGCAGGCTCAGGCTTTCGGTCAACATTGGCGGCTTGATTGGAGCACGGCTGAGTGAACCCCAAGCCGGAATCGTGCGCACCAAGGCATCAAACACAAACACCAAGCCCAAAGTTAGCAAGACTTGGTAAATTGGGCGTTTGTAAAGTGGGCGAATTAGGCTGATTTCGATTAAGCTGCCAACTGCTGCGCCCACTAATGTGCCAACAATCAAGCCAATGATAAAGCGCAGATTGCCGCTGGCGATGGTGATTGGCCAATGCCCAGCATAGGTTGGATCAAGCCAGACATTGCAGGTCCAAGCGCAGTAGCCACCGAGCATAAACAGCGAGCCATGGGCAAAATTCAGCACATCCATCAAGCCGAAAATTAACGATAACCCCGCTGAGATCATAAAATAGATCGCGGCCAAGGTCAGGCCTGGCAACAAAATACCAGTAATCAGCTTGGGCCAACTCGCAGGCGCAACCATCAGCACTGTGGCGAAAATCAGCACAAAAACTGCTGGAATAACCAGTGGGGCTAAGCGTGCGCGCAAAGGTTTGGTTTGAATTGTCGGGGGAGCAGCAACAGCCATACTCAACACCTTTTAGGCAGCACCAAGATAGCGCTGAATTAATTGGGGATTACCCCGCAGCGCCGTCATTGTGCCATGATCAACAGTTCGGCCATCATCGAGCATATAGTAGGCTTGGCTGATGGCGCTGGCCATGCGGAAGTTTTGTTCAACCAACACCACGGTGGTATGTTCGCTCAGCGCAGTAATTGCTCGCATCATCTGTTCGATAATCACTGGAGCAAGGCCTTCGCTAGGCTCATCGATCAACAGCAATTGAGTTTCGGCAACCAAAGCCCGCGCAATCGCCAACATTTGTTGCTGACCGCCCGAAAGCTGACTGCCTAGCAACCGCTCAAGCCGCTGCAAATCGGGAAACAAGCTAAAGATCAAATCGCCCCGTCGGCGTAAATCGCCACGCTTGCGCTCAGCCAAAATCAAATGCTCAGTCACGGTCAAATCGCGGAAAATTGCGCGATGCTCTGGCACATAGCCAATGCCCAGTTGAGCAATGCTGAAGGTGCGCAAGCCATTGAGGTGTTGCCCAGCAAAGCGAATTGAGCCTGCTTGCGGTGGCGTTAAGCCCATAATTGATTTGAGTGTGGTGGTTTTGCCAGCGCCGTTGCGCCCAAGAATGGCGGTAATTGAGCCTTGCTCGGCCTGCAACGAGACATCATGCAAAATATGATATTGACCGATGAAGGTCTGAAGTTGCTCAACTTCAAGAATTGGTGTCATGGGCGACCTCGTGAGGCTGGGTTAACACATCATCATACAATTCGCCGAGGTAGGCTTGCTGCACCCGTGGATCGGCGGCAATCGCTTGGGGCGTGCCTTCGGCCAGCACACTGCCACCGTGCATCACCGTTATTTGATCGGAAATGCTCATTACCACGTCCATGCGATGCTCAACCAGAATAATCGTATGTTGGCCGCTTTGGCGGAGTTGCTGAATAATCTCGATCAATTCGGGCACTTGGTTGGCAGCCATACCAGCGGTTGGCTCATCGAGCAACAATAGCCGAGGCTCACTGGCGAGCAGCAGGGCTAATTCGAGTTTACGTTTATCGCCGTGCGGCAAAGCACTAGCCAGCACTTGCTCAACCCCGCGCAAACCTACCAACTTGAGCGCCGCCTGTGCTCGTTCGTGATAACGCTCGAACCGATCGCTGTGCTGCCAAAATTTAAAAGTATCGCGGCCTCGCGCTTGGGCGGCCAAACGCACATTTTCGGCCACGCTCAGCGAGGGAAACAAACTGGTAATTTGGTAGGCGCGGCCAATGCCAAGGTGAATCATGCGGTGCAAGGGTAGGCCAGTAATCTCGTTACCAGCAAAAAACACCTTGCCGCTGCTAGGCTTAATCGCGCCACTAATCATGTTGAAGAAGGTCGTTTTACCCGCCCCATTTGGCCCAATAACCGAGTGAAACGAACCTTCTTCAACTGCGATGCTTACATCACGCACCGCCTGCAAACCACCAAACGAACGTGAAAGATGTTCAGTTTTCAACAAAACGTTTGGCATTGAAAAATCCTTTATTGAGCGAGGGGTTAGGGATCAGGGGCTAGGGATCAGAAGCTTGTCTGGACGATTTCCCTAACTACTGACCCCTGACCCCTAATTACTGACCCCTAATTACTGACCCCTAATTACTGACCCCTCGGCTTACTCCGTCACCATCACAGGTGGGGCGGTTTGTTCTGCGCTGCGTTCTTGCAGTAACTCAAAGAACTTAGCATCTGGGTCGGTAATGCTGATCAATTTGACCATGTACATCGGCTGGAGCGCTTGGTGATCTTCTTTGCGGAAGGTGTAGGTGCCTTTTGGCCCTTCAAAGCTCATACCTTCAAGCGCCGCGATCAAGGCATCGGCGTTGGTATCGCCCTTGGTTGCTTCTAAGCCGCGCACGGTTGCAATGCCTGAGGCCATGCCGCCAGCGGTGAAGAGATCGGGGTATGAGCCATATTTGGCTTTGTGTTGCTCAACCAACCAATCGTTGACTTCATTCTTGGGCAGGGTGTAGTGGTAGGCAATCATGCCAACTGAGCCAACTGCATCGGCATAGACCATCGGCATGGTCACGTTATCTCCAAAGCCGGTGGCCAAGGTTAATTTATCGAGCACGCCTTGCTCTTGCATTTGCTGGAACAAGCGTGGGAAGTTGGCTCCGGCCCAGGTAACCATCAACACTTTGGCCTGTTTTTCGTCGGCAGCATCGAGCAATTTTTGCAAATATGGGGTAAAGTCGGTCGTATCGGCAGGAATAAACACATCATCCGAGACGAAGGTGCCACCGTTGGCTTCGATGATCGAGCGCCACGAAGCAGCTGAGCCTTTGCCAAAGTCGGTGTCGGGAGCCAATTGCACAAACTCTTTGCCGACGTTCTCGACCATATACGGGCCTGCGGTCAAGGCATCTTGCAAGGTGTTGCGGCCAGTGCGGAAGACGAAGCGATTGAAATTCGAGCCAGTAATTTGTGGTCCAGCAGCCGGATCAATCATCGCAATGATGTTGTTTTCTTTGGCAATTTCAATCACGGTTAAGGCTGATGAAGTTGAGGCACAGCATTGCAGCAATTCCACGCCATCTTTTTCAATCAACTCGCGGGCCAACTGACGAGCGCGTTCGGGGTTGTTTTCGTCGTCTTTGACAATCACTTCAATTGGGCGGCCAGCAACTTGCATCGTGCCGTTGGTGGCATACTCCAAGCCCAACATAAAGCCATTGATTTCTTGGGTTCCATACAACGATAAAGCCTTGGATTGATCGGTGATCAGGCCAATTTTGATTGGCTTGCCAGTCGCGGCAGCGCTATCGCTGGTTGCCGCGGCGGTTGGTTCGGTGCTTTCTGTCGTTGCGGCAGGCGCGGTCGTCGCGGGAGGAGCTTGGGTGGCTTGGGCCGAATCGCTGGTTGGATTGGTGGCGGCAGTTGGTTCAACTCCAGTGCCACTGCTACAAGCAGCCAACAGCTGAATTGCAGTAACCAGAATTACCAACATCGAAATCAAACGCTTCATTACGTGCGTCCTCCTTTGGACTATGCAATTGAAGTAGCTCTCACTTCAGCATAGCAAAGGCTAGTTACACTTGAGTTACAGTTGATGCAGCGTTTGTTCGGCTCGTTGGTAGCTAGCTTTGGTGGCGGGCATTGGCGCTAAGCCCAAATCGTGTTCAAGCACTTGTTGGCAACGTTGATAGCTGCGTTGCAATTGCACCCGATTGCCAAGTTGGGCATAGGCCATAAAACTCGCTTGATAGGCGCTTTCTTGATAGGGATCAGCCTGCAAAGCGGCTTCGGCCCAATCCAAGGCCTCGTTTGGTTGCTGTTCAGCCAACAATAATTGGGCTAATTGGCAGGCAGCTTGGACAAAATTATTGCGCAATTGCTCACGCACAGCATTGGCCCAATCGCTATACAAACAATCGCCCAAAAAATCGCCAGCATATAAATT
Organism: Herpetosiphon gulosus; assembly: GCF_039545135.1. Taxonomy (NCBI): domain Bacteria; kingdom Bacillati; phylum Chloroflexota; class Chloroflexia; order Herpetosiphonales; family Herpetosiphonaceae; genus Herpetosiphon; species Herpetosiphon gulosus. The sequence continues at coordinate 79,774 of NZ_BAABRU010000002.1, read as the reverse complement.
GAGTGCTTGGCGATAGTAATTAATTGCTTCTGGTGGCTTGCTAGCTTGGTTGGCACGTTGCAGCAATTGCTCAAAGCGCAGCACATCGAGCTGAATTGGCGCAGTATCAAACGCCAAACGATAGGCAGTATTGCGGCGTTGAATGTAGCTTGAAGCTTGGCGGGTCGGGCGTTCTGGCTCTAACACAGCGGTTAGCGCATTCAAGGCAACTTTAAATTGGGCTTCGGCTTGATTTGGCGCTAAATCAGGCCAGAATAGATCGCAAATTTGCTCACGCTGAATCCATTGGCCACGCTGGGTAATTAAGATACCGAGCAAGGCAATTGCCGACTTGCGGCCCCAATTGAGCACCTCGCTTGAGCCACGCCAGGCCCGCATTTGGCCAAAGGCTTGCAAATGCAGCACCTGCGGGGCTTGCCAACGGCTGGGTGGCAAAATTAAGTTAGGTTGTTCGTGGATGATAATGCCGCTGCTGGCTGGCTCACTGCCTAGTTGCCCAAGCTCTTGCAAGGCATTAATTCGCGCTTCGGTCATCACCAACATGCCTAGCGAAATAATTGTGTGAGTCCGTTCGAGCCACCATGCCAAAGCCTCTGGCTCGCGATCCAAGGCCTGCTTTAAAAATTGGGTCATCACGTTGGTTGAAAGGTGGGTGACGAGCATACTGTGAACTGGTGAGATGCCTTGTTGGGCACGTTGCACCGCCACCTCACGCCAATAATCGGCATAGGTCGAGGTTGTGCCTTGGGCTAGATCAATTTCAATTGAATGAATGGCATTGTAGAGCGCCATTTTAACATGCTGCTGCGGCAAGCTGGCATACACAGGCACATGGTTAGCAACAATTTGCTCGGACACATGATCAACAAAATCGGGCAAGAGTTGATGAAAAACACGTACTACCTGTTGCATACGCTACTCCTCAGCGGTGAGGTGATGGTTGGTCGAAGCAGGTGGGGTGGCTGAGCCTTGAAGCAATATTATAGCAGAGCCACGAAAATCAAAAGGCAGAAGGCAAAAATCAAAAGAGGGGCTAGGGATCAGGGGTCGGGGATCAGGGCGCAGGAGCTTAACTAATAAGTATTGACTTAACATAATCTGTAACTGGGAATGTACCTTCGTGTCCTTCGTGCTCTTCGTGGTTAAAAAAGCTCTGCACCGCTGCGGTTACAATAGATTGTATGTTCTATGCTCTCTGTTCTATGTTCTCTACACGCGAGGTAACAATGAGCACCATTGCCTTTTTACGCGCAATCAACATTACCAACCACTTTGTGAAAATGGAAGATTTACGGGCTGTTTTGCTGGCCCATGGTTTTACCAATGTTCAGACCTATATTCAATCGGGCAATGTGGTTTTTGATGATCCAACCCAAAGCTATGCCGAGGCCGAGCACTTGATTGCAACCCAACTTGAGGCCCGTTTTGGCTTTGCAGTCGCAACATTTCTGCGTTCTGCCGCCGAATTGGCCGAGCTTGAACAAGCTTGCCCATTTACGCCAAGCGAGATCGATCCGCAAGCAGCGATCTATGTGACCTTTGTGCAGCACGAACTAGATGCCGAAGCCCAGGCGCGGCTAGACCAGTATCAAAGTGAGTTGGATACATTTCGGATCACAGGGCGACATGTTTGGTGGTTGCGGCATAAACAACGGGGGGAAAGCAAGTTTAGTGGGGCAAAATTGGAGCGGGCGCTCAAACAGGCCGGAACTGCCCGTAATATCACCACCATTCGCGCGATGATCGCCAAATATGGGTTTACCAAGTAGCTGGCTTCCAGCATTTGAAAGCCAGCTCGTGGATTATTCAGCAATCAGGCCGCGCCGTTTGAAGTCGGCAGTTACCCGCGCCGTCAGATCGTAGAGATTCTCGCCAAGGAACAAGCTTGGGCGTAGTTCATCGCGATCGCGGCGTTTTTCAACGGCGAGCCAAGTTGGGCCATATTGATAGACATTTAAGCTAACAGCGCCCAGCACAATTGGCTCATTGACCGCAGTTAAATCTTTTTTCCAAATTTCCCACGGCTCAGCAAACATGCGGTCAACCCGTAGATCGTGTTCGTGGAACAGTCGTTTGTCTTTGATCAAGGCTTTGGCGACCAAGGCATGCAAGCCCATCAAGGCGTTTGGCTCGCTCAAGGGCACTGCATGGCGCTTGCTCGCCGCAAAGGCATACAGTTCTTGATCATTGGCAAACACAGGTGCCCAGAAATCGGTTTGGCCAGTAATCCGCTTTTTGAAATAACAGGTCGGGCGAATCAAGCCCATTGTTTTGGCATCAACGCCGCGCACGTGCAGCTTATCGCTCGCGCCAGGTCGGCCAAGCACCCCAGTCAAATGCAAATATTCATTCAAATATTCGCGCACTTTGGCAAGCTCAACATGGCGAAAAACTGGGCCACCAGGGGTTGTTGCCAGCACATCATCACCAATGCTATAAATGGGATAAACTTGACGCGAACGGCGGGCAATAAACACGTAGGTTGGGAGGCGGGCCAAGTTGACCAAGGCTTTGAGTACAGGCACTGCTTGACGTAAAGCCGTCTCAGGATCAGCATCCTCAACCCGAAAGCCTGCAATCTCCAATTCGTAGAGTTTTTGCTCAGGTGAGTGATAGATCGGCAATTCTAAAGTTTGCTGCTGAATCAACGTGCCAGGGGCATAATCGGCGCTCACCACATAGGGTTGGAGGGGAGTTTCAGGTTTGGCGCTGACTGCAAGTTGCATAATCGCTCCTTGATGCTAACGATGCGCTGACTGAGGCTGGCTCAATCAGCGCATACTTGCATTGGTTTATTTGGTTGAAGAAAGTTCCGGCATCATTGAGCGAGCACCAGCTACGCCAGCAACAGGCGTGCCAAACTCTGGGTACGAAACCGTGTCGTGCTCGGAAATATCCAAGCCTTCGATTTCTTCTTGCTCGGAAACCCGAATGCCCAAGGTCTTTTTCAGCACATAGAAAACGATGAACATGGTTGTGAAGGCCCAAGCGCCAACTGCCAAAACCCCAATCGCTTGCGTGCCAAGCAGACCCAAACCACCGCCATAGAACAAGCCAGCAGCATCGCCCATGCCAGTCAAGCCACCAACAGCGGGGCTAGCAAACAAGCCTACTGCCAAGGTTCCGAAAATCCCATTGAAACAGTGAACCGGAATTGCACCAACTGGGTCATCGAGTTTCAAGACTTTTTCAAGGAAGATCGAACCATAGACGAAGATGATCCCGCCGAGCAAGCCGATGAACAATGCACCAACTGGGGTAACATTGGCACAGCCTGCGGTAATCGCGACCAAACCAGCCAATGCACCGTTGGCAGCAACGCTCGTATCAGGGTGACCAGTGATCAACCAGTTGATGATCAAGGCTGAGAGTGCGCCAACGGCGGCGGCCATGTTGGTAGTGACGGCGATATAGCCAATGCTTTCGTTCATGCCCGAGAGGGTGCTACCTGGGTTGAAGCCAAACCAGCCAACCCACAGAATAAAGACCCCAAGCACGCCAAGGGTCAAACTGTGGCCTGGAATAACGTTGCTTGATCCATCTTTGTTGAATTTACCTAAGCGTGGCCCAAGCAAAATCGTACCTGCTAAGGCAGCCCAGCCACCAACGCTATGCACAATTGTCGAGCCAGCAAAGTCGATAAAACCAAGCTCAAACAACCAACCGCCACCCCATTGCCAGTGACCCGAAATTGGGTAGACAATGCCACAGATGATGGCGCTGTAAATCAGGTAAGAGATAAATTTGAAGCGTTCGGCGACCGCGCCCGACACAATTGTGGCGGCGGTGGCGGCAAACACCAATTGGAAGAAGAAACCAACCCAATCTTTGCCGCTGCCAGTTGCTGGGCTAAAGTTGCTGAGGAAGAAGTTGTCGGTGCCGATGAAGCCACCTGCTGATGCACCATACATCAAGCCAAAGCCAATTGCAAAGAACAACACCGTGCCAACACAAAAATCCATCAAGTTTTTCATCAAGATGTTGGCTGCATTCTTAGAACGAGTAAAGCCACTTTCCACCAAGGCAAAGCCTGCCTGCATGAAAAAGACCAAGACCGCTGCAATCAACAACCAAATAATATCAATTTGGGTGGTGATTGTTTCGGTTGCTACCGGTGCGGCTTCTTGGGCAAAGGTTGCAGTGGGTATTGCTAGCGAAGCAACTGCTGCGGGTACAATCCAGCGTCGTCGTCGAAACATTAGAACCTCCCTTGATGACGGGTAATGATTGGCTACGATGCGATACACGACGATCAAGCAATGGGTCGGTACCCATTGGTTTGATCAAGCTAACAAATGCTTCGCCATTGAAGATTTCGGTGGAGTTCATCGAGTATGACCAACGTGCGAGGTAACTGCACATTCGAGCAATATGCCGAGAGGCATTTGTGCAATAATGCTAGTGTTTGGGTCGGTTTCGATATTTTGTTTGGTTCATTACTGATGTGTCACTATCTTATCTAAACAATCTAGTAAGATTTATCGCCATGTTGCCTAAACTATTCATGCTTTGATTTGTGCAGTTTGTACATTTTTATTTAAATTTTCGGCAGTCATACGCCTAGAATTAGAGTTTTTGATCAAGCTGCACTGTTACTACTATCAATAATGCCCAAGCAATTAGGCAGTTTAGCTAATTTCTGCTAAGGTAGGTTGTATGAACGAACGGATAATTGTTGGTGCTGGTTGTTTTTGGGGAATTGAAGCAGCTTTTGGGGAGCTTGCAGGCATTGTCCAAACTCAAGCTGGCTATGCTGGTGGTCTTCCCATCTGTTTGTTGGCAGCACGATACGTCGAGAGCGTCGGCTTCGAAATCCTCAGCCATTAAACTGCTTTGCGCCATAGCGTACTGCTTTTCGTCATAGCATTTCACGCCCAACCTCATGCAACAATGCCGCCAGATGCCCCTGTCTCCGACTTTTCATACTCGCCCATAGGTCACGGATATTGCAACATTTTTTCTGATCTTCGCGCGTTTCGCCGCTTTCTCGATGAACAAAAAAGGTGTTACAGGATTGTTACAGATTTATCAGATTGATCTGAGCAGTGCGTTGGTAGTATTGATGCTGTGTTCGGAATTGGCCGACACAACGGTTTCTAGGAGTACATATGATCAGTCGGAAATTTCTTTTGGCGGTTGTAGCAGTTTTGACTCTTATTCCCTCAATCAGCAATGCTTGGGAGGGGACTCGACCAGCCTTTGCTCCTTCTACAGGTTCTACAACGTGGTGGCATGGGTCTCAAGGTGTTGTCGCTTATAGTTCCTTTTCATGGAATCTCAATGCCAAAGTTAATTTATTGAACTGGGATGCACGCTTTGATTGGACTGCAGATTGCGATCGGATAGATGGTCCACAAGAGCCTGATCAAGTTCATGTTAATGCGCATCAAACTGATGTTCCTAACAATGGTGTCTATCGGTATAACGATTGTGGGGATGCTGCAATCTTTGAAGAAACCGAGTTAGATATCAGGGAAACGGGTGTTGTGGTAGATCGTCAATATTATTGGCAAGTGTACTTCGATGCTCGAAAAACAGGATTCATTGATGGAGAGATTAATATCAGCATGGAGGCGGGACTTGGCCACTGGTGGCTCGAAAAAGAAAAATATTGGTACAATCGATAGCTTTATAGTTATAGGAGAATAGTAATGCTTAAGTATATTAAGACGGCTGGAGTTATTTTATCTTTACTATTTATAGCTCAGACGTTTGCTGTAGATAGTGACTCAAAATCTGCTAAGTGCAAGAAAATTATGATTGAAGAAGGTGTTTCCGATGATCGGCTTTATACATATGCACTCATTGGATCAACTTGCTCTAATTTAGCAAGAGTAGACGTTGCTGTTGACTTCAATAATGAAAATATAAAGGATCAGTATAAGAAGCATAACAACAATCTTACGCGGAATGCCAAGAGCGATGTTGGTGTCATTCCAGTAAATATCACGTTCAATGAGCCAGTTACTATCGAGAAGGCTCAATCTATTATCGATGCGCAGAATATTAACCTTGAGTCATATATTATTGGGGTTGTCGATAGCACAAATAAGAAACACTCGTTTGTTGAATGGCCTGAAAGTGATATCATTTCTTCAGAAGCACAGATTCAGCAAAAACTTGCAGCTGATCAAACTGCTAAGGGGGTTCTGGTAATTACTGGTTTTATTGATCTTCGTGTCGCCAATCTCGACTCCATGGCCAATGATAAATCTGTTTACATGGTAGATTTGACTGCAAGCCAGCTTATCCAAAAATTGCAAAAGAAATATGACCTAGCTATAACTACGGTCAATCTTCCTTCTCCTTATTGGGATATGAATTGGTAGCATTATGGAGTAAAGCGCTTTTCACAAGAGGATAGCGCTTTAGAGAAGAATGATATGTATAATGTTCCTAGTGCACAGCAATCCAACGTAGCCCTCCGAATAGTATTGTCACTGCTTGCTGGAGTTCTTGTATCTGCAACCCTATTCACATTTTTACGTGAACCGGTGCTTGGCGTGAGTCCACAGTACTTGATAATGCCTCGTCTCGATACTGTGAGACAGCGTATGTTTGTCTACGCTGTCTATGGTGTTGGCTCACTGATCGCTTGCGCAGTATATTCCAAAAAGTTGAGTGTTTCGATCGTCAATAGCGTGATTTCATATAGTGTGGTATTGCTGTTTATCGAAGGCTATCGTCCTGAGGCGTGGGAGTTAGTTCCTCGCGGATATGTGCAAAGATATGCAGAACTAATGTTGCTATCCTGGCTTGTACATCTTTGTTGGAATGCTATCGGTCGTTTTATCCGAACTCCATGGCAGGAAAGCTGATTTAACGTAACTCTGGATGTGATGAGTTGGCTCTAATGCTGAGTAAACCGCTGCCCAGATCGGACGCGATCTCAGATTAGCATTAGGCCTATTGCGCCAGTGGCTCAAAACAGCATATTGCCCATGCGGCAGACGACCGTGCGTGTATGCGGCACGTCTGCCGCCCTAAATCAGTTCACCATCCCTATTCCCGCTGGATTGGCGACATCACCGCGATTCCACTAGCGATAGGTATGCACAATGCTCGAACGAATTATTGTTGGCGCTGGTTGTTTTTGGGGAGTTGAAGCGGCTTTTGGATCGCTTGCAGGCATTGTCCAAACTCAAACTGGCTATGCTGGTGGCTGGATAGCGCAGCCAAGCTATGAGGATGTTTGCGCAGGATCGACAGGTCATGCCGAAGTGGTTGAATTACATGTTGATCCAGCGATCATCAGTTTCAATGAACTATTAACCCACTTTTGGGCTATGCTAGAGCCACCAGCCAGCCCCGACCCACAATATCGAGCAATAATTATTTGTAGCAATGCTGCTCAGTTGGAGCTAGCTCTGGCCAGTAAGCTAGCTCAACCACAGCTTGTTGATTACTTCGTCGAATTCGGGCTGGATTTGCCGTTTTACCCCGCCGAAGAATATCATCAACAGTGCTATCGCAAATGGCGTGATCGCTTTGAACGCCGTTCTAAAGCTGTTTGAGCATATCTTGAATTAGTTCATGGTTGATGCCTGCGCCTGCCATCGCGCCTCCTGCCGCTGCATTGATTGCTTGTTGCATGCCTGCGGTCGCATCACCAGCAGCATACACGCCTGGCACGCTGGTTTGTCCCAACATTTGCACCTTGATCAAGCCTGGCATATGGGGATTATCGGAAACTTCACAGCCTAGTTGGGCTGGTAGTTGGCTACGTTGGCGTTGAGGTACGCCAATCAACAAACCGCTGCGGGCCAATGGCTCGCCTTGATCAAAGATCAAATGGGTCAATTGCCCAGCGGCTTGTTCAATCCCAACCAAGCGATCTTCGCGAATTGACAAATTGAGTTTCGCCAAGATTTGGCGTTGCTCAGGGCTAAGTTGAGCCTCGCCATTGGTACAAACCACCAAATCGCTGCTCCAGTTGTGCAACAAGGTCGCAACGTGAAACAAACGCTCAGCATCGGGCACTAACACCGCCAACGGTTGATCGCGCACTTCCCAGCCATGGCAGTAGGGGCAGTGAAATACGCTTGATCCCCATAATTCGGCGAGGCCTTCGATTGGCGGCAATTCGTCGATCACGCCCGAAGCTAGCAACAATTTGCGGCTGCTAATTTCGCTGCCATCATCAAGCTTCACCACAAAACCACCGTCGATCGCTTGGGCATGCTCAGCAGTTGCGAACCGCACCTGCACGCTAGGGTAGGGCTTGAGTTGCTCGCGGCCAATTTGGCGCAATTCAGCAGGCAAAATCCCATCACGTGAGAGAAAATTATGCACGCCAGGCGATTGAGCATTGCGCGGCTGCTGACTATCGAGCACTAACACACTGCGTCGCGCCCGCCCCAAAACCAAGGCCGCACTTAAACCCGCCACGCTGCCACCAACAATAATCACATCAAACATTTGCACACCCCTTATTGATACATAATATCAATATATAAGCTTTTGCTAAAATGTCAAATTTGTAGTGAACATTACAGAGAATACATGGTAATTAATTTTGCTGGGAATCGTCGTCGATTGTCATGCCCTCACCTCTGCTCGCGCACGTGAGGCAAGGAGGAGCCACCAAACCAAAAGCCCCTCGCCCGCCGTAGTGGGAGAGGGGTGCTTTCAAGGGTAGGTTTTTAACAATGATTGGGTGAAATTTAGAGTCGATTGCCATGCCCTCACCCCCTAGCCCCCTCTCCCGCACGCGAGCGAGGGGGAACCATCCGATCATGACCATTGGGATGCCCCTCGCCCGCCGCCGTGGGAGAGGGGTTGGGGTGAGGGAACTTAAGTACACCAACTAAAACAGCAAGCCCGACTCCACTCAAAGAATCGGGCTAAAGCGACTGGTAAACCATAATTACGCGCCGTAGGGAACCCAAATGTTTTTGATTTGGCTGGCATGGCGTAAGAATTCTTCGCCCTCGCCAACCCGTCGATCGAGCCATTCGCGAGGTTCACCATAGTTGACCCAGGTTTGTTTGAGGTTGCCGATTGAACTGCGCTCGACCATGGCGCTGCCCTCAGCATTGCCCCAATACCACAAACCATCAACGTCGTTGTGCTCGGCCAGCACTTTGGCTAGGCTATCGCGGTCGCCAGTGATAATGTTGACTACGCCTGCTGGTACATCGCTGGTGTCGAGCACTTGATACAAATCGGTGGCCGAAAGTGGATGCTCTGGCGATGGAATAATAATCGCGCTGTTGCCCAAGGCAATTGCTGGGGCCAACAACGAAATTGTGCCCAACAAGGGATATTCACTGGGACAAACCAAGCCAAGCACGCCGAGCGATTCGACCATGGCAAGGGTTGCGTTGCGCACAGGTGTGGCATGCACAGCCCCATCATATTTATCGGCCCAAGCAGCGTAGGTAAATAAGCGCTCGATTGATGTTTCGACTTCGAGATCGGCATCGTTGCGGCCTGTTTGTTGGCGAATGCGTTGGGCAAATTCGGCGGCCCGTGCCCCAAGGTTTTCAGCTAAGAAATAGAGCACTTGCGCCCGATTGTAGGCGGTTGCTGCCGACCAACTGCTGGCGGCACTTCGCGCCACTTCGACCGCGTTGCGAATATCTTTGCGACTGCCATCGCCCACTTCGCCCAGGGTTTCGCCATTGATCCCAACCACAATCCGGCTATAGCCTGAATCGGGGCGAGCTTGCTTGCCGCCAATATAGATTTTGGGGGTGCGATCGAGCGCTGGCAAGCCGTTGCTGGTGGGAGTTGCAATCGGTGCGGGTGCTGGACTGGCCTTAGTTTTGAGTTTTTTGACCTCAGATTTTTTGAGGTATTCGTACAAGCCCTCTTTGCCACCTTCACGGCCATAGCCACTCTCGCGATAACCACCGAAGCCAGCTGCTGCATCAAACAGATTGGTGCTGTTGATCCAGACTACGCCTGCTTTGACCCGTGCGGCGGCGTGGAGTGCTACATTAATATCTTCGCTCCAAATGCTGGCGGCCAAACCAAAACGGGTATTGTTGGCAATGGCAATCGCTTCATCAGGTGTGCGGAAGGTCATCGTGACCAAGACTGGCCCGAAAATTTCAACTTGGGCCAAGGTTGAGGCGGGAGCCACGTTGGTAAACAAGGTTGGCGGATAGAAATAGCCATCAGTTGGGCAAGCCCACGAGGGTTGCCATTTGATTGAACCTTCGCTTTCGCCTTCGGCCACCAGTTGCTCGATTTTTTGTAATTGGGCTGGGGCAACAATCGCACCAATATCGATCGCTTTATCTAAAGGATCGCCGATGCGCAGTTGCTCCATACGAGTGCGCAACTTGCCAATCAGCTTATCAGCGATGTTTTCTTGCACCAACAAACGTGAGCCAGCGCAACAAACTTGGCCTTGATTGAACCAAATCGCATCAACCACGCCTTCGACCACGCTATCTAAATCGGCATTATCAAACACGATAAAGGGCGATTTGCCGCCAAGCTCCAAGGAAAGTTTTTTGCCGCTGCCAGCGGTGGCGCTACGAATAATTTTGCCAACTTCGGTTGAGCCAGTAAAGGCAATTTTGGCAATATCGGGGTGCTTGACGATTTGCTCGCCAACTTTACCATCGCCAGTTACGATGTTGACCACGCCCTTGGGCAAACCAATCTCATGGCAAATTTCGGCAAATGCCAAGGCCGTTAATGAAGTCCATTCGGCAGGTTTCAATACCACCGTGTTACCCATCGCCAAGGCTGGGGCAATCTTCCAAGCCAACATCAACAGCGGAAAATTCCACGGAATAATTTGGCCGACCACGCCCAACGGTTCGTAGCCTGCTAAATCGCTTTCTTGCAATTGTGCCCAACCAGCGTGATAGTAGAAATGACGCGCGACTAATGGAATATCGATATCGCGAGTTTCGCGGATTGGCTTGCCATTATCGAGGGTTTCGAGCACGGCGAAGCGCCGCGAATGTTTTTGAATTTGGCGAGCCAAGGCATACAAATAGCGAGCACGCACATGGCCGCTGGTTTGCGACCAAGCTGGAAAGGCCGCCTTGGCGGCAGCAACCGCAGCGTTTACTTCATCGCTGCTCGCTTGGGTTACTTGGGCCAATACGCTGCGATTAGCCGGGTTGATCGAATCGAACAAGCGCTCGTTGGCAACTTCAGTCCATGTACCATTAATATATAGCCCAAAACGACGGCTATGGGCATCTAGCCACTCGTGGGCTGGAGCAGCAGATTCGGGTGCTGGGCCATAGCTCATTGTTTCGTAAATCTCCAGCAATGTGCTCATCGTCGAGTCCTCGTTGTGTGTATTCAATCATTTTGCGCCATCCTAACAGGCTTGGTCAATTCACGCAAAGGTGAAGGCCGAGGGATCTGCAGTCAGGGATCAGGCGCTAGTTCAGCTTAATCTAAGAAAACTATCCAGTATTGTTTAGCTACATATTGTACGAATAACGTTCTGATCCCCAACTACCAACGACCGATCCTCATAAGCGCCAACTATTACAATTTCAAAACAAATGTGCTAAAATAGATTAATTCGCGCAATCATGGCAAGGTCAATGTGCTATACTGCCGATGAAATGTGCAACTAGAGGAGCGACCGCAATGAGTGCCCCTGCATCTCGGGCTAAAACAACTGCGACACCGCGCCGCGACGATGATCATGAACTGCGCAATTATCGCTTGGAAGAGCGGATAGGCCAGGAAGAGTTAACGACCATCTATCGCGCTCGCCACCTAACCCTTGATCGCCCGGTTGAGGTGCATGTGTTACGCCGTTCAGATTGGGTTTCGGTCAGCCGATTTGGGCAGGCCGCCCGTTTGGCTGCTCGGCTCAAACATCCAACAATTGTGCCAGTGATTGATGCTGGTCACGATGATCGGTTTGGCTATTATTTGGTTACACCGCCGCTCGGTGGGCGCTTGTTGCAAGAGGTGCTTGAAGATGGGGCGCTTTCAATTGGCGACGCTGTGCGTATTTTCAGCGATATCGCCAAAGCCCTCGATACGATTCACGCTGAAAAAATTGTGCACCGCGATATTCAGCCAGGCACAATTGTCGTTACCGAGACGATCCATGATCAAACAGTTACCCGTCATGGTTTTTTGACCAACTTCAGCTTGGCTTGGAGCAGCGATGGCCCTGATCTTTCACAGCTTGAAGAGGCTGATTATTTGACGGCTTACGCTCCACCAGAGCAAGATTTTAAGCAAAATGCCACCGAACCAAGCCTTGATATTTATGCCTTGGGTGCAGTGCTCTACCATATGTTAACTGGTGAAGTACCCCCAGCGCCTGGCCAAACCCCCAAATCCTTAGGCGATTTCAATCCAGCCTTAGCTTCTGCTGATCGGGTGTTGCGGCGTTTGCTCTCGCCTCAAGCCTCGGTGCGTTATAGTTCAGCGAATCAAGCTGCGGCAGCCTTACGTCAAGCCTTGCGCGAAGCCTTGCCCACCGAAACCAGTACGACCCTTGCACCAATCACCGCCAGCAGTGTTGAAAGCGAATGGCTCGAAAATCCGGTCGAAACGGTGTTGGTTGGGATTCTTGATGGCGATTTTGTGCAGCGAGGCCGTGAGTGGGGTCGCCAATTGCACGAGCCAACTAATTTGCGCACTGTGCTCAATCGCTGGAGCGGCCAAAATATGCTGCGGCGACGCGATTTAGGCAACGCACTTGTGCCCGAACGGGTGGTCAGCTACAACTTTTATACCTACGAACTACGGGCCTATTATGAAACCCGCACCACGCCAGAACCACGCGAAAAGCCCTATCAAGGCAGCCGTATCAGCACCAGTCAAAACCCACCTGGCGTTTGGCAAGTGATTTTGCCTGATCCCCAGCCATTTGATGAAATTCGCCCAACCGAGATGATTATTCCCAACTCCGAGCGGGTTGAGATGTGTATTTATTGTGGTGGCAAGGGCGATTTGCACTGTACCAAATGCCATGGGCGAGGCTTGCTTGAAACCAAACGGGTACAAACCAACCCCGATGGCAGCAAAGAACGCCGCACGGTCACGGTCGATTGCCCTGAATGTGAAGGCGAAGGCCAAGCCGATTGTGGGCGTTGCCAAGGTTCAGGCCAAGTTTTAACCGAAGATGTATTTTATTGGTCGCGTTGGGGCAAGCTTTGGGAAAACACCGACGATGAGGCTGGCTTGCCGTTAGCCGATATTCGTGAAAAATCGCAGCAAGTCTATACCGCCCAAATTGATGTGCGCGATACCAAATGGCATGCGATTGCACCATTGCATGAATTATTGCAGGCTGCCGAAAATGTCGATGCAGATCAGCAAACCCGCTTATTGCATGCCGAATTAACGATTCATGGTACACCCGTGACTGAGGTCGATTATACCGAGCGCAATCAAGCCCATACCTTATATATGATTGGCTTTGAGCCAACGATTGTTCGCGGCAATTTTACCTTGTTTGATCGCGAACGGATTGTGTTGTATAGCGTGATTGGGGTTTTAGTGTTGATTGCAGTGATTGGATTTTTGATCTTCTAAATTGCATGTGCCGTCCTCAATTTCTTCCTCCTAAATCGAGGACGGCGTAACCCTCGCTCAATCCTTCAATCCCACAAGCGCTATTGCTTGTTTGTTTCGCTGCATCGTGATCATCCTTTAGCGCTGATAGAGCCGCATAAACCCAACTCGGCTTTGGGGTTGCAATTGCAAGGGTGTATCTAAATTATGCACAGCTACCCCATCGAGCATGAGCCAACAATCGCCAGCCCGAAACGCGGCTTCAGCTTGGCTGCGCACATGTTCAGCAGCAATCATGGTGTTTGGCGTGGGTTTGGCAATCAAATAATTAAGGGCAATACTCGGAAGATTGGCTTGCTGGCTTTGGCTCAGTTCGTGGTGTACATGCTCTTGCAGCAATTGCCGCGCCGAAATTTGGCCTGCTGGCAGGGGAATTAGGCTTGGCGCGGTGCGAAGTTCATTGCCAAGGCCAAGTAGGTGGGTGGTCACTGCGACACAGTTCGTACTCATAACACATCCTTCAACACAATTTGCGTGACGAACTAGAGCATAGCGTAGACTTGTGTCAACTAGTGTCACAATATTTGAAAGGATGAAGGATGAATATCACAAATAAGCCTGCTTTTTTGATCTTTATTTGCAACTACGAAGCCCACGAGGCTGAATAACAAGGATTATGCCCCTCATCCCTCATCCTTCATCCTTCATAATTGCCTTTAGGCAGGGAAGATCTGGCCATGATCAACATGCATTCGGGTGATTTGGCTCAGAAAATTGGGCGAAAAATCATCAAGATCGGTAGCGGTGATTAGGGTTTGTTGCTGTGGCCGCACAATTGTGGTCAATAGATGTTCACGGCGTTTTTGATCAAGCTCTGAAAGCAAATCGTCAAGCAGCAATACTGGCCGATCACCAGTGCGGCTATGCATCAATTCGGCTTCGGCCAGCCGCAAAGCTAAGGTCGAGGCCCGTTGCTGACCACGCGAGCCAAAACTGCCAACTTCACGCTCGGCCAATTGAATCGACAGATCATCGCGATGTGGGCCGATTAACGTCACTCCACGCTCGCGCTCTTCGCGGTGGAGCTGCTTCAAAGCTGCTTGAAAACTTGGCACATCGTGAGCAGGCGTGGTATCCAAATAGCTCAAACGCAAAGCTAAATCACTGCCGCTGATCTCGGCATACAAACCTTGAGCAAGCTGATCAAGTGTGGTGACTGCGCGGCGGCGTTCGCGCAGCACATAGACTCCAGCTTTGGCTAGCTCCTCATCCCAAAATGCTAGATCTTGTTCGCTGGCGGCGCGGCCACGCTCACGACTGGTGCGCAATAGGCCATTACGCTGGGTCAGCACTTGGTTGTAGCGCGAAAGGGCACGAACATAACGGCCATCGATCTGCGAAAGCGTCACATCGAGGTAGCGCCGCCGCTCAGCAGGCGCACCCGTGACTAACTCCAAATCTTGAGGCGCGAACATCACCACCCGCAACTGACCAATCAGATCGAGCGCTCGACGAGCAATTTTGTTGATCCGAATGGTTTTGCTGGTAGTTGGGGCTAAATCGCCATCAGCGCCAAATTTGCGTTGCAGCACAATTTCAATCGTTTGCATGTCGGCCTCTGGTTGCGGTTGTAGGCTTGCGGCCAAACGAGCAAACGGCGGCAAGCCAAGATCGCCTGCTGCTTCAAGCGCAATTAATTCGCGTTCAACCGAGGCGCGTAACGAGCGAGTTGTAGCCAAATAGTATAATGCTTCCAGAATTGTTGTTTTGCCCGCTGCATTGGCCCCATAGAACAAACACACGCCTGGAGGCAAGGCTAAATTGAGGCTGCGATAAATTCGAAAGTCTTGGAGTTGCAGGCGAGAAACATACATACACGGTCACCCAAACGCTAAAATGCAAACAATAGAGCTATTTTAAACCCAAACCTGATTAATAAAAAGTCAAATTGGGCCTTTTCGGGCAAGGAATGCGCCATGCAATCGATCGATCGCTTAATTATGGGGTTTGCTGGGCAATGGTCGGTTGATTTTCGCAGTTGCACTGGCCCAATTTATTATCAATATCAACCGACCTTGCAACTACCGTCGGCCAGTTTGATCAAATTATTCTTGGCCTGGCAATGGTATACAACCAATCAGCCTGCATTCGACGTATTGATCAGCAAGCAACTGATTGTCGATCCTGATGGCTCGTTGGCCCAGGCAATTGGCACAACATTTAGTAGTAATCAACTGATTCATTTAATGCTCAAGCAATCGGAAAATAACGCCACCAATTTGTTATTAGCTCAATTGGGCGGAATTCCGGCAGCAAACAACTGGTTACAGCAAGCAGGTTATCAAGCAACGCGCTGGGGGCGGATTATGCTCGATTTTCAGGCGCGTCAGCAGGGCTTTGAAAACTATACTAGTGCCGAAGAAC
The DNA here is from genome assembly GCF_039545135.1 of Herpetosiphon gulosus. Taxonomy (NCBI): domain Bacteria; kingdom Bacillati; phylum Chloroflexota; class Chloroflexia; order Herpetosiphonales; family Herpetosiphonaceae; genus Herpetosiphon; species Herpetosiphon gulosus. The sequence continues at coordinate 63,892 of NZ_BAABRU010000002.1, read as the reverse complement.
TAACAAGGCTGTTACACACCATGACTGATGTCATAGCCAAGGGGGGATCAATGGCTAGTACCCTCGTAAAGAGTCTCGTTAACTCAGCGAGTGACGATAAAATAGCTGCAAGCCTACCACCAGCGGTAGTATGCGCCCACAAATCGGGGGAGCTAGCCGACCTTGAACACGATGCAGCATTAATCTACAACGCTGGCATGTGGGATAGTTTGGTGATCATGGCAGCGGCAGTACCCGACCCAACTACGGCACGTCAACAGATTCGCCAGCTAACCAGCGAACTCTGGCCTAATAAAAAACCTGTTCCACCACAGGGGTGAAACAGGAAACATGGGTGGGGGAGTAAATGGCTATTGGCCTATTGCGGGCCGTAGATATCAAGGGCAATATTATTACGATTGCTCGGATCAATTTTGACTGGCAAGACTGCGCCGGGCTGAAATTGTGGAATCGATATCATGGGAATAACCGCCTTAGTTTCGGTCTGATATTGACCCAACGGGCCATCAATTTGCAAAACTAAGCCAACTTGCGGATTATTATTAACCATCATGCCAGTTTGATAAACATTGATAATTGTGGCTTGGCCTGGTAAACCTTGTTGCAACAACTTTTTATTCGGGCCAAAGGCGCGACGGAGGACTACAATCAGCACAAAACTAAAGACCAACCCGCCAATCGTCCAAATCATGATCGAGTTCATGGTGTCACTAACTATGTTCTGCATAACCACCTCCATAGCGAAAAAGTACTAAGAAGACCAGTACCGTGGTGTACGTGCTAAAGGTTGAAATGTCGCAGCTAGCTAGATGGCTATTGTATGCTTAACGATCAGGAAAGTCGAGAGTTAATTTTGGCTCATCGTCCGACGAGACTGATCTCTTTACATTGATTTTAGCGATACGGTATACTAATCAGAATCGTATACCTGCGCAGGGACTATTCCATGCTGAATGTGCCATCTGTTGCATCATCACTTGATCCTGAGGTTGCCTCACCGATTGTTCGTGTTTCCGGCTTAGTCGGGCTGCCGTTTTTACAGCATGGTTTTTCGACCCGAACCTGTGGGAATCTTGCAACCCGTTATGGCCCGCCTGCCGAAGTTGGGGCAGCGCGGCGTACTTTTGCGCGGGTCGCCGGAATTGATGCAGGCCGCGTGGCGCATTTTGCTCTGACCCATAGTTCCCGCGTGGGCTTGGTCAGCGATCCCGATAGCATGCCAATCGATAGCACGCCGCATCGGATTTCGGTGCGAGGCTTGTTGGCCGATGCCTCACCGCGTGATCTGAGTTTTATCAATGCTCAAGGCATTCCCAATCAACAAGGGGTTGATAGCCTGATTACTACGACGCGCAATTTGGCGCTGTTTATGGTGGTCGGTGATGCTGCTCCAGTGATTATTACCACGCGCCAAGGCAAGGCGGTGGCCTTGGTCAATGTTGGCTTGGTTGGCACGGTCAACAATGTTTTAGAGAATACGATTGAGGCATTGTGCCATTTGGTTGCCTGCCAACCTAGCGATTTGATCGTTGGCATCGGCCCAACGGTTGGCCCATGTTGCTATGCACTGGCGCAATCGCTGACATGGGCACAGGTCGTTTCTCCGGCCTTTTTCCAACGCCACGGCCCCAATGCTCCAGGCATTATCATCCGCGATGAGCAATATTTCTTCGATTTACCCCGCATGATCAGCTTTTTGCTCGAACAAACCGGTGTGCAAACCAGCAATATCCATTCAATCGACCTTTGCACTGCTTGCCCTGATACGGCCTTTTTTGGCCATTATGCTGGGGTTGCTGGACGTTTCGGGGCGTTAGTAGCGCTACGTTAGATGTTCGGCAAACAGGGCCAAAATTAGTTCAGGTCGAAACAATAACGGCGCAGGAATGATGATCCAACTCAACGTCCAGCTTGCTTGGCGACGATCCGAATGGCGTAACCAAGCCCGCACGCTGCGCAGCCGCTCCAAACTGGTCGCCCCAATTTGCACCACAAAATAGCCGAGTGGCCAGCCCCAACCACCTGCCGCCGGATAGCTCAACAGCAATTCGTGCAACAAGCCTGAAGCGATAAAGACCACCGCCGCCGCCCAGCGCCAACCAATGATTGGCTTGAGTGGTTGCCAAAACACCAAACTTAACACCGTATGCACGGCTAAATTCCAGCGCTTGCCCCACCACTCGCTGACCGAACGGGCATAGATTGGTTGCAAAAATAAGTGCTGAACTTGCCAGCCAAAGGCCTGCCAGAGCGTCAAATACAGTCGCGTAACCCCAAAAAACAGGCCAATTACTAAGCCAACTAAGGCCAGCCAACAGCGCCAAAGTAGCCATACTGCGCTGCTTGGAGCAGGCAACCACCAAGCCAGCAAGCCAATTGCCAGCCCTACACTTAGCCATAATATGCCAATTAGTAGATTTTTGCGCCAAGCAAGATCAGGCTGGCGCGGCAATTCCCATGGCTCAAGCTCCATCCCTAACCACAAAATAAATCCCAAGCTGCGCCAGAAACCTAGTTGTTTGGTTTGGGCATGGGGGCTATAGAGCAAACGCCAGCCTTTAAATGCTAGGTAGCATGGAATCCACACGGCGAAAATTCGACCCCAAATCTGCCACGGTTGGCTTAACCAAAGCCCATTGCCAATCGCAAACAGGGCTAAAAACCAAGCTGCCCAGCGTCGTTGCTGAGCATCTCGGAGTAGCTGTGGCAGGCTCAATAGCGCCAGCCCAGTGCTACATAAAACACTAATTAGCCAAAGCACCCTCATCGAGCGTCGTTGCCTTGAATTGGCTCAAGCCGCAAGATCGCCTGACGTAGTTGGGCCATATAGTCCATTTCTTCGAGATCGAGGTTGGCTCGTTCGACCGCCAATTGGCTTAAGCTAACCAAGCCACGCTCAGGATCGTTGATTTTGCGCTCCCATTGGGCGCTGGTTAGGCTGCGCAATAAGCCCAAGCTGGTTTCGCGGCTATCCATAAAGCTACCCAATTCCTCAGCTGGATTGAGCACAAAGGCTTTGGGATAGCGGTTGAAAATCGTGTTGATGCTAGGATTGTCAGTCTTCAAGGCTTTTTCGAAGACTTCAATTAATTCTGCTTCACCACGGCGGAGACTGGCAATTACATGGGCTAATGAGCGCTCAAAGCCTTGTGGTCGCTCTTGCTGAACATCAGGTTGCAAGCCAGAAACCCGCACCCGCACATTATCGAGCGTGCTGGCCATCACCGATAAAGCCCATAATTCGTTATGAATTGGATCGTAAACATCTGAATGTGCCATGATCAAATATCCCCTTAATTGGCAATCGACATGCAGTGCTAAGTATAGCAAAGACTAGCCATCTAATAACGGAATTGCTTGGTCAAACCACTTGCCGCGCAACCCAAAAAACTGTATCATACCCCTAGATTCCACCACAGTGCATAAACGGGAGCCTTCATGCAGGTTTTTGTCCACCTCGATGAGTTATTAACACCAGCATTGCTTCAACAACATCAACGACATATTGTTGATTTTTTGGAGATGGAAGGCATTACGCCTGAAGCCGAGGTTGGGCGAACCAAAGTCAATGAACGCGCCGCCAAAGAATTACTGGCTGAATTAGCCCATGATCTGGATCAAGCACCAGAAAACGAATAGTTAAGCGAATCCCTCACCCCTAGCCCCCTCTCCCGCAGAGTGAGGCGAGGGGGAACCGCTAGGCTAAAAGCCCCTCTCCCACCGCAGTGGGAGAGGGGTTGGGGTGAGGGATCAATCTACACTTTACTCTCCAACTAGCTAGCTAACCACAGCCGTTGTCGTTCGCCGTTGAATTGTTGCAAAGGTCTTGGAGGTAGCCAATGTCATTTCGTAATCTGGGTGAGTTGTTTCGCGAGCGTTCACAAGCCTTTGCCCATCTCAATCGCTGGCGAACTCGCCGTAATGGCGAATGGATTACCTGCACCAACGCCGAACATCAACGCCATGTCTATCAGTTGATGGCTGGTTTTCAACAGTTGGGGCTGCAAAAAGGCGATCGCGTGGGCATTATGTCCAATACCAGTGTCGATTGGGTCGAATCGGATTGGGCGTTGGTCTGTTCAGGGGCTGTGCCAGTTTCAATTTATCCCTCGTTGATGGCCGATACGGTGGCCTTTATCGCTCAAGATGCCGACCTCAAATTCTTGCTGATCGAAAATCGCGAGCAATACGATAAATTGCAAAAAGTCCGTTCACAGCTTGAGCATATCGAACGAGTGATTATTTTTGATGGCCGCGATTTGCCCAGCGACGACCCATGGATTTTGTCACTGACCAGTTTGCGACGCATGGCCACCAGCGATTCTACCGCCCAAGAGGTCTTTGCTACCAACTGCGCCCAACAAATCGAGCCAGAAGATTTGGCGACAATTGTGTATACCTCGGGTACAACTGGCAATCCTAAAGGCGCAATGTTGGCGCATCGGGCCTTGCTCGGCGAACTAACCGCGATTCGCACGACCATGGCCATGCAAGCTGGCGATGATGATGTCTTGTTTTTGCCCGCCGCCCATATTTTTGGCCGCTTGCAGCATATGTGTGGGGTCGATAATGGCCTCAACACCGCAATCATCGAATCGATCAAGCAAGTGCTCGAAGATGTCCAAGCGATCAAGCCAACCTTTTTCTTCAGCGTCCCACGCATGTACGAAAAGATTTTCAGCACCGCACAGGCTCGCGCCGAAGCTAGCCCAATTCGCAAACGGATTTTTGCCTGGGCACTCGGCATTGCTCGCCAAATGAGCCGCTACAAAGGCCAAAAAGCAGCGGTTCCGGCAGCATTCAAGCTGAAATATGCCTTGGCTGATCGCTTGGTGTTTACCAAAGTTCGCAACTTGTTGGGTGGCAATATTCGCTATGCAATTACTGGCGGCGCTCCGCTCGACATCGAAATTTTGGAATTTTTCAACGGCGCGGGCGTGCTGTTGCTCGAAGGGTGGGGCTTGACCGAAACTTCTGCTGCGGTAACTGCCAATCGCCCCGATGATTATCGGCTGGGCACGGTTGGCAAGGTGTTTCCTGGCAACGAAATCAAAATCGCCGACGATGGCGAAGTGCTCGTGCGTGGCAATCTGATTCTAACTGGCTACTACAACAACCCTGAAAAGACCAACGAAGCCTTGATTGATGGTTGGTTTCACACTGGCGACATCGGCAAAATCGATGCTGATGGCTTTTTGAGCATCGTTGATCGCAAAAAAGATTTGCTGATTACCGCATCGGGCAAAAATATTGCGCCGCAAGCCGTCGAAGCTGCCTTCAAAAATAGCCCGTACATTTCGCAATGTGCTGTCTTTGGCGATCGCCGCCCCTATTTGGTGGCGTTGTTCACATTGGATATGGAAGCCGTCACAGCTTGGGCCAATCGTGAGCATGTGCCAGTTGATGCGAATTTACATAAGCATCCTAAATTGGTTGCTGCGATTGAACACGAAGTGCAAACAATCAACCCAAGCTTGCCTTCGTTTGAGCAAATCAAGGCCTATGAAATTTTGCCCGAAGATTTTACAATTGAAAATGATTTGCTCACGCCAACGCTCAAAATTCGTCGCCGCCAAATCTACGAGCGCTTCGCCAAGAGTTTTGAGCAATTGTACAAACGTTAGAGGCTTTTGTGATTACGATTGAAACTTTAGCGATCGGCCAACCCCAAACCTACCACGATGCCAAAGGCGCTTGGTCGTCGGCGATTGGCCGCCAAGCGATCACCACGCCAGTGCGCTTGGAGCAATTGGGCCATGTTGGGGATGCTGTGGCCGACACCAAAAACCATGGCGGCCCAGATAAAGCGGTTTGTTGCCAGCCCGCTAGCCATTACCCACTCTGGCAAGCAGAATATGGCTTAGCCGATGATCACCCGATGTTGCAAGCCAGTGGCATTGGCGAAAATTGGACGCTCAACAATGTAACCGAGCAAGATGTGTGTATTGGTGATAGTTTCAAGGTTGGTAGCGCAATTGTGCAAATTTGTGCGCCACGCTACCCCTGCACCAAACAAGATCGCAAGCTTGGCCTCGACGGTTTGCAACAACGCACAGTTGCTACCTTGCGCAGTGGCTTTTATCTACGGGTTTTGCAAGCAGGCGAGGTGCAAGTTGGCGCTGTACTGGAGTTGATCGAGCGTCCGCATCCCACGATTACGGTGCATAAAGTCAATCAACATCTACATCACGAACGCGATGAAGTCTTTGGCCGTCAACTTTTGGGCGTAAACGAACTTGCTGCTAGTTGGAAACGGATTATTCAAATGATCATTCCAAGTTTGGCGCAGTAAGCATGCCCAGCCACCAATCCTGCTTCCTCTGCGGCGTTTAGTGGTGCAACTACGGTGGGCGCTGGCTGATATGCTTGGCATACGACCTTGGTTGGGATACGGATCTGAAGTAGCTCTATCCAGACACCAACCTGAGGTCGTTGGGTGAACCCTGTTTGGGCATCCCTGGCCTCACGCTTGAAAGGCCTGGGTTGAGGGAAGGCCAAAATAGCAAAACTATTAAAATCCATAGGCAAAGTGGGCTTGCTCGTGATAGCATATAGCCAAGTGGTTTTGTTGCTACGAGTAACCCTATGCTGCAATCGCAAGCCCAACGTTGGTCTGAACGCAAAGTTAGCCTCGTGCAAACCTATCTCCCGCTGATTACGCCAAGCCTCTCGCCACACCAACTCTTGGTGATTTTTGATGGCGAGGCTGGATCTGTGCGCTATGGCAGTGGGCGTTGGGCTACGGCTGGCGCAGCCATCCATTATCAACGACTTGCCAACCAAACTAAAGCAGCAATTCAAATCATCTTACGTACCACCAGCCCCGAACAACAGGCGGCATGGCAACAAGCCAGCGAGCAACAGTTCAAATTTTGGCCCCATGATCAGCTTAATTTCACCCAATTAACCAGCGAATTAGCCGCCAACCCAAGCCTAATTATCCTAGATGGTGCGTTTGGTTTAATTCCAATCAGCAATGGTTTGGATCAATTGGCACGCCGTTTGGCTCGCACTGATCTGATCTTACGCTTTGATCGCGCAGGTTTGACCAATTTGCTAGCGCAGCGTGAACAACAACCAACCCAAACCGAGCGTCAACTTGATCAGCTGTTTGCTAGCCGCAATTGGCGAACAATTGTGAACGAATCACCTAGCGAAACCATGCTAACAGCCTTGCAAACCTTCTATCTTCAGCAACTAACTGAGCTGGGCGGCTCGCGTTGGCGCTGGGCAGCAGCCTGTACAATCCATACCACATGGGGCCAAAAAGCCTACGATTTGCTGATCGCGACCAGCGATCGCTCGTTGGTTTTGCCGTTCAATCAGTGTTTGTATCAATTTGAAGGGGCATTGTTGGAAAACCCGGAAGCCCAGGCCTTGTTGCAAAATGCGGGCAATCCCCAGCAAATTGGCTTATTCGATCCTGCCTTGCCGAGCAAAAACCAACTGCGTCGCCAGCAGCATGCCCAGATTGTGGCCGCAATAACCGCTATCGCCAGCCAGCAACCACGTTTGTGGAGCTATGGCGATTTGCTCGATACGCTGTTGCGTCAAAGTTGGTTGGGCCAACTGACCGAGGCCCAATTTCAAAAAGCTTGTAACGAATTGCTGGGCAAGAAGTTGATAACGCGCTTGGGCACGAGCAGCGAGTGGCAATCAACCACGTTGTTGCGACTTGGCTCAACCCCAGCCGAGCCAGCTTCATAATCTAGCAGTAGAATAATGTGGATTGTGTTTTTCAGTCGGAAGGAGAACCAGCGTGAGTTTTATGCAATCCCTGTTGAACCCTTATCCGTGGTTTAAAACCATGCGTGAGCAACATCCGATCTATTTTGATCAAACGATTGGCTCGTGGGTGGTCTTTCGCTATGCTGATGTCAAGCAGGTTATGACCGATTACGAACACTTCTCCTCGGCTCCGCCCGATCGTGGCGATGGCATGAATATGTTTGCCAATAGCATGTTGATGACCGATCCGCCGCGCCATCGCCAGTTGCGCTCGTTGGTCAATTTGGCTTTTACTCCACGTATGATTGAGCAATTGCACGATCGCATCGATGGTTTGGTCAATCGTTTGCTCGATGATATGCTGGCCCAAACTGAGCCAGATTTCATTCGCGATTTTGCCACGCCCCTGCCCATGACCGTGATCGCCGAAATGTTGGGCGTACCCACCGAAGATCAAGATAAATTCAAATATTGGACTGAACGAATCATCACCTCGTCGAATAATCCCAATATCAGCGAAATTGTGCCGATTTACCAAGAGTTTGGAGCTTACCTATTTGGCATGATCGAGCAACGCCGCAACGCACCGCAAGCCGATTTGATTAGCGATTTGCTCAAAGCCCAAATCGACGGCGAATCACTTACGGATATGGATTTGATAGGCTTTTGTGCGTTGTTGTTGGTCGCGGGCAACGAAACCACCACCAATTTGTTGGGCAATGCGGTACGGGTATTTAGCGAACAACCAGCGATTTATGCCGAATTACGCGCCAACCCCAGCCTGATTCCGAATGTGTTGGATGAAACCTTGCGCTACTATTCGCCAGTTAAAGCCATGCCCCGTCACGCTCATACTGAGCAACAAATTGGCGATGTGACCATTCCAGCAGGCCAGCGGGTGATGGCGGTGATTGGCTCGGCCAACCGTGACGAAAGCCAATTCCCCGATGCTGATACATTTGATATTCATCGCAAAGGCAACCAGCATATTGCTTTTGGCCATGGCATTCACTACTGTTTGGGAGCGCCATTGGCACGGCTCGAAGGCAAATTGGCCTTAGAAGCCATGCTCAAACGCATCGAAACGATTACGATCAAACCTGACGCACAACTTGAGCCAATTCCTACCCCCATTACCTTTGGTGTGAAAAACCTGCCAGTGCTGATCACCACCAGCGAATAAAGGTTAAATAGTCGCATAATCGCCTAATAAATTAAAAATATTAATCAACAAGTTTAAATCATAGCCCAAATGATTTAAACTTGTTGAGATCAATACCAAAATCCTGCTATTTTTTTTGGCGTGCTCATCCTATAATTAGCTATATCCTAAAGCTCTAGATCATTTGATAACCGATTTGGGGTTCGTTCTTTTGCAAGGATGAGGCTATGGCTGTGTGTAGTCGAAACATTCTCGTTTTGCGTGCTCAGTTAACGGACTACTGGTGGCTCGCTGACCTGCAAATGATCGCAGGTGACCTATGATTATCAACTTAGAACTAGCCTTGTTGGTCAGTGGCGGCATTGTGCTTGAAGTTCCGCTGCCGCCACCACAGGCCGCTTGGAATTTCGATGCGCTGTTGGATTATCATGGGGATGGTCGGTTTTTATGTTGGTGGTGGCATACCCAATACAATCATCTGATTGCGCTAGCCAATGATGGTTGGCTGCGAGCAGAGGCTGGCTTATGGCACATGAATTTTGTGCAAGATTTACGTGATGCCTGTTTGTTGAACCCTCAATTGGCCTTTGGCAATGTGTTTGGCGAGCAACCAACTCATGCCTTATTGTATGATCGCGAGCAACATTGTTTGTTGGCGGTAGCCCTAAGCGCTGTTTTAGAGCTGCTTGATCATTCAATCCATGAATTAGAACCACAACTGATTAAACAAACTGATCTCAAACGCATGCTGCTGGCTCTAACAGCCACGCCAGATCTGCTTAGCTATGCCGTGAACCAGCTCCACATTTATGAGGCAAAAACTGGTGCTGGCGCATTTAATTTGCTATGCGAGCCGTGTAACGATTGGCGCATGTGTCAATTTAGCGCTTGGCTCAACGCTGCGATTCGCAACCAGATTGAGTCGAATTAAGCCGATCATGGTGTTGATCATGATCGGCTGGCAAATTAGGCGCGACTATCCCAAATGACATCGGGAATATTGCGCACAAAATTTTCATAGCGGGCCATTACAAACAAGGCATCGGAAAGCCGATTGAGATATTTGATCACAAAGCTGCCGATGGTTTCTTCGCGACTAAGTGCGACCACATCGCGCTCAGCGCGGCGGCAAACTGTGCGAGCAACGTGCAAATGGGCCGAGGTTTGCGAGCCACCAGGCAGAATAAAATTCTCCAGTGGGCCAACCGTATCCATTAATTCGTCCATGAGCTGCTCAAGTGCGTCGATATGCCGCGCCTCAATTTGAGGAATTGGCCATTTTTGTTTATCTTCTTCGAGCATACACAGGTCGGAGCCAAGGTGAAATAGCTCGTTTTGGATGGCTTGGAGCGGTGCTTGTAAGCGTTCGCTTACACCAACCGCCAAGGCTACGCCCAAGTTGGAATTAAGCTCATCGACTGTGCCAAATGCAGTAACCCGCAGCGATTCTTTGGGCACACGCTGGCCACCGCCAAGCGCGGTTGTCCCATTATCGCCAGTTCGCGTATAGACTTTGGTTATTCGGGGCATGCTCGTTCCTCACCATGTTTCAGGATTCAACATTGAAATATGCAATTCATGCTGGCCAAGAATTGGCTGGCTGATCAACGGGCTGCTGGCCCGTGGGTTATGAAAGATTGTAAGTGCGGGTTGGCCTGTGCGCAAACTAGCCAGTTCAATCCGAATCACGGCACTCAAGCGATGATGTGCACCCATGCGCAGCATATCGCCCAAGGGCGCAAGCCAAGCTGCAAGTGGCGGCGCGGGCTGCGCATGATCAACCACGATGATCACCGCTGGCTCACCTGCAGGCAATTGGGTATAGCCGCCGCGAATTGCCCGCCATAAACGGTCGCACCAAGCCCGATGCGCCCGCCGCGCCAAGCCTGGGTATTCCTCTTGATACAGCTCAATCTCTAAATGTTCGGCTTCGAGCAAGGGTTGGCAGGCAATAGGCCGCAGATAAATGCCCGAGCTATGGGTATAGGCGGCGGGGTGCGTCCAGCCACTCAGCATTTGCTCGGCGGCAACATGCAGATAGCGCCGCACCTCACGATGGCTAATGCCGCTATTGGGATGATGGGTGATTTCCAGCGTCAAACGGGCAGCCAGAGGAATCGTGCTCGCTAAATCGCGCAGACGAGCCAAGGTGGTTTGGGCTAAAACCACTGCCTCAGCTGGAAGCAACGACTTTACTTCGATGAACGAGCGCAGATCGCCACGCTCGATCAATAATTCACCAACGTGGCGGCCATCGCCAGGTGGATTGAACTGCAAACTATAGTTAGCGCGATCCAAAGCTTGGGCAATCAGCAATTCGTCGAGAATCGAAAGCACCACCGCATCGTCGCCAGCGCGTAAACGGCCAAAAACTTCAGGCGTGAGCCAACCACGGCTGCCTGCTTCACGCAGCGCCGCATCGAGAATTAGGCGATGTTGCTGATTTTCGGGAGTGGTATCGGTCAGTAAAGCATAAACAATGCTGCCAAACCGCAAGCGCCGTAAATCAGGATAAAGCTCACTCAACGTCTGAATCATCATAGCTGCCATCATATCATGGCCTAACAATTCGCAAGTTTAGCTTTGGTTAAGTGCGAAGGGTCAGGAATCAGATTTTAGGGATCAGAAGTTTTTGATCCACGAAGGGCCCGAATGTTAAGTTTTAGCCACAGATGAGCACAGATTTGTTTGATTATCTTCTGATGCTAATTGCCTGATCCCTAGCCCCTGACCGCTGGCCCCTACTCCTGATCCTCAACCCCTAACAACCGATCCCCATTTCTTACGTTCTTTGCTCTATATTCTTCAAGGTATACAATATTCCAAGGCGCTTGCAAGCATCGAGGATACTATGACAATTGTTGAGGGATTAATCAATCTTGGGGTGTTTTTGATCGGGCTGGTAATTGTGGCATTCACGTTGTTTAGCGCAATTCGCATGGTCGTACTGCCACGCGGCGATAATGTTTGGCTGACGCGAACCACCTTTCGGCTGGTCTATGGCTGTTTTTTGGTGCGTTTGCGTCGGATCAACAACTACGAACAAGCTGATCGGGTGCTGGCATTTTATGCTCCAGTGGCCTTGCTGATTATTCCAGTGGTTTGGATGGTGTTAGCGATTGCGGGTTTTACTTGCATGTTTTGGGCAGTTGGCGAGCATCCTTGGAGTAAAGCGTTTTTGCTGAGTGGCTCGTCGATGTTGACACTGGGATTTGCAGCAGTTGATTCAACGGTTGAAACAATTTTGGCCTTTTTGGCGGCAACGGTTGGCTTAGGCATTGTAGCTTTATTAATTGCTTATCTGCCAACGATGTACGGGGCGTTTTCCAAGCGCGAAGAAGCCGTGACCTTGCTGGAAGTGCGGGCGGGCACGCCGCCATCGGCAATTACCATGATCCAGCGCTATCAGCGAATTCATAATTTGGAGCGCATGCCTGAGCAGTGGGCAATTTGGGAGCAATGGTTTGCCGAATTAGAGGAGAGCCATACAACCTTTGCGGCCTTGGCATTTTTTCGTTCGCCCCAACCCTATCGCTCGTGGATCACCGCTTCGGCGGCAGTATTGGATGCCGCAGCGTTGGCAGTTTCGACCCTTGATATCCCGCGCCAACCAGATGCCGATTTGTGCATTCGGGCGGGCTATTTGGCGCTACGCCGCATCGCCGATTTGTATATGATTCCCTATAATGCCACGCCGCATGCCGATGATTCAATTAGCATTACACGAGCTGATTTTGATCAAGCTTGTGCTGAATTGATTGATAGTGGCGTGCCGCTAAAGCCAGATCGCGACCAAGCTTGGCGCGATTTTGCTGGCTGGCGGGTCAATTACGATCAAGTGTTGATTGAATTGGCCAAATTAGTAACCGCCCCGCCAGCCCCTTGGACAGGCGAACGTCCACTGCCATTGTGTTTCAATATGCCTCGCTTTGGCCACAAACGCCGCCAACTAGCTAAAGAACCAACTGGCTCGATTTAGTTCCCTCACCCCCTAGCCCGCTCTCCCGCACGCGAGGCGAGGGGACGCATTACGGGTAGAACCACGTATTCAAAGCCCCTCTCCCGCGCCACGGGAGAGGGGTTGGGGTGAGGGCATGCATTGATTAGCGCGTATATTTACCATTGCGATAATTATTTTGTCGCGCCGTCGGCCATGGCATACGATCCAAACGATAGCGGGCTGGCGTATCCCAAACATATAAAATGCCGCCCTTGCTATGGGCCAAGATCTCAGTATCGCCATCGCGATCAAGATCGGCCAAGGTTGGGCCAGCTGAAATACCTTTAAAATTGGTGCTATTTGGTTCGTAGGTGAATTTTAGTGGATAGGGAGCTTGGTTTACACCACTGGTGTTGAGTGCATACAAGCGCACATAAGTATTGGCGGTCGTATCAAAACTATAGGTTCCAAAGACAATATCAACTTTGCCATCGCCAGTTACATCGCCAATTGCCACCTCGCTGGCATACAATTTTTTGCCACTGGTGTAGTTGTACGACCATAACTGTGTGCCATCGTGTTTGTAGGCGCGAATCGTACCATCGTCGTAGGTCACAACAATTTCCAATTTGCCATCATTGTCGAAATCGGCCAAGGCCACCGGGTTGTTGGGCGTGAAATAATTGGCTTTGAGCGGTTTGCCAACCGTTTTGCCAACCGACCAGCCAGCTTTGCGTTTACCATCGGCTCCAACCACCAACAAGGCGCTGGTAGTTTGTTGGTGGCTACTCAACGGATCACGTACTTTGCCCGCAAACACAATCTCCTGTTTGCCATCGTTATCTAAATCGCCGATCGCTGGTGCAACCCGCGTATATTCAATATATTTATCTTTGCCCCAAGTGCGTTTGCTTTCATCAAGATAGGTTTGCAAGGGCCAGCCACTGAGCAATTGGCCTTTGCCATTGTAGGCATAAAAATATAATTCATCGCGGCCCATCAAAATTTCGGCATAGCCATCGTTATCAATATCGGCGGCGCTGACTTGACCAAATGCACCAGAGCCTTTGTGCGATGAAGTTGGAAAACCGCTCACAGTTGCACCATTGTGCGACCATGCATAGACATTCGGCGCATAATTAGTATCGCTGCCTGCCTCGTTGGTGGTAATCCCAATCACTTCCATGCGCGAATCGCCGATAATATTGGCGATCGTCACGCTCATAAATTCTGGCTCGTTGCCGTTGGTGATATTGGCCCAAGCCATTTCACGGGGCCAACCGCTACGCACCCGACCCTGATTATCAAACACAAAGACCTTGCCACGTTTGCCAGAGGTTGCAGCGCTGCCACGGGTTCCGGCCACAACTTCAAGTTTGCCATCATTATCAATATCGCCAATCGCTAATGAGCTATTGATGCGTGGATCATCATCGCAGACTGTGCCTGTTTTCCAAGGAAAGCCCGCCAATTCCTTGCCATCTTGATCCCAGCCCCAAATACAGCCAGTGCTATCGGCGGTTAATACTTCTAATTTGCCATCATTATTAAGATCAACCACGCTGGGCGAGGCAAAAAAACTGCCATATGGTTCAGAATCAGGAAAACCTGCTTGGTAGGGCACTGTCGATTGAGCCTGCACAGGCTGAATCAATAAACCAATTAACAACACACAAAACAACATCCCTAATCGTCGATACAACAACACTCCTTACCTCCTAATGCTGAGATGATGCAGGAACAATGGGAAACAACACTGTCTCTTCTAAATTGAGTTGCTGGATGTACTATGGAGTGTAGCATAAAACAAAGCCAAACTTGTGAATTTTGATTAACATAAGATTGGAATTTTTAATAATTAATGGCCAAAATCGCGGCATTGCTTCTGCTATAACGACGATTGAGCACAATCAAGGAGGCTTTATGCACTGCCCAAAATGCACAAACGATATGACGACCTCGGCTTTAGTTACGCCTGATGGAGTAGAAATTATGGTGCTGGGAACCATGGCGACCGGCCATCGACCGCTTTCAGCCCAAGTTTGTAGCGCTTGTGGCTTTACTGAGCTTTATGCCGCCCAATGGACGGAAGAAATTCAACATGCCCGTGAAACCGCAGTCTTGGAAGCCGAGCCAATTGCTGTAGCCAGCGCCGAACCAGCGCTTTAGATCGCCAGCGCCTGCTGGGGTTAGCAGAGCCGCCAAGAACTAGGCAGTTTTAGGATTAAATGGCTAGCCCGAAAGATTAATTGAGATTTGACATTCGCTGCTAACCTACGTATAATTGCAGGCGCGTAAAAACCATTAAATTTCGTTGATCGTAGCCTTACGTCTCTGTGAGTCGTGGTTGTGCTGATAGCCAGCGAAGGAGAACACAGCGTTTCGTGTTTCCCCAAAATCACCGTCAAACAAAGATGCATTTCGCGCAAAGCACGATCACGTGATGCGCTTTTTTAACGCCATTTTTTTAGCTGAACAGTCAGCGGGCGACCTCGCTGTTTGGCGTTGACTATAGATGCAACTTTGGAGCGGTAGCACGTAAATCCCCACTTCTACGCAGCGCCTCCCGAATGAAGCTCTCCGAATATTTAAATTGGTCGCATTGGCCTAACCCTGCGGGCTCGCTCGCAGACCCATCAACACTATTGGAGACCCGATGACAGTGGACACCGAAAGCATGGATGCCGTTCAAGATTGGACGACACTGCTTGCTGAGTACGATTATCAACGCCCAGAACGCGGTCAATTGCGTGAAGGTATCGTCATGCGCGTCGAAGACAGCCAAATCTTGGTTGACATTGGCGCAAAACACGAGGGCGTTATCCCTAACCAAGATCTGCGCCGTTTGCCGCCAGAATTGGTCAGTGGGATCAAAAACGGTGACACACTGCAAGTGTACGTGATGGAGCCAGAATCAAAAGAAGGCGAACTGGTTCTTTCATTGAACATGGTGCAGGTCGAGCGCGATTGGCAAGAAGCCCAAACGATGCTCGAAAATGGTCAAATCATCGAAGCTGGCGTGGTCGGCTACAACAAGGGCGGTTTGTTGGTTCAAGTTGGGCGTGTGCGCGGTTTCGTACCAGCCTCACAAGTGGTCAACTTGCACAGCCGCACCGGCACTGAAGGCCAACAAAGCGCCATGACCAAGATGGTCGGCCAAAATATTCCTTTGAAAGTTATCGAAGTCGATCGCGATCGCAATCGTTTGGTGCTTTCAGAGCGTGCCGCTATGCAACGCTGGCGACAATCGCAAAAGGAACGCTTGCTCGAAACTCTTGAGCCAGGCGCAATTGTCACTGGTCGGGTCAACCAACTTACCCCATTCGGTGCTTTCATCGATTTGGGCGGTGCTGATGGTTTGGCTCACATCTCAGAGCTTTCATGGCAACGCGTCAACCACCCACGCGAAGTCTTGCAACCAGGCCAAGAAGTCCAAGTTTATGTCTTGGAAGTCGATCGCGATCGCGAACGAATTGGCTTGAGCTTGCGCCGTTTGCAGCCAGATCCATGGGCAACCATCGATCAACGCTACGACCTCGGCCAATTGATCGTTGGTGAAGTAACCAACATCGCTCCTTTCGGCGTGTTTGTGCGCGTTGAAGAAGGCGTTGAAGGTTTGATCCACGCTTCAGAATTGACCGAAAACGGCCAATCGCCCGATTCGTTGCAACAAGGCCAACAAGTGCAAGTGAAGGTGATCAGCCTTGATCGCCAACGCCAACGCCTTGGCTTGAGCTTGCGCCGCGTCGATGGCGAAGGTGAAGCCGCCGAAGCACCAGCAGCTCCTGTAGCTGAAGTGGTCGCTGAAGCCGCTACCGAAGCCACCACCGAAGAAGAAGTTGGCGCATAAGATCGTCTGACGATTTTTGGCAACGAGCTGTGTCGTTTCGGCACGGCTCGTTGTTTTTTAGTGGTCAGGGGCTAGAGATCAGGGGTCAGGAACACCTAGAACATCATAATCAGGTAAATTTGTGAAAATCTGTGGCTAAAAACAACTTCGTGCTCTTTGTGTTCTTCGTGGTTTAAACCTGACCCCTAGCCCCTGACCCCTAACCCCTACTCAAAACCTATGCTAAAAACACTCTACATTACCTATGATGGTTTACTCGATCCGCTGGGTCAAACCCAGATTTTACCCTATTTAGAGGGCTTGGCTGCTCAGCACGGCCATCAATTTGTGATTCTTTCGTTTGAAAAGGCTACACGTTGGGCCGATGTCGCGCGGCGGCAAGCCTTGATTGAGAGTTTACAAGGCTATGGCTTGGTTTGGTTGCCATTGCGTTATCATCAACGCCCAACCCTACCCGCAACTTTGTATGATCTGGCACTTGGGTTGTGGACGGCCAGCGTGGCAGTCCAGCGCTATCGAATTCAAGCTTTGCACATTCGCTCGACTGTGCCAATGACGATTGCCTTGTTGCTCAAACGCTGGTTCAAACTCCCCTTGCTGTTCGATCTGCGCGGTTTTTGGGCTGATGAACGCGCCGATTTGGGCATGCCGCGCACAGGCTTGGTGTATCGTTTGCTCAAAAAACTTGAGCGTGCCAGCCTACAACACGCCGAGCAGATTGTGACCCTAACCCAGCAAAGTTTGCCCTATTTGGCCGAACATAGCCAAACACCGCACATCGCCAATAAAACCACAATTATTCCATGCTCGGCCAATTTGCAAGTTTGGCAGCGCGATTTAGCCGCTCGAACCCAAATTCGCCAAGCACTCGGTTGGCACACCAACCCAATTTTGGTGTATAGTGGCTCGTTGGGTGGTGGTTATCGGAGCGGCGACATGGCCGAATGTTTTGCTACATGGCTGCACGCTGAGCCACATTTGCGCTGGCTTGTGCTCTCCAACCAAGATCCGCAACCCTTGATCACGGCCTTGCAGCATTTGAATGTCCCCGCAGAATCTTATACAATCCGTGGTGTGGCCAGTAATGAGGTGGCTCAATGGCTCAGCGTGGCCGATGCAGCACTTTCCTTGATCACGCCCAGCTATGCCAAAATTGCCTCATCGCCAACCAAATTTGGCGAATATTTGGCCTGTGGCCTGCCAATTTTTAGCAACGCAGGTATTGGCGATAGCGATCAATTATTTGCCCAAGGGGTGGCAATCAAGATTGATGATTTTACCGTAACAGCCTATCAAGCGGCGTGGCAAGCCTATCAAGCCTTGCGCGAACAGCCCGACTTGGCGCAACGCTGTCGGGATTTGGCCGAACGTGAGTTTGATTTGCAGCTGGCGATTGAACGCTACGCCGCCTGTTATCGTGAGCTAGAAGCATGAACCAACCGCGCACTGTGCTGTGTTTGACAGCCTATCAACCAATGCTAACAGCCAGTGTGCGCTATCGAATTATGCCCTATGCTCCGGCTTTGGCCGCAGCGGGGATTCAACTGCGTTATTTGCCCTTTGCTACGCCGCAACTTCAGCGTTTGCTCTACCAACCCAAACGTTACCCGCAAAAAATTGTGGCGATGCTGGGCGCTTTGACCCAATGGTTGGTTAAGTTGCCGCGTCAGCCAGCCGCCGTGATTGTGCAACGCGAGGCGGCGTTAATTGGTGCACCAGTGATCGAGCGTTGGTTTAGTCGGCGCGTACCAGTGATTTTCGATTTTGATGATGCGATTTTCCTGCCAACCGATCCCAAGCGCAGTATCAATGGTTGGCTGAGCCGTTTGGCCCGACCTGCCAATAAAACCGATCAATTATTGAGTTTGAGCAGCATGGTTTGGGCTGGCAATGCCTATTTGGCGGATTATGCACAACGCTTCAATGCCAATGTGCAGATTATTCCGACCGTGGTTGATTGTGAACAGTGCCAGCCGCGATCTGTGCCAAGCACTCACATTTGTACGCTCGGCTGGGTTGGCAGCCATTCGACCGCCCGCTATTTGGAGCAACTTGTGCCTGTGTTGCGCCAATTGGCGCAGCGCTATCGCTTTCGCTTATTGGTGGTTGGTGCAGCCAAGCCGCTTGAAATTGAGGGGATTGAATGTATCAATCACGATTGGCAGCAAGCCCGCGAATGGCATGATTTTCAGCAGATCGACATTGGTTTATACCCAATTGAAGCCGATTTATGGGCCGAAGGCAAATGTGGCCTCAAGGCAATTCAATATGGTGCAGCAGCAATTCCTAGCGTCTGTAGCGCTGTCGGAGTCAATCAACAAATTATCGGGCATGGTCAAACTGGATTTCTGGCCAATGATTCGACCGAATGGCTTGAATATTTGGCACGTTTGCTCGAAGATGGGCAATTGCGGCAAACGATCGGCCAAGCCGCCCGCCAAAAAATCGAGGCCGAATACAGCGTGCAACGCTATCAAACCAACATCGTAGCAGCACTCAAGGATTATGTATGTGTGGAATCTGCGGAATCGTCAGTACAAGCTTAATCGAGCCAAACGCCGTTCACGCCATGAACCACCAATTGATTCATCGCGGGCCTGATGGTGCTGGCATATGGCAAACTGCCCATGCCCAATTAGGCCATCGGCGTTTGGCGATTATCGATTTAGTTACTGGCGATCAGCCATTCAGCAGCCCCGATGGCGCGTGGCAATTAGTCTTTAATGGCGAGATCTACAATTTTCAGGCCTTGCGTCAGCAATTGCATGGGCTTGGGCATCAATTTCACACCAACAGCGATACCGAGGTGCTGCTGGCCGCCTTGATTGAATGGGGCGAGCACGCTTTTTCGCACTTAGCAGGTATGTTTGCCTTTGCAGCTTGGCATCAACCAAGCCAAAGTTTATGGTTGGTGCGTGATCGCTTGGGCAAAAAGCCGCTCTACTACAGCCAAACCAAGCATGGATTAATCTTTGGCTCGGAGATCAAAGCGCTGTTGCAATACCCTGAGCTTGATCGTAGTCTAAATCCACAAGCCCTGAGCGCCTATTTGACCTATGGCTATGTGCCAAATCCGGCTACCTGGTATGCCAACATTCAGCAACTTGCGCCAGGCCATGCTTTGGTTTGGCAAGCGGGTAGCATTCGCGCATGGCAATGGTGGCAAGCACGCCAGATTGCCCAACAACCACGGCTCAACATCTCGGAAAAAGCCGCCATCGAACAAACTCGTCAATTGGTGCGAGCCGGAGTTGAGCGGCGCTTGATCAGTGATGTGCCATTGGGGGCGTTTCTGAGTGGTGGCTTGGATTCAAGCATTGTGGTGGCTGAAGCCCAAGCCTTGTTGGGTCAGCAACTGCACACGTTTAGTATTGGCTTTGAGGGCGGCGGCTGGTACGATGAAAGTTCCTACGCCGAGTTGGTTGCCAAACAGCTTGGCACCAAACACCAGTGTTTTATGGTTGAGCCTGATGCGATTGCCAAATTACCACAGTTGCTAGCCCACTACGATGAACCGTTTCTTGATTCGTCGGCTTTGCCCATGGCCTTGCTCAGCCAAATGACCCGCGAACATTGCACTGTGGCCTTATCGGGCGATGGTGGCGACGAGGTGTTTGCTGGCTACGAGCGCTTTGGCGCAGGCTTATGGACGCAGCGTTATCAGCAATTGCCGCGCTTGCTCCGCCAAATGATCGAGCAAACCATCGCGATGTTGCCGCAAACCAACGCCAATAGTCGCTTGGCACGGCTTAAACGGGTGCTAGCAAAAATCCAATTGCCGCTTGAGCAGGGCTTTCCACGTTGGCTTATGGCCTTCACACCCGAAGAATTGGCCGATTGGGGCTTGCCTGCGCTGCAACCAAGCGCCGCCGAGCGCTTTCGCCAAGCAACTCAGGGCATTGCCGATCCGCTAGCTCAATTAATCTGTTATAACCTTGCTAGTTATTTGCCCGATGATCTGTTGGTAAAGGCCGATCGTATGAGCATGGCCTATGGTTTAGAAGTCCGTTCGCCATTTTTGGATCAACACTTGGTTGAGTGGGCTTTGCAATTGCCAGCCAATTTGCACTGGCGTGGTGGGCGTGGCAAGTGGCTTTTACGCCAAGCGTATGCCGAACGCTTACCCAAAACAATTATCGAACGCCCCAAACATGGCTTTGGTGTGCCGCTGGATCAATGGTTTCGCCAACAACTCAAGCCCATGCTGCACGATTATTTGCTCTCACCTACCAGCCACATTCAGCAATGGCTGACCAAAGCCAAACTTGAGCAGCTTTGCCAAGCGCATTGGGCTGGTACAATCAACGCTGGACATCAACTTTGGACATTGCTCACCTTAGAATTATGGCTACAAACTCATCACCAAATGAGGCCATATGCGCACAATTATGTGGATTAAGAATCATCGTTGGCTCAGTTCATTGTTGGTAGGCTTGGTTTGCCTTGGTTTAGGTGGGCTAGCGGGCTTGATGCCGCTGCGCTATTTGGCAGGCGTGGCATTTTGCCTTGGCCTAACGATAATCGCCTATGCTTGGGTTTGGCTGATTAGTAAGCCCGATGAATTACGGGGCATGTTGTTGCTGTGTTTGGCAGCAATGGGACTGCGTTGGGGAGCCAGCTTTGCACTCGAATTTCTCTGGCCAAGCTTCGAAAATCTCAGCGATGGTGCAGCTTATGGCCCACATGCCATGACGATTGCCCAAGCTTGGAATGCTAATTATTTTGCCAGCTACGAGGCGGTGGTTGCAACTCCGGTTGGTGCGCCAGGCTATGTTTATTTCTCGGCGGTGATTTTTTGGCTGTTTGGGCCGAATACCTTGCTCGTAAAATTGGCTAATGGCTTGTTTGCCGGTATGGCAGCGGTGTACACCGCCAAGTTAGGCAATCATTTTTTTGATCAACGGGTTGGGCGGTTTGCCGCGCTGTGGATGCTAATTATGCCATCGCTGATTTTGTGGACTTCGCAAAATCTCAAAGATAGCGCGGTGGTGTTGCTCTCAGTCTGGATTTTGTATGTTGCCAGCCAAGGTTTACGCTCATCATTATGGCAAATTCCATTGTTGGTACTGCTGATTGGGGCGTTGATGAGCGTGCGACGCGAAACCTCAATTGGCATTGCCTTGATGATTGCCCTGACGATTGGCTTTCAGCAAACTCGCCATTGGCTAACCCGTTTGAGTCTGAGCACCATCACGATTGTGGCTTTGGGCTTGGTGCTTTCGAGCAGTGGCTATGGTTTTTTGGGCAGCAATTATCTGCAAGAGCGGCTTTCGCTCAGCGCAATTAGCGAAAAACGCGAGGCTAACTCAACTGGCACAGGCACAATTGAAAATACAATTGATACGACCACCCCGCTGGGTTTTGCCCGCTATTTGCCAATTGCCTTGATTAATTTCTGGTTGCGACCATGGCCGTGGGAAGCCACCAAAAGCACCGCCCAATTGCTGACAATTCCCGAAGCGGCGCTGTTATGGTATCCGCTCTGGGTTTTGGCAATGCTTGGTATGTTGTTGGCATGGCGTAGTCGTTGGCGCGAAACCATGCTGCTATGGCTTTATTTGCTCGCTGGCAGCGCGGCGGCGGCTCCACAATATGGCAATTTTGGTACAGCCTATCGCCATCGGGTACAGCTCTGGCCAATTTTCTTCTTGTTTGCAGGCTATTGTTGGTATCGTTGGCGCGATGCGCGTGCTCAGCAACGCCAAGCTATGTTGACCCGCTATGTCCAGAGCATCGAGCAGCAGGCTGCCTCATTACAATAAAGGGATAGCGATCGATGATCAAAACAGCTGATTTTAACAGCGCTAGGGCTGGGGTTAGCCCTAGTATCATTTAAATGGTATTATTGCCAGAGGATTGGCGGCAGTGCATTGGGCATTGTGCAGCCTCGAATTCATGACAAGTTAGGGTGCTTTATATGTTTCGACGACTCTTCGGTGGTGAAGAACGCTCCGAACAAGAAATTAAACAAGAAGAAAAAAAGATTGAACAAAGTGTTCAAAAAACCCGTAGTGGCTTTTTTGGCCGAATTACGGCCATGTTTCGTAGCGAAGATCCCATCACCAATGAGCTTTGGGATGAGCTAGAGGAATTGTTGATTGCTGGCGATGTTGGGGCCGAAAATGCCCTGAAAATTGTCGAGCGGGTGCGCGAAAAGTGCGAGAAGAAGGGCTTTAAGTTTGCCAGTGAAGCCCGTTCGTTGCTCAAAAGCGAGCTCGTCAACCGCCTCGATGTGGACACGCCGCAATACTCTGAACGCTCAACCAAGCCGTATGTGATTTTGGTGGTGGGGGTCAATGGGGTTGGCAAAACCACCTTGATCGCCAAATTGGCCAATCGTTACAAAGCCATGGGCAAAAATGTAATCCTCGCTGCCGCTGATACCTTCCGTGCAGCGGCGATTGATCAGTTGCAACACTGGGCTGAGCGGGTTGGCGTGCCGATGATTAGCCAACAACCTGGCTCTGATCCTGGCGCGGTGGCTTATGATGCAACCCAAGCAACCTACAATCAACAAGCCGACGTGCTGATTATCGACACGGCTGGGCGCTTGCAAAGCAAGCACAACTTGATGAAGGAGCTTGAAAAAATTTCCAATGTGGTCAAGAAGCGCTGGCAATATGCTCCCCACGAGGTGTTGTTGGTGCTCGATGCCACGACTGGCCAAAATGGCTTAATTCAAGCGCGAGCCTTTACCCAAGCTGCCCAAGTGACCCACTTGGCCTTGACCAAACTTGATGGCACAGCCAAAGGTGGCATTGCCTTCGCGATTGTCCAAGAAATCGAGCGCCCGATTAAATATATCGGCACTGGCGAAACGATCAACGATTTAGCCTTGTTCGATGGTGAATCTTTCGTTAATGCGCTCTTCGAGGAGGAATAACATGGCAAAATTGCTTTGCCCAGCATGTAAAAAAGCCCTCAAACTCAGCCCTGTGATGCGGGTTGGGGCGCAAGTTGGCTGTGTCAACTGCGATAATGTGCTTAAGATCGTCAGCCGTGATCCCGATAAGGTTGAGGTGGTTTCCGAAACCGAAACCCTCAATTCTGATAGCAAACCAGAATCATATGCCTAATTGGTCGTTGACACAACTGCGTCAATTGTTGCTGATCGGCCTGTTAGCGCCATTGCTAACAGGCTGTTTGCTGATGGCTGGGCGCAACGAGCAAGCCACGATTACAGCCGATCTTGGTTCGCAGAATGTTGAGTTTGTCAGCAGCGATACCAACGGCGAGGCCGTGTTGCAAGCGCTGGATATTGGCACGTTGCCGATGTTGCTCGATGTAACCTTTAATGCCCAAGTTGCCAGCGGCGAATTGGTGATCGAGGTCTTGAGTGGTGAACAAGCCAACGTGGCGTTTACGGTGGTGGCTTCGGCCGAGGGTAGCAGCCAACGTGGCATCGTGATGAGCAATGATGTCGGTGATTTACAATACCGCGTGCGTTCAACCAACGCTCGCAATGGCATTTATCGCATCAGTTATCAGCCGCCGCCCACCCCAACCCCATCGCCATCGCCATCGCCAACTTGGACGCTTACGCCGAGCACAACCCCAACCGTTGAGCCACCAGCGGAGGTTACCGCCACGCCATGATGACAAACGCTCGGATTCGATTGATTGGGTTGGTTGGGTTGGGAGCATTGCTCGGGGCGATTGGGGCGTTTATGGCCTACCAATCACGGGCAATTGCACCTAGCCCTGAGCAACTCAAGCCCTATGTTTGGGCGGTTGTTGCCGTGCCATTGGGCAGTTTCATTGGCAGCTTGCTGGGCCAATGGCGCTTGTATCGGCCATTTGCTGGTTGGTTAGGCTTGACCTACTTGCTCAGTTTGTTTGCAGCGGCTCGTTTAGAGCGGATTTTTGTTGGTCAAGAGGCTGCTGTAGCCAATGGCCATGCCAGTTATTTAATTTTAGCGATTATCTTGCAAAGTTTTGGCGCATTGCTGGTAGCATGGCGATTAAGCGCAACTGCCACGCCAACTACCTAGCGCCCAAGGAGACGACACAGCTCATGAAAGGTTTAGTTCTGAGTGGTGGTAAAGGCACACGCCTGCGCCCAATTACCTATACCAGCGCCAAGCAATTAGTGCCTGTCGCCAACAAGCCAGTGCTTTTTCGGGTGATCGAAGCCCTGCGCGATGCCGATATCGATGAAATTGGGATTGTAATTGGCGATACTGGGGCCGAAGTGCGCAACGCCGTAGGCAATGGCTCACGCTGGGGCGTAAAGATCGAATATATCCCCCAAGAAGCGCCGCTTGGCTTGGCTCACGCGGTCAAAATTAGTCGCCCGTTTATTGGCGACGATAAATTTGCGCTCTTTTTGGGCGATAACTGCATTGAGGGTGGAGTTAGCTCGTTGGTGTCGGGCTTTGCTACATCCGATCACAATGCCCAAATTGTGCTCAAGCAAGTTGCCAACCCCCAGCAATATGGTGTAGCTGAATTGCGCCACGATGGCTCGATTGAACGTCTAACTGAAAAACCACGCCAACCCCGCTCAGACTTGGCTTTGGTCGGCATTTATATGTTCGATCAGCATATTTGGGAAGCGGTTGAGGCGATCAAGCCTTCTTGGCGGGGCGAGTTGGAAATTACCGATGCCATTCAATGGTTGATCGAGCACGATTACCATGTTCATGCCCATATTCACCAAGGCTGGTGGATTGATACTGGCAAACGCGCCGATATGCTCGATGCCAATCGTTTGGTGCTCGAAGAAATCACGCCGCACGTCTCAGGCTTTGTTGATCGCGATTCGCAATTGGTTGGCAAAGTCACGATCGAAAAAGGCGCTCAAGTGATCAATAGCGTGATTCGTGGACCAGCGATCATCGGCGAAGAAACCCGGATCGTTAACTCATACGTTGGACCGTTTACCTCAATCTATCATCATTGTACGATTGAAGAAAGCGAAATTGAGCACTCGATTGTGCTGGAAAATAGCGAAATTATTCGCCTACCCAACCGGATCGAAGATAGCTTGATTGGCCGCAATGTCAAATTGCATACCTCGCCGATGAAACCCAAAGCCTACCGCCTGATGCTCGGCGATAACTCCGACGTGGGGCTGTTGTAAAGGCAAAAGTCAAAGGGCAGAAGGCTGAATAAAGGCAAAAGTCAAAGGGCAGAAGGCAAAATACGCACAAATTTAAGTTTTCTGCCCTGGGCTGATTGTAGTTCGATTGAATAAACTAGCTTTTAACTTTAACTCTGGTAACTTTGACTTTTGATGTTCAACTGGTGATTTTGACTTTTGACTTCTTACTTTTGATGTTCAATTGGTAATTTTGACTTTTGACTTCTTACTTTTGACTTTAACTATGGCTGATAAATTCCGACAAGCAGAATTACATTATCGACGTGGATTATCACTTGAACATGCTGGGCGAATTGCTGAAGCTGTAGAAGAGTATCGGCAGGCATTACAAGAAAATCCGCAGCTTCGGGCTGCTCATGTGGCCTTGGCTAAATATTATTTACGCAACGGGCTATTGGCCAAAGCGGCTGATGCGTGGCATGCAGTCGTGGCGATCGAACCAGATTACGAAGCATTGACCAATTATGCCACCGTGTTGATCGAGTTAAAGCATTATCACGAAGCTCGCCAGATTTTGCGTTTATGTGTCGAGCTTTTTCCTTTAGATACCTTTGTAACCTATGAACTGGCCTATATTGATTTTGCTGAGGGCTTATATCAACAAGCACTCGATCAATTGCTCGATGTACGGCCAATTTATAATGATGAATGGGAATTTCACGAGCTAATCGGGCAATGTCAAATTAAGCTACAACTGTATGATGCTGCTTTAGCCAGTTTTGGCCGCGCGATTCTGTTGGTCGATGATGATGAGCAAATTGAGCAACTGCAAGATCTCGGCAGTATCGCCCGCCGTTACCAAGAATTTAGCCTCGTTAGCAACGAAAAAGATGCTTGGTATGCGACCCATGGCCTGATTTGCCTTGGCAGCAACCTTGACGATGGCCTGAATCTCAAGCCGCACGCTGAGTTTGCCTGGTCGTTTGAGGCGATTGCGACAACTTTGCAACGGGCTGCTGCCTTGGCTGAAGTTCATGTGTGGTGCTGCGACCAAGTTTTAGCCTTCGATACCCAGAGCAAGCCCCTCGCCCAAGCGCTTGCCCAGTTATTGCAGCGCCCCTACATCCAAAAAATTGGCGACCCTGAAAAAATAACCTTAGTGGTGATGGCTGAGTTTGAGCAAAGCGCTATGCTCGAAGCCATTGCCGAGCAGTTGGATGGGCTGCATTGCATTTTTGCCCTAAGTATGCGCAGCAGTCCCGATGTGCTCGATGATATTCCCGATTTGATTGGCCTGCCAATTCAAAAACCAAGTTTGCCTTGGACAAGCCAATCGATCGCGACTGCCACTAAGACGTTGCTGGCAACGCTGGCGCAACTCACGCCAGAGCCAAATCGTGAGCAACAGCTTGATTATTACCGCGAACAGCATCGTTTAATTAGACTAAACGACTAAAATAGTTCATCAGGTTGGCATCCAACTTCGTCCCCTCACCCCCAACCCCTCTCCCACTGCGGCGGGAGAGGGAAGCTTCAAACTTCATGATCGAGGGATTCCCCCTCGCCTCGCCTGCGGGAGAGGGGGCTAGGGGTGAGGGCATGAACATCGATGGGTATTCCACCCAACTATTGTTAAAAACCTACCTTGAAAGGGCGAGGGGTAAGGGAATGCCAACGGTTGTTAATGCTATGAACCATTACGACTAACCGTTAGCAAGGTAATATCATCGGCCTGTTCAGCTTCTCCAACAAAGCTCTCGATGGCCTGCCACACGCTGTCGAGCAATGATTGGGCATCATGGAAATCGCCATTCTTGAGCACATTGGTCAAGGCTGCATCATCAAACACCTCGCCTGCCAGATTAAAGGCCTCGGTCGCACCATCGGTAAAGCCTAAGAAATATTCATCGGCGGCGAGGATGGTGCTCTTGGCCTTGTATGGCAGATCTTCCATAATCCCCAAGGGCAAGCCCGTACCTTCTAAATAGCGCAAAGTGCGGCTGGTGCGATTGATGATAATCGGCGGGTTATGGCCAGCATTGACATAGGCCAACTCGCCAGTTTGTGGATCAAACGCGGCAAAAAACAGGGTCGTGAACATATTGCTTGCGCCATGTTCACGTGAAATGTAGTTATTGGTCATGGTAATTGCTGCGGTCAGCAGTGCCAACGGATCGGTCGCAATTTCAGGCCGCGCTGCCAGCGATTGCGCATTAGAATGCAACAATGAGCGCGTCAGGGCCACAAACAAGGCGGCTGGCACACCTTTGCCACAGGCATCGGCCACTACCAAGCCAATTTTGTCGCCACCAAGCTTAATCACATCGTAAAAGTCGCCGCCAACTTCTAACGCGCCTTGGTTGAAGGCCACAATTTGCCAGCCCTCAGGTTGAGGAATGCTCGGCGGCAAAAAGAAGCGCTGAATATCGCGGGCAATCGCCAATTCACGCTCAATCCGCTCAAGCCGCAACAGTTCTTGCTGCGCCGATTTGAGTTCTTCATAAGCACTGGCTAGCTCAAGATTTTTCTTTTCGAGGCCACCCAACATTTGGGCATTCGATTGGCGCAGGCGAGTTGTGCCGCCACGCAACAAAGCCATGGCAGTGGTTGGGTTGGCATGCATCAAGGTCACAAATTCGGCCTCAGTGATGCGCAACAGAGTGGCGGCGGTTCGCGCTCG
The DNA here is from genome assembly GCF_039545135.1 of Herpetosiphon gulosus. Classification (NCBI taxonomy): domain Bacteria; kingdom Bacillati; phylum Chloroflexota; class Chloroflexia; order Herpetosiphonales; family Herpetosiphonaceae; genus Herpetosiphon; species Herpetosiphon gulosus. The sequence goes on along the minus strand of NZ_BAABRU010000002.1, from coordinate 35,489 downwards.
CACGCTGGCCGCCCGAGGGCTGTTATCGATCAAGGCCATTTCGCCCAAAATTGCCCCAGGCCGACAGCGCTCCAGCAAAATTGTTTCGGTCGCCAGCGCTTTAATTACATCGACATCGCCAGCCATCACAATATAGCAATCGTCGCCGCTATCGCCTTCGCTGAATAAGGTTTCGCCTGGCGCGAGCCGCACATGCTCAGCACTTTGTACCAGATTTTGAATCGTCGCCTGATCAACTTCATGGAACAATGGCAATTGCTCTAAAAACTCGACCAATGGGGCAATGCTGGCCTCAGTCGAAGCCTTTTTGGTCACGATCAAGGTATTCCAGCCACTAGCAGCATCATGTTGGTAGGTGATCGAATCGGCCATTTCGCGCACCAAAAACACCCCCAAACCGCCAACTTGACGATCGTGGATGCTGGCGAAGAGATCGGGTGGATCAGCATCGTCGGGGTTGAATGGCTGGCCGCGATCGCGAATCCGAATTGCTAGCTCGCCATTTTCAAGCGTGCTGTGCAATTGCAGTGGGCCACCTTGCTCGGCATAGCTATATTTAATGATATTGGTGACAATTTCTTCGATCACTAAGCCCAGCACAAACGCTTGTTCGCTAGTTAGGGCAAAATCAGTTTCGATCTCGGTGGTGTAATCGGTGAGGGCGGCGAGGTTTTCCCAACGGGCATCAATCTCAATGCTGCGACCTTCAGATATAGCCATAGACGCACCTTGGATAGCTATCAGCAATAGGCTATCGGCTAAAAAACAGGCCCATACCTGCCGAGCAATATCAGCAGGTATGGCGATTATCGCCCGATGCTGGGCTTTTAGCAAGCAGTATTTTATCGCTGTCTATCTATCGGGTATTTGTAATGGTTCATTAAGTTGACAACCAGTTCTCGTTCCCTCACCCCCTCACCCCCTCTCCCGCACTGCGAGGCGAGGGGAACCATCCGATCATGAGCATTGGCATGCCCCTCGCCCGCCGCAGTGGGAGAGGGGTTGGGGGTGAGGGGTCTTAAAACCTACTCTTGTAAGTATGGGGCTAGTGGAGTGAGGGTATGGTATGTATTGACAACCTTATGAGCCGTTACAAGTATGCCTAAGGCGCTAAAATCAAACGTGGGTTGTGCGGCTGACTGCTCAAGGCTTGGCCGATTGGTTGCAATTGGCTGCTGCCCCGTTGCGCCTTGAACAATTGCCAGCCATTTGCTTGCGGCGCGAAAAAATATAACACTTGTTCGTTCCAGCCCGCCATCACGGCTTGTTGCGGCAAAATTTGGCTCTGGCCTTCAGGGTTGATGATCAAGCCATTGGATTGTTCAGTCCCGTTAATCGCCAACCAATCATCAGTTGCCCACACGCTCGGCTCGCAACTATTGGCTGACAGGGCACTTAATAGCCCATTGCGAACATAGCTCGGCTGATTGTCGTTGCATAGCAGCATGGCTTGACTGCTGGGGCTTAGCGAAACAGCACTTCCATGCAAATTTTCAAGCAACGCTACCTCGCCACTACCATCCCAGCGATAAATCGTGGGAATTCCATCGCGCGGCTGATTCACATAGATCAAGCTATTAGCCTTAATTTCAGCTTCGAAGGCCATGGCTTGAGCCAACGGTGTAATCGCGCCGGTGTTGGCATCAAACACGATAAAGCTAGCACGGCCATCGGGTTGGCTATTAAATTGGGTGATCAGTTGGTGATCAAGCCAACCAACCACCCGAGATCCCATTGCCAGCGGATCAGCAGTAATTGGCGTGAAACTGGCATCAGCAAAGCGATAAATTTGCACCATTGGATTGCCTGCACCGCCACCAGTGCCAAAACTGCTGGCCGAAGCAAAGGCTAAATGGCTGCCATCAGCAGATAATTCCAAATTTACTTCAAGATCTGGCGTGTTGGTCAAACGCTGGGCTGTGCCAGTTGCTACATCAACTGCATACAAATCAACTTGTTGTTCGTGGGCTGAGGCCAAGATAATGGTTTTGCCATCGTGCGACCACACTGGAGCTTGGTCAATTAAGGCACTTTTACGGCCTAAAGCAGGTGCTTGATCGGAAGCAGTTGCTGGCAGCAGATTGAGCAAGCGGCGTGGATTCTGCTCATCAACATCGACAACCCATAACTCAGCCAAATCGATTTGCTCGATTTTAGGATGATTATCGTTGAATACCACAATTGCCAGTTGCTTGCCATCGGGCGATGCCGACCACGGTAAGTAGGCATTTGGCTGAGTTTCATTGGCCAATTGATAGTGTTGGCCCGCTAAACTAATGGCGCGAATACTGCCATCAGCAGGAACAGCAAAAATAACTGAGCCAGTGTTAATTGTAGGCTCGGCGCTATAATCGGCCAAGGTTGCGGTTGGGCGCTCGGGCAATGAGCTAGCAGGTAGGGCTGGGCTGGGCTGGGCAGTGGGCTGGGTCGCAGGTTGGGTGGCACAAGCAGCCAAAAATAGCCCCAACCCGACGATTTGGGCAATCCGTCGCATGGTTCGTTCCTCCTCAATTGGTTGGGTGATACTGCTCATTGTAGCGAAGGTGGCCGAAATTACCCTGATGATCGATTGAAAATTAGCTGATACTTGGCCTACAATAGCAACAGGTGTTATCTAACGAGCAAGGAGTGTTTATGGCTTCACATCTGGTCAACGGCGTTCGTTACTACTACGAGGAGCGAGGAAGTGGCGATCAGGTGATTTTCTTCGGCCATGGTTTGATGTATCATTGGCGGATTTTCGAGCCACAAATGGAATATTTCGCTGCCAAAGGCTTTCGTTGTATTGCCATTGATTGGCGTGGTCAGGGCCAAACTGAGGGCGGCGGTACACTCGACGATTATTCAATGTATCGGCTTGGCGCAGATGCCTATCAATTATTGAGCGATCTGGGGATCAAGCAAGTGCACTGGGTTGGGGTTTCGATGGGTGGCATGATTGGCCTGCGGCTCTACCCCAAACACCCCGAACTGTTCCTCTCGTTCACCTTAATCGATTCGTCGGCAGGCGATGCCCCCGAATTGCTCGATGGCTATCGTCAAATGGCCGAGGGCTACTTGGCTTATGGTTTGATTCAGCCGTTGCAAGAAGGCTTGGATGCAGTTTTTTACACGCCCAAAATGGCCGAGCGCTACCCCCAAGTGCTGGCGTATTGGCATGCCTACTGGACTAACGCCGACCGCGAATCACTCTACAAAGCGATCATTCCGGTGATTGATCGCGACGATGTGACCGACACGATCAGCCAAATTAGCGTGCCAACCCTGATTGTGGTTGGGGTTGAAGATATGTCTACGCCGCCAGCCAAGAGCGAGGCGATGCAACAACTGATTGCCAACGCCCAATTGCACTATATCGCTGATGCCAGCCATATGTCGATTTTAGAACAACCTGAGGCGATCACCGCCGCAATGGCCGAATTTATTGGCTAAATTAGCTATAGGCCACAAGCTATTATAGTTTGTGGCCTATAGCTAATTTAGCTAGCGAGAATTGCCTGCATCCAAGGCAAGTGCTCGGCATAATGTTCAAAGGTATCACCAACAATCCAGCCAATAATTGGCGCATCGTTGGTTGAGCCAGCTTGGAACTCACGATGGGGGCGCAACAAATCCTGATCGCTAAACTGAACAATTCGAGCGACTAGGGCTTCATGGGTGGCTTCGAGAGTAGCATAAACGTCGTCAAGGGGTAGATCGTGGTAGCGTTGTTGTAGAATGCGGTTAACTGCCTCGAAGCCTTGTTGCCAAACTGCTTCGTCAATATCGATACTGGCCCAGCGCGATTCTGAATTCAATAAAGCCAGCATGGTTTTTTCCCATAGAGACAAGTGAATCACATGATCTTTGATCGTCCAGCCTGCGGCATCGCTTGGGCCAGTGAGTTGGGCGTGGCTCAAGCCTTGCAAAAACGTTTGTAGTTCTTGCCAACCAGCAGCAATCCGCGCTTGTAAATCGAGCGCAGTCATCGGAGTTTGAAGGTCAGATTGGCTCACAGTTCATTCCTTCTAAATAAAGTATAGCTGTGGTATGGCTAGCTTAGCTAGCGAGAATTGCCTGCATCCATGGTAAATGCTCAGCATAATGTTCGAAGCTGTTGCCAACAATCCAGCCAATAATCGGCTCATCGTTGGTTGAGCCAGCTTGAAACTCGCGATGAGGCCGCATTAAATCGCTATCGCTCAGTTGGCTAATATGCGCTAGCAGGGCTTGGTGGTTGGTTTCGAGGGTGGTAAACACTTGATCAAGGGGTAGATCGTGATAGCGTTGTTGTAGAATGCGGTTAACTTCCTCGTAGCCTTGTTGCCAAACTGCCTCATCAAGCCCAAAACTTGCAGCCCGTGATTCAGCCTTGAGCAACGCCAGCAAGCTGTTTTCCCACAGCGCCAAGTGAATCGCATGATCTTTGATCGTCCAGCCGGCGGCATCGGTTGGGTCAGTTAATTGTTCGTGGCTCAAGCCTTGCAAAAACGTTTGTAGTTCTTGCCAACCAGCAGCAATCCGTGCTTGTAAATTGACGACGGTGATAGCCTCTTGATCATCAAATTGGCTCACAGTTCATTCCTTCCAATAAATCACCACTCTATGGTCTTGCTAGCATAGCAGAATTTGGCCAAAATACCTCGTTCTTTAGCACGAATAGGCTAGATTGAGGGCTTAGCACTCATTTTAGCGAGCTATGTTCTCTGTGAACTGGTGCATATGCTTGAGCCCCATCATCAACAGCCATTTTGGGAGCGCCTAGGTCGTGCGATGGCCGATTATTTGGCACGTAAACAATGGTTGCAGATCTATGATGGTGGGCTGTAGGGGTTTTCAAGCAACAAAAAAACACCCCATTGCAATGGAGTGTTTTCGTAATGGAGCGGGAAACGGGGTTCGAACCCGCAACCTTCTGTTTGGGAAACAGATGCGCTGCCAATTGCGCCATTCCCGCATCGTTAAGCTCCCTGAGTATACTCAAAAGCCTTGTTGCTGTCAACTTGGCTAATTCTTAAAAATGGTTGCCTCACACCTGATGCTAGCGCAGCGAGCTAAATAAATATGGTAAACTAGCGCCATTAGCTTATTTTTGTTGAGAGTGCCTTCATGAAAATTCCCAAGGGAGTGATTCTTAACCAAAATTATGAAATCAAGCAGCAGGTTGGTGGTGGTGGCGGCGGTAACGTCTACGAAGCGTTTGACCAGAATTTGCAGAAACGAGTCGCAATTAAACACCTCTTACTTGATGGTTTGACCGCAATCAAGGCCTTCAAACGCGAAGCCCAACTGCTTGCCAACCTTGATCACCCTTGTTTGCCCCGGGTGCTCGACCATTTCGAACACGATCTCGGCCAGTTTTTGGTGATGGATTATATCGACGGTGACGATCTGAGCCAGCGTTTAGAGGCTCAAAACGGGCCACTTGACGTACAACAGGTCTTGGCTTGGGCTGATCAACTTTTAGATTTACTTGACTATCTGCAAACTGCCCATGCTACACCGATTATTCATCGCGACATTAAACCAGCCAATATTAAAATTACCCCCCGTGGTCAGCTCAAATTGATCGACTTTGGCTTAGCCAAAAGTGCGATGTCCACTCAAGTCAACAGTGTGCTCAAAAGTATTCATGGCTATACCCAAACCTACGCCCCGCCCGAGCAAATTTACCAAACTGGCACCGACGAACGCAGCGATCTCTTTGCTTTGGGCGCAACCCTCTATCATTTATTAACAGGCCGCCCGCCTAGCGATGGCAACAATAAAACCATCGATGCGCTGATCCGCGATGCGGCGGTGATTCAGAGCAAGCCCGACCCAATGGTTGCGCCAATGCTGCTCAATCCAGCAATTCCTGAGCCAATTAGTCAGGCAATTATGCGGGCAATGGCGCTTAAAAAAGAAGAACGCTTTGCCAGTGCCGCCGAATTTCGCCAAGCGCTCAAACAACCTAGCCAAAGCTCAACCAGCGGCTCGCTGAAAAGCTTGCTTGGTACGATGAGCAAAGCGATTACCACCCCAATTAAAGCGGTTACCACCAACCACGCTAATAGCCAGAGTGTCGGCATCAGTACAGCCGCGATCAGCCAACCCTTGGGATTGACCAAGCCAGCCCAAGCCACTCCTGCAACGACCCTCCTCAAACGCTGGAGTTCGCTGATGCTTGTGTTGTTAATTGGTTTAGTTGGTGGTAGCTGGTGGTGGGTTAAAGTCCAGCCCAATAGTGCTCAAGCAGATGATCCTCAAGCTAATTCCCAACCTGCTCTTATTGTTAATTCAGAATCTGCTGAACAGCCTAGTGCGACTGCTGGCCAGAGTGCCAACCAACCAACCATTACCCTCGGCCAAGCTACTCCGACCTTGGTCGAACCAAGTGTCACGCCAACTGCTGTGGTCGCGCAGCCAACGGAACGGCCTGCTACTGCGCGACCAGTGGCCCAACCGACCCAACGGCCAGCGGCTCAGCCGACCAATCCTCCTCCTCCCGACCGTGATGGCGATGGCGTGGCTGATGCCAATGATCCCTGTCCTGATGTGGCAGGGTCGAATAATGGCTGCCCTGCGCCTACCGCAGTGCCCGATCGCGATGGCGATGGCGTGGTTGATCCCAATGATCCCTGTCCTGATGTGGCAGGGTCGAATAATGGCTGCCCAGTGGTCGAGCCAACCGCACCACCAGTCATTGCCGATAGTGATGGCGATACAATTCCTGATGATCGTGATGCTTGCCCGAATGAGTCTGGTGACCCTTCGCGCAATGGCTGCCCGAAACCAGTTGCTTCACCAACTGAGCGACCAACCAATACGCCACAGCCAACAGCACAACCGACTGTAAAGCCTAATGATGAAGTGCCAACCAATACACCGCGTCCAATCACAGATCGATTTACGCCAACACCGAAGATCGACAAATAATTTAAACTCAATAGCAAGGCCCATTGCGCTAAGTCCATAGTAGCTAGGCTGTAATGGTTTATCGCGTTAACAACGGCCAACATGCCCTCACCCCCGGCCCCCCTCGCCCGCACGCGAGGCGAGGGGGAACTGCTCTAGGCGTGCTCCCCTCGCCCGCCGCCGTGGGAGAGGGGCTGGGGGTGAGGGAACGAGCACTGGTTGCCAACCCAATGAACCATTACAGCTAAGCAAATAGAGTATAATCGGGCGCGTAGTATCTAAATAGCTTCAACCAGATCAATGCTACCGCCTGAGCAACCATCATAACGATTGAATCCGACGAGGAAGGCTATGTTTCCAAATGGTATGATTCTCCATGATACCTATGAAATTCGTGAGCGGATTGGTCATGGTGGCGGGGGAGCCGTCTATGCTGCTTACGATATTAAGTTGCGCAAAATGGTGGCGCTCAAACATTTGCACCTTGAGGGCGAGCATGCGATTAAAGCCTTTGGGCATGAAGCCAGTCTTTTGGCAAACTTGCACCATCCAAGTTTGCCAAAAGTTTATTTGCATTTTACAACCAATGATAGCCAATTTTTGGTGATGGATTTGATCGATGGCTCGGATTTGAGCACCATCCTCGAACGGCAGGGTGGCCCGCTACCAGTTGAGCATGTGCTCGCTTGGGCTGATCAACTATTAAGTGTCTTGACCTACCTGCATACCTTCTATCGTCAGCCGATCATCCATCGTGATATTAAGCCTGCGAACATCAAAATTACCTCACGCGGTGAATTAAAGCTGCTGGATTTTGGCTTAGCCAAGGCTGAAATTTTTACCAATATGCGCAGTGCTATGCATAGTGTTCATGGCTATACCTTGACCTATGCGCCGCCTGAACAAATTAATCAAGCAGGCACTGATCCGCGCAGCGATTTATATTCGTTGGGCGCAACCTTATATCATTTATTAACTGGGCGCACCCCAGCTGATGGTGATGGCAAAACCGCTGATGCGTTGGCGCGAACGTTGGCGATGGCAAAACGCAAGCCCGACCCAATTATTGCCCCCCAAAGTTTCAACCCATCAATTCCTGATCATGTCAATCAGGCGATTATGCGTTCGTTGGAGATTGATGCCGACGAGCGGTTTGCTTCGGCTGAAGAATTTCGGCTCGCCTTAGCTCAACCCTATGCGCCAGTCAATAATGCCCAAACCAAGATTTTGCCAGCGACGATTAGTTCAAGGGCGATTACTGGGCCAGCGAAACAGCCAACCAGTCGCGAAGTTAGTCAACCCAGCCCAAGTATAATCAAGCCAAATAGCAGCTATCCAGCTCAAGCAAGCGCTGAGGCAATGCCCAAATCGCAGCCAATGCCCAACTATAAACGCTTTTGGCCGCTTTTGCTGATCGTGCTGCTTGGTGGTGCGGGTGGTGGTTGGTGGCTTAACCGCGATGGGCAATTGACTATCGCTTCAGATCGCATCACTGCCACGCTGATGGCTCAGCCTAGCCAAAGCGCCCCAACCAATACGGCGCTGGCGGTGGTGGCCGAGCCAACTTTCACCTTGAGCGCGGCAACGAGCGAGCCAACAACAGTTGCTGATGATCAAGCTACCGCGACCAGCGAACCAACCCTAGCAAGCACCGCAACCAGCGGCTCAGCTCAGCCAACCAATGCTAATCTACCAGCAACGGCTCGGCCAGCAGCGACCAATCGCCCAGCAACCGCCCGTCCAGCGGCGACTAATCGCCCTGTGCCGACCAATCCACCAGAAGTCCAACCAACTAATCCGCCTGTGGCGCAGCCAACCAATCCGCCTGTGGCGCAGCCAACCAATCCGCCTGTGGACCAACCAACTAATCCATCTGTCGTTGTTGATACTGATGGCGATACGATTCCCGACGATCGTGATGCTTGCCCACGTGAGCCAGGTGACCCATCACGCAATGGCTGCCCTAAGCCCAAAGAACAACCAACCAATTTACCACAACCAACTACTCCTCCGCCACCGTTACCAAGCAATACACCAGTGCCACCACCAAGCAATACACCAGTGCCACTACCAACCGATACACCAGTGCCACTACCAACAGCACCGCCAGTACCTAGACCATAATTAACGCTAAGCCCAGTGGTTGCGCTGGGCTTTTGAATCTCTTCAATCGACAGAATCAAGTATAATCGCTGCTATTTGCTCAACCATGTAGCCCGAGCGTTGCGAAGGAAGTGTTATGCAGTTGATTCTTGGTTTGCTTTTAGCCCCAGTATTGCTTTATGGGCCTGGCCTCGTTTGGGGGCGTTTTGGTCATCGCAGCAGCGATTGGCTTGATCGTCAGTTTGAGCGCATGACGGTGAGTGCGCTTTGGACAGGCTGGTGGGGCTTGGTGTTAGCAAGCCTTGGCTGGTTTAGTTTGCTGCATTTGATGCTTGGCACTGCGCTTTTTTGTGGCCTAGGCTGGTGGCTGGGCCACAAATTTGGCTTGGCTCCACTCGAAACAACCGAAGCTCGCCCAGCTTGGGAGCGTTGGCTGTTTATCATTGGCTTGGTCATTTTTGCGGCAATCGTAGCTCGTCCGTTCGAAACCGTCTTGGGCGGGCGTGATGCTGGGGTGTATACGATCACTGGTTTTGCGATTGAGCGCACTGGCAGCATTGTGCAGGATGAAGTTTTGGTTGCCGAGATTGTGCGAGCAATGAACGACAGCGACCGCAATCTCTCCGAGCCAGCCAAACAAGCCTATAGTAATCTGCTTGGCAAACAAGATCCTGAGCGTTTTTTGAGCACCCGTTTTCATCAGCCTAGCTTTTTTATGACCGAGGAATCGGCGGCTGCGGGCAATTCCTACCCCAATAACTTTCACCTCTATCCGACCTGGATCGCGATCTGGACGAGTTTATTTGGTTTGTATGGCGGCTTGCTGGCGACGGGCTATTTGGGCTGGCTGGGGGCTTGGAGTGTGGCCATGGTTGGGCGGCGAGTCGTGCAGGGCAAGGCCAGCGCTTGGATGGGGGTGTTGGCCTTGGCCCTAATCAGTCTCAACAGCTTGCAAATTTGGTTTAGCCGCTACTCGACTGCTGAAGCTGGAGCGCAGTGGACAGTTTGGGGTGGCTTGGCCATGTGGGCAGCCTACAGCCAAATCGCGCCAGCGCAGCGCAGCACCCGCCGTAGTGTATGGTATGGCGCGTTATGTGGCTTGGCAATTGGTCAACTGGCGCTGATGCGGCTCGAATTTTACTTTGGGGTTTTTCCAATTGTCTTGTATTTGGTAGCCGCCCTGATTCGCCGTCGCTGGCGCATGGGCGAAACCGCCATGGTGCTCGGCTTTGGCACGATGATGATTCATGCTGCCATTCATATCAGCACGATTGGCTGGCTCTATTTCATGAACAATACTTGGGGGAAGTTCCAAGATTTTGCAATTATCTCGCGTTTGGTGCACCCCTTCTACCCACCATTGTTGCAAGACATTCGCGGCAACAACTCTAAAGCTTGGATTTTAGAGAGCAACAGTCGTTTAGTGCTTGAATTGGGCATCGTTCTGCTTGGTTTATTAGCGCTTTGGGCTTTATGGCGCTTTCCGCGTTTGCTGAATTGGGTTGAAGCGCAAACCCAACGTTGGCAACACTGGTTGCTTGGTAGTGTGGCCGTGGGCTTGGTATTGCTGGCGGGCTACGCCTATTTTATTCGGCCACAGCATCTTTCAAGTGCGGCACTCCTGCATCCGATTGAGAATGCCAGCACTTGGAATAGCTATATCGGTGGGATTTTGCCGATTCCCGAAATCAAGCCGCGCCAAACGGCAATCGCCTATGGCAACATGGTGCGGCTGGGTTGGTATTTTTCGCCCTTGGGCATTGGCTTGGGGATCGTGGGCTTGGCGCTTTGGATTTGGCGCGACATGAATCGCAGTTCGTGGCTGATTTTGCTTTTGGGCATTTTGTATGGCGCGTTTAGCGTCAATGATTCGTATGGCACTGCTGATCAAACCTACATTTATATTGCGCGGCGCTTTATTCCAGGTGCAGTGCCAATGCTCACATTGGGGATGGCGTGGCTCTTATCCAAGGGTTTGATTCAATCGCGCTGGCTTTGGCGGGCGACAAGTGGCTTGGCGGCAACTGCGATGCTGCTATTTTTCGCGGCAACTGGCTGGCGCACGATTGCCCATGTTGAATATAAAGGTGCGTTAGCTGCGCTGACCGAGCTTGCCAACCAAACTGAGCCAAATGCAATTGTGCTCATGCGTGGCGGCGACCGTGATTCCTCGACCAATATTGCTACGCCAATGCACTATTTATTCGATCGTGATTATTTGGTGGCCTACAGCGATGATCCCACGCCCTATCGTGATTTGTTAGCCCAACAAGTGCGTAATTGGCAAGCCCAAGGTCGCCCAGTCTATTTGATGCTTGGCTCACGCGGTGGCATGCTCAACTTGCCAGGCTTTCGCTACGAGAATGTTGAGCTATTTGATTTACCATTAAAAGAATGGCAACAGCTGCAACTCCAAAAACCTTTTACTGCGGGTGATATCCGTTTCACCTATCGGATCTATCGGCTTGTGGCTGATAGTACGCCAATGACTGGCCAGCAAATCATTGCGATTGACGATTATCGTTGGCAGCATAGCGGAATCAACCCAGTCGAAACCAACCTCAAAACTGGTCAACGCTATGCATGGACGGCTGGTAATGCCAATTGGAGTATGCCTGCGGTTGCTACTAGCTCAAACTTAAGCTTTAGTGTAGGATTAGGGTTAGTACCACCATCACTCGTAAACCAATCAGTTGAGCTTTGTTTAAGTGCCAGCTATCTGATCAAGCAGCCAATCAGCCAACCATTAGGTTGCCAACACCTGAGCAGTAGCGAACCAACCGTCTTAACTTGGCAAATCCCCGCCTTGCCCGAGCACGATTGGTTGCTACAACTGAGCCTCAGTCGAACGTGGTCACCTAACGATTATGCCGCCGAATATCCCAGCCCGCCCAACGATGCCCGCAGCCTTGGCATTCAATGGAGTGGCATAGTCTGGCAGATTGATCAATAATAGCGTAGGCTAATTCTTAAACAAAAATTGGTACTATCGCACTATAGGCTAATCGACATTGACGTGTGTATACTGACCATAAGCTCCAAACGTGGAACGTATGCGCATAACCAACACGGGAGGTACGTATGAAACGAAAATCGCGAGGGCAAGCCCTTGTTGAGTTTGCCTTGGTTTTTCCCCTTATTATGACGTTCTTATTCGCATCAATTGAAATGGGCTTTTTTGTTTATTCCTGGTCGCAGGCCAACTATGCTGCCCGCCGTGGAGCTGAACAGGCTTCATCAGGGCCACCAGTGCGGGCACTTTCTGAAATTGGCTATGATACAGCAGACGACGATTGTGTACGCTTGATTCGGGCAGCCGCCTTACGCACCACTATTGGTATCCAACCATCTGATGTTAAGATGGGATATAAGCGTACAGCCAATGATACTGCCGAAGTTGTTGATTCGGCTAACCCAACAATCTATCGTAAAGCTGGCAATATTATGCAGGTGCAGGTTGAGTATGAATATCAACCACTTACCCCGGTTGGCGATTTGTTCCTAACTGGGCGGATCATTGACGCAACCTCGCGCCGCACGATTGTCCGCTACGATTTTTCGAGTATTGACCCACTCTCGGTTTGCCGCTAATCAATGAGGTATCTGACCATGCTCAAGCTTAAACACAAGCGCAAAAAGGCAGGCCAAGCCTTGGTTGAGTTTGCGCTAACCGTAACAGTTTTATTCTTTTTTCTTTCAGCAATTATTGATCTTGGTTTAGCCTTTTTTGCCCATCAGGGCTTGAAGGGTGCAGCTTACGAGGCCGTTTCGTATGGGGCATTGTTCCCACTGAGAAGTGATGGAACTATCAATACCCAAGAAATTCGCGACCGCCTCCGCTACGAAAGTGGTGCGCCATCGGATGGTACAGGCGCACGCTTTGTCAACCTATTTGATCTTGATAACAATGGGGCAGCCGATCCAGCCAGTGTTCAAGCAGATCGAATTACAATTGCCTTTGTCAAAAGTCCAGTTCCAAATAGTGTTCCGGTTGATTGTGCTAACCCCGCAACGATGATGCGCCAATTTTGCGATATTCGCGTTAGCGTTCGCTATCGCTATAAACCATTCTTCTCATTTGCATCGTTATTGGGTGCCCAATGGATTGAACTAACCGCAGTTCAACAACATACCTTACCCTAGTTAATATCTATCACGATGGTGGTATTGAGCTTTATTTTTACGGAGGATTGGCTATGAACTTAAGTCGCATGATGCGACGTGTAGCCCAACCAGTCGCAGGACAATCATTAGTATTCTCTGCTATTTTGTTCTTCGTCTTGATTGGTTTCGCTGCACTAGCCATTGATACAGGTGAGGCGTTTAGTCGCCAACGCCAACAACAAGCAGCTTCAACTGCTGCTACCATCAGTGGTTTGGAAACATTGGGTGTCGATGGCAACGATAACGCCGTTGTGGCTGCAATTGAGGCAGCTTTGGCTGCGAATGGTATCACCAATGCCCAACCAATCGTTGGTGATTGGCCAAACCTCGACCCAACCGTAAATTACTATCGAGCCTTCTATACCCAACGTGGCTCACGGGTTGAATATCCAGTTGGAACGTTCAGCGGTAGTGTTCCCAGTGAATTCAATGGGATTCGGGTGGAAGTTCGCTCGGCTCGCAACACAATTTTTGCCCAAGCTTTAGGCGTGGATACCCTCGAAGTTTCAGCCGATAATAAAGCAACTTGGTGTCAATGTGCGACCTATGTCTTCCCAATCGCGGTCTCAACCGATAAGATGCTGGGGACGTTGCCAGGTGAAAGCGTTACCCTGACTTGGACAAAAAACAAAATCACCAATGCTATCGATGAAAAGAACTACTTCGTTTGGGCTGAATGGACAGCTGGTAGCAATGCCGATAATCGCTTGAAGGAATCCTTGGGCGGTAGCGGTGATTTGATCAAAGGTTTGACCGAAACCACTCCTCCAGCTGGCTATAGCAATACCAGCAATAATGGAATCATCAACAATGAGGACTGGATCAAAGTTTCGGATAGTGTACTAACGCCAGGTTCGGCAACCTTAAGCTCGTTGATGACTGCGCTGAAGAGTGGTAAGCCAATTTTGTTGCCAACCTTTAGCAAACTTAGCTATACAGGTACAACCCCTAAATATGCTAGCTTCCGATCAGGTGGCTTTGTGCGGGTTATCTTGACACATGTCAGTGGAACGACCATTCAATTTCGCTATGTTGACTCGAATTCTAACTGTCCATGTGTTGACGTACCCCTACCACCAACACCACCTGAAGTTAAGGTAACCCTTGATCAAAAGTTGATTTGGTATCTGCCAAGTATTACCACAACTAGCTATGATATTTCGTTGGTGGTTGACGTTTCTGGTTCGATGCGCTGGTGCTGGAACAACCAGAACACTTGTGGCACCAATGCAAACGCTCGCTGGTATCTGGTCAAAGAGTTCTTGCGCAAGTTCTCGTATAAGATGCTCGATGTTTGGAATGCCCCAGAAGGCACACCCATGAACAATGCAGCCTTATTCCCTGGCGAAGAACTGTTTGGTAAAGGTGGCGATAACCGGATTGCAGTTGTGCGGTTCAGTGGCGGTGCTCGAACTGATAGCCCTTCATTTGGTTTTGTCAATTCACCATCTGGCAGTGATATAGGCAGTATCGGCACTCGTACTACAGCGATGAAAACCAAAATGACTACCTTTATCAACTGGATCAGCTCTGGCAACATGGATGGTAGTACGGCTGGCGCGGCTGGCTTGAATGAAGGTATTCGCTACTTCGACAATGTGGGTGCGGATTCACGTAAAGATCGTTTTGGTCGCCCAATCAAGCTGGTTATGATGATGTTGACCGACGGTTTGACCAACGTGTTGTACGAAGGCCCACAAATTGGTCAACAAAATAGCCAAACCAGAAAACATACGACGATTAGTGGCAGTTCGTATAAATATTGTAAAGCACCGAACGACCCAAGCCGAAATAACCCATTGACCCCTGGCGGAAGTGGTTACCCAATCACCGACTTGCCTGATGTGCAGGCCAACTGTCCATGGAATGGCGAAGGCAGCGGGAGTGGCTATGCCAAGGCACCAATTGCCTCGTTGATCGAAGTCTCTGATCGCGCACGTAATCGGGTTTCACCGAAGCGGCCAATTAGCATCGTGGCAATCTTAGTGGGCGACCAACAAACCTATGGTCTTTCAGACTTACGGATTGATCGGATTGCTTCATCTGGTGGCGCATTCTATGCCAAAGACCCAAATTCGCTCAACTATGCGCTTACCGCGATTCTTGAGAGTTTGGCCCAACCATGTTATGAGCGTGATGCACTGATTCCAGCAGCCTCGGCCAAGATTACTGTTCGCGATAGCACTGGCGCAGTCGTCGCTGGGATGGGCAATATGCAGGCTTCAACTACTGGTAGCTTAATCTTTAGAGTACCAGAGCCAGGCAACTATAGCTTTATTGCTGAGCGCAGGGTAACGGCTTGGAGTGAATTCCCCTTGGGTGCAGGCGAAACGCTTGATCCAAACATGTATAACTCTACCCGTGACCCACGCTTAGCAGGCACAACCTACTTGCCACAATTGTACAATCGCTTGCAAGCACCAGAGGATATTGTGTACCGCAATGCGATTCCATTCAGTATTCCTGAAGATGCTGAAGGCATGATTGACTTGGGCAAATATACCTTGATCATCGCTGAGAACGAAGCGTTCAAGGGACTCTGCCCAGAATAAGCTAAGTTCTAGTACAATTATCGAGAGGTCATGGAATACGCACAGCCAATGGCTGTGCGTATTCAATAGTAAGGAGTTTACTATGGTTCGCAATAGGCAGCGCAAACGAGTACTATCCTCATTTCTCATTATTGTTACCCTTGTGGTTACTTTAGTTTCTTCGGTTTCGGCAATCTCACTGAATGCCACCATTTCGCTGAATGCTGGTGATTTTGCGAGCGGCTATTTTGGCTTGACCGGTCTAACCCAACAGGATCAAGTAATTGGTGGGGTTTCCTATGGTGGGGTTCAGCTGATTCCCCAAGGCGCATTGGCACAATGGACTGATGCCAATAATACAATCTGCCGCCGCTTGGCTGATATGGGAACTGCCAGCTTTAAAAATCATCTCTATACCATTGGTGGCATTGCTTCTTCGGCAGGGGTGCTTGCCCCAGTTTCAGATGTTTGCCAAACATCGGTTTTGAGCCTTGGCGGTGAAACAACCCCTTGGACACAAAGCTCCCAAACCTTGCCGCTGGCTCTAGCCCGGATGAGTACCGTGGCCATCACCCACACCAGCGACCCAAATCGAGGGATTATTTATACCTTCGGTGGTCAAAACGCATCGGATCTGGATAGCCAATATGTTGATACGATTTACTCAAGCGTGATTGATGCTAACGGTAATTTAGGCGCATGGCAAACCCAAGCCCTGACCGTTGGCGAAAAATTGATTAATACAACAGCAACTGCCTATACCACTGATACTGGTCAGACCTATATTTACCTGATTGGTGGCCGAACCCGCGATACCTCAATTTTATTTGCTCCAGTTTTTGCTCGTCGCACGGTTCGCCGGACCTTGGTGGGGCCAAATGGGGTGCTTGGGCCATGGCAATCGATGCCCGACCTACCAATTACGCCCGATATGTTTACCCCTACCAGTGGCTGTGATGATAAAGTTGGCTTGCATACCATGGATGCCACCAACTTTGATGCAGTTACAACTGAAAGTATCACCCAAACCAATACTAGCACCTATCGCGCCTTGTTGGTTGTTGGTGGAACCTTCGAATTGGGCAGCGGTGACCAAGCCAACGGCTGTTCGATTACTCGTGAAGGCTCGGCCCAAGCATTCCTTGGTCGGCTCGATCGCAACACAGGTATGCTTACTTGGGAATCGCAGCGCTATGTTTTGCCCGAGCCGCTTTCAGGCCCACGGGTCATTGGGGTTAACCAAAAAATCTATGTGGTTGGCGGTCGCCAAGGCACGATTGGTAATCCAACCAATCGGATCTATACGTCCTACATTAATGTGAATGGCTTTAGCTTACCAGTCTTTGGTCAGAGCAATTTCCGAGTTTCGGAAAATGCCCTTGAAGCCGATGAAGCCAGAGCTTCGCATGGGCTTGAGTTGATTCGGATTGAAAATCGCCCAGTCGCCTATATGTATGGGGGCATTCGGCTTGGAACAACCTATCAGAATGACGTAATTTTTGGTAAGGTTGGGACTGCCGACGACTTCGATTTTAATTCTGGTGGCTATCCTTCGCCTGGGATCTACCGCTCACCGCCGGTTCAATTACGGGCACCTGCAATTATTGAGCAACTGATCTGGGATGCAACGATTGAATCAGTGCCGCCCGAAGACCCAATTAATACCGATATTCAAATGCAATATCGGCTGGCCACAACCCGCGCAGGTTTAGAGTCGGCCCAATGGCAAACTGCCGATGGTTCACCCAGTACTGATAAATACTCAGTTAATGGCCAAAATACGGCAGCTGGTTCCCCGGTCATTCAAGGCCAATGGTTCCAATATCAGGCGTTGATGACGACCCAAGACCCTTCTTTGCCAAAAGCCACCCCGATTTTGCGCCATGTGCGAATCAAATATAAAGTCGATGGTCACCCAAATTTGTATGTTGATAACGCTACAATGTCTACGGTTACCCCTGCAGGCATTAGTGCATTTAGCACAACCTTGAAAAATGGAATTAAGCCCGGCTCAGGTGATACCGAGAATGTGCTCGATGCTGATCTTGAGATGTCTGGTACTTTTTATGTGGATATGTACCTCTTGCCGCCTGGCTCGGCTGATGTGCCACCAAGCCGCAACGCTGAGGGGATTTATCCATACGGCGTGGTCTTCACTGAGGTTAATCGGGCAAACTTGCCACAGGACGGAACTTTTACGCTCGATGGCTTTGCTGATAATACGCTTTGGCGCAGAACCTGCCCTGCCGCAACCGTCGATTGTCCATTAGTCGTGTGGCAATCGCTGTTCAATCAAACTGGTACTTGGAAAGTCTACTTGGTGGTTGATTCTGGCAATAATGTAACCGAAGCTGAAACTCCTGCTGGAACCCGCGAGTTTGATAATATCTATTCCTTCAACGTTACCTCAACCGTTGCTGGCAGCACAATTCGCATGCCTGTGGTTGGGATTAACTTCTTGGCTACGCCGCAACCATAAGCGATCAACTGATTAACCAAAAAAGCAGGGCTTGGATTTATTGTCCAAGCCCTGCTTTTTTGTCGGTAACGATTAATGATTAGGCTTATTTTGTCCAGCGCACGCTATCAAACCAAATAGCTTTCATGCGGTCGTCGGCCAAATCACTGAGGCTAACTGAGCCAGTACCATCAAAGCGATAGCGGCCTAGCTCGACCCAATTGCCAGCATGTTCCGCTTGATTGACCACAACTTGGGTTTCGCCATCGGCATGCTGCACAACATAACGCGCCGAAGTTGTATCGCTCTTACCGTTGGGGCAGTAGGGCACAAACACCGTTACGCTATATTCGCCCGCTTCGAGCGGAGTCGTCCAACGAGCATTATTGACTGCTTCTTCAGGCTTGTTGGTCGAGAAAGTCCAGAACGAATGGCGATTTTTGCCACACGAGAATTCATACCACACCACATCTGAGCGGCTGAATTGCTCGCCTTGATTATCGACCTGAATCGTGCCCGCAGGCAATTCTTCAATCGGGGCTGGCTCAGGCGTAACACTGCCAACAGGCATTGGGTCGGGGTTATCGCCAGGGTCGCGGCCTAGCCACAAGAAGGTAATATCGAGTTCTTCTTGTTCATCGTTAAATGGAATGCCCAAGGCAACCCATGCGCCGTCGCCGACATCAGCAGCGGTGGGGAATCGCACTCGGCCTTTTTCGGCCCAGCCACCATTGTAGCCATCGAAATAGGCCGCATGATCTTGAGGCCAGCCGACAGGCAAATCGCCAAATTTCTCGCGCTCAACATTCCAATAATCATCGTGAATATTCCATGGCCCAACTTCCCAAACTGGCACAACAATCGATTTGCCACGATATGAAAGCCGTGCCATGTATTCGCCGCCGCCGCGCGATGAGAGTGAGCGAAACGATGGCAATGAAACAAACCAATCGTTTGGCTGAATGATATGGCCGTTGGCCGTGCGATCACCAACCAAGCCCATGCGGGTTGCTCGAATGTGGTAGGTTGGGGCAATCGGCTCATCTTCCATAATGCGAATGGCAGCGCTTTCAGCAAGCGTGTTGGGCGCAAGTTGCACAAAATCAACGACTGGCGCAGCCTCATTCGCCAATAATACCAAACGATATTGAATTTGGCGGGCAATCGTGGTAAAAGCTACAGTTTGGCCCGATTGCACATCGAGCGTCCAATCGCTCCAGCGTTGGCCATTGAAGCCACGCACATCGACCCGCACGCTGGCAGCAGCAGGCACAGTTGCGCCCCATGTGACAGTTACTTGATTGGCGGGAGCGATGCTTTGCGGAGCACTATCGAACATTCCAAAACGGGCGTATGAGCCATAAACCGCAGCCGCTTGGGCCGCATTTGGGGCGAGGGTCAGTTGACCAGAAGCAAGAACGAGGGTGTCAGTTGATGCAGCAGCAGCCCACAAGGTTGGGTTCGCCTGCGCTCGGATGGGGGTCATGCTCACGGCGAGCAGACAACCAAGCGCCAAGAAACGGGCAATGTGTCGCAACAGAAACCTCCGGAGGTACGCGGTGGATGCAAAACTGGGCATCTGGGAATGCAACTTGGTGGTAGCAACGCTGCTACGATTCAGGGAGAGATGCCACAACGGCGGCATCGGCATTCCACACCGACTCTCTTGATACAACCCGCCTTCGTGGCGTGAGGACTGTGCTAAAAGCTGATTTTCCAGCATTTAACACAGCGTGGGGATTATATCATAGCTTTTTCAGTTGTAAATCAGCAATTTATCAGGTTGGTATCAGCTTGGGCTTTCGGCTGAAAACCCCAACCGCAGATGGAGTGCTTTGTGGATTAGTGTGGTGTAAAGTGAAGGTCTGAACGTGTAAATTGGAATTTCAAGGAGCAGATGATGGGAATGGCTTATGAATATGATCCATGGTTTTTAGCTGAAACGAGCGAAGAAGGTGACAACATTCTACTTTGGCAGGTTGGACTTAATGCTGGTCAACTTTTCTTTGCGCAAATTCAAGCCTTTGAAAAAATGTTTCGTCAGCCCAGTGGCTTTTATACATATTCAGCAGGTGATGTTATTCTCAATCAACCAGCCCAATTAAAAGCCTTGATTGAGGCAATGCTCGGTTATTACAACTCAACCAACCACCCATTACGCCCACTCTTATTTGATACATCAATCCAGATTTTATTGGTGTTGTATCGACGGGCTATAGGCGAGTGGCTGCTAGCGCCAGCCGAGCTTATGGCTACTATTGAGCAAATTGAGATCGCGATGGGTCGGGGTTGTCTCAAGCGTGATGGTTAGAGGGAGGAAGCTGGATGGGCCAAGAACTTAAATGGGATGTGATTGATCTGATCGATGGTTTAGAAGTCTTGCCTGAGGAAGACGATTATCAAACCCACTATCGTTTTACCTTTAATCGCTTGGGCCTGACGGGAATACTCGATCTTTGGCCTTGGGAAGCAACAGCGTTGATCGAAGTGCAACAAACCGATTCGGCCAACCAAATTATTATGTTTGGCCTGTATATTCGCCAATCAATTCAATTAATTCGTCAAGGTAAAAACTCCTTGCTTTGCTTCCATGATTGCATTATTACCACTAGACGTTTTTGGATGTATGATAATGCTGGAGGTCTTTCAACCGCTAAATTATGGGAAGATCCGCTGAATTGTTATTTACAAGCGAAGCCAACGATTCATTGTTGGTTTGGCTTTGAACTATAAATCAACCTAGGGAGCAGATTGGTGATATCACAATGATAAATATTTGCTTAATTCCTCCAAGATATAATAAAAATACATTTATTGATGTGATTAAGAATATCTTTATTCATATGGAGAACATATCAATTGTATCATCGATATTAGATATATCAGTAGAGGAAACTAGTTCAACAGCAACACTTACGTCGATTATGGACTGTGATCGTTATGGGTGTGAAACAGGTCTAAGACAAGATACATTTGGCAAGATGTATTTCTATGATGACTGGGCATTTAATCATAAACAAGATCAATATGCATGCTATTATATTTCAAATGCGATTTGGAAGACAGAAGAACCATATTTAGATGAAATAATTGTAAGGCGGTTACAGATTTTATTTGAACTTATTAGGGCTAGAAATTATCAGGAAAATCTTGGTATTAATCGGATTATCATTCATATGGGAGTATTGTGTTTTTGGGATAGATATTCTGATGAAGAACAAATACATGGATTTCGTATTATACGTGATTTTCTGAAGGAAGCAAAGTTATCTCTATGAATATTGATGAATATATTACCGATAAGCTCGAAGAACATGGATTTTTATGGGTAAAGTCAGTAGCATTCGAAGAAAGAAAATACAGATATTCCTTTATGCGTAAACTTACTGCTGATGAAGAATCAAAAATTCTGTGTCCACCTAAATGGGGGATTAGAGGACAAAACTTTTCTATAACTACGGATCTCGAAATTGATCAAGAAGATGGGATATGGTTTATTACTAGAGCTTACAATATTCCATATTTTGGCCCAAATGATTTTCGTAGATCATTTGATTCACTGGATGAGGCGCTGCAATTTGGGATGGATTACCTGCAACGCTGGTTAGAATGGACATCTTTACAAAAAGTATGAGCCATTAAGCATAAACACTGTTTGGTTATGCTTCTGTGTTCAATATTAATCCACGAAGGATACGAAGGACACTAATGTGGCTATAGGCTATTGGCTTTTGGATTGCTCAATTGTGAAATTTCAATAATTGTTCCGCTAGCCTATAGCCATCAGCCTCTCTCTGCGCCTCTGAGTTAACATCAACCCCCGCTAGCCTACTTTTATTTTTTTGCCTTCTGCCTTTTGATTTTCATCCTAGCCCCTAATACCAATTGTTGGCGTTTGGTAATCCACCATGGCAGATATTGCGCTGCAAGCGTAGTACAATAGAGCAATTCATGGCTAGTAGTGAGGTAGGGCAATGGCAATTTTGGGCATTGATATTGGTGGTTCAGGCATCAAAGGGGCGCTGGTCG
This sequence comes from Herpetosiphon gulosus, assembly GCF_039545135.1. Classification (NCBI taxonomy): domain Bacteria; kingdom Bacillati; phylum Chloroflexota; class Chloroflexia; order Herpetosiphonales; family Herpetosiphonaceae; genus Herpetosiphon; species Herpetosiphon gulosus. Next base: position 13,328 of record NZ_BAABRU010000002.1, on the reverse strand, counting down.
ATGTCGTGCAAGGCACGATGATTGGCGAGCGCCTGCGAATTAGCACGCCCCAACCAGCAACCCCCGAGGCAGTTGCACAAACTGTTCAGCAATTAGTGCAGCAATTAAATTGGCATGGCCCAATTGGCTGTACCTTTCCGGCAATCGTCAAAAATGGCTATACCCTCAGCGCCGCCAATGTCGATCAAACCTGGATTGGCGCAAATGCTGATCAATTGTTTGAGCAAGCGACTGGCTGCCCGTTTCATATGCTCAACGATGCCGATGCGGCGGGCTTGGCCGAAATGAAATATGGCGCGGGCAAGGAACATAACGGTGTGGTGATGATGCTGACCTTTGGCACTGGCATTGGCAGCGCCTTATTCGTCCAAGGCTTGTTGGTGCCAAATACCGAGCTGGGCCACTTGGAAATTCGCGGCAAAGATGCTGAACATCGCGCTTCGGATCGGGTGCGCGAGGAAAAAGGCTGGGATTGGCCGAAATGGGCCGAGAAGGTCAACGAGGTTTTAGCTCGCATCGAAGCGCTCTTTTCGCCCGATTTGTTGATTATGGGCGGTGGTGTTAGCAAGCGCTTTGATAAATTTGGCCAGTATTTGCAAACCAAAGCACCCTTGGTTCCAGCCACACTGCAAAATAATGCTGGAATTATCGGCGCTGCCTTGGCCGCCAGCGAACTATTCGAGCAGGGTCACCAAATTCCGCACGCCCACTAAAATCTGAGTCAGATTACAGCCTTGAGGATTCTATGTCAACGCTTGCTTTATTTAGTAGCCTAGCCCAAACCTTGCTTGCAACCACACCTTTTGAACAGCGCATGCAGCATTGTTTTGGGCTGTTGGCGGATAGCTATCCTCAGCTTGATTTACGCTTAACCTTATTAAACGAGCCTGATGCTCGTCCGCAAGTGGTTTTGCCGTTGCATCGCACCAGCGCCGTTTGGGATAACACCCGTATGATGCAGGTGGTGCGGCGGCGACAACCAGTCGTGATCGATCAACACACTGCTCCAGCCTTGCCGCCAAGCCCATTTACTACCAGCGCGATTGTTGCCAGCGAATGGCAAGCCGATATACAGTGCTATTTGGGGTTGCCGATTCAGTGGGAAGGCCGCTTGTGGGGCGTGTTGGAAGCCCGTCGCAACGGCACATTTAGCGCTAGCGAACGCACCTTATTGAGCAATTTGTTGCCCTTGCTGGCCACCGCGATCGGCGAAGCCCACTGGGGGCGACCGATTCATCATACCAGCAGCGAGCAGCAGCTTGATGTACGGGCATTAACCCACGATTTAGAAATTGCCCCCGATGTTACAACGTTGTTGACCACGCTCTTGCAGCGGGCCATCCACAGCGTCAAAGCCAGTGCTGGAGCGATTAATTTGGTTGATCGTGAGCATGGCGAATATCGCTTGATTGCCTCGCAGGGCTATCCGCCAACCGCTGGAATTAGCGAACGAACGTCGTGGCCTTGGAATGTTGGGGTGGTGGGGCGGGTGGCGCGAACTGGCAAGGCTGCTTTGTTAACCGATATTGCTCATGATAGCGAATGGCAACTTTCTACGCCCGATGTGCGGGCCGAAATCGTTGTGCCGGTGCGGGTCGAGGGCGAGGCATGGGCGGTGCTGGTGCTTTCGACCAATCGTGAGCCAATCTTTAGCACTCGCGATCTTTATTTTATTCAGGCCTTGGCTGATGTGGCGGCGCGGCCATTGCAACGGGCAACCAGTTATAGCGAATTGCTCGAAGCCCGCATGCAATTGCAACAAACCTTGGCTAGCTTACCACTGGGCTTGGCCTTGACCGATGGCGAAGGCCGGATTTTGCGCACCAATCCAGCATGGTATCAGCTTTGGCAAATTGAGCAGCCTGCCGATGAAACTGCGCTGTATTTGCCATGGGATATTTTGCCCTTGCTACTCAAACGGCTGTCGCATCCCTTGGAATTGACCGATTTTTTTGCTGAATGCCAAGCCCAACCCGATGAAACCCTCGAATTAGCCCTGCGTTTGAGCGAACCATTGCAAGATCTAAAGTTGCGTTCAACCCCAGTTAAAGATGCCCAGCACCAAATTACTGGGCGCTTGGTGGTGATTGAAGATGTGACCCGCGAACGTGAAATCGACAAGATGAAGAATGAGTTTGTGTCGGTGGTATCGCATGAATTGCGCACCCCGCTAACCTCGATTTTGGGCTATACCGAGTTGCTGTTAGCGCGTGAATTCAAGCCGATTGAACGTCAAGAGTTTGTGCAAACCGTCTATGATCAAGCCAACCAACTCTCGAAGATGGTCGATGATCTGTTGAATCTTTCGCGTTTGGATGCAGGCCAGATCAAGCTGAATCGTTGGGTGGTGTCGCTGCACCAAATTATTCGTGAAATTACCAAGCAACTCAACGAAATGCTGTCTGAAAAGCATCGTTTGTTAATTGACATTCCCGAGGGCATTCCGCCAATCTTTGCTGATAAAGATAAAGTGCGTCAGATTTTGACCAACTTGCTCTCGAACGCGATCAAATATTCGCCCAATGGTGGCCAAGTGGCATTAATTGTGCGTGAATTGCGCAAAGTGCCGCCTGGTGCACCGCCCTTGCCCAACGAGCGCTCAGTGATTATTGCAGTGCGCGACCAAGGCATGGGCATTTCCGAAGAAGATTTGCCTAAGCTGTTCACGCGCTTTTTCCGTGTCGATAACTCAACCACCCGCAAAATTGGCGGTACAGGCTTAGGCTTGTCGATCACCAAAGCCTTAATCGAATTGCATGGCGGGCGAATTTGGGCCACTAGCACGCTTGGTCGTGGCACAACCTTTTGGGTAACCTTGCCAATTGCCACCGAGCTAGCCCGCCGAGGGTAACCATAGAACATAGGGCAAAGAGCATAGATATAATGGTTCATTGGATTGACAACCAGTGCTCGTTCCCTCACCCCCAGCCCCTCGCCCACTGCGGCGGGCGAGGGGAGCACTCCTGGAGCGGTTCCCCCTCGCCTCGCGTGCGGGAGAGGGGGCTAGGGGGTGAGGGCATGCTGGCCGTTGCTAACCCAATAAACCATTACACATAGAGCATAGAGCATAAGGAGTAGGCTATTGGCTTTGAGCTATCGGAGATTGGTTGGAAAGTCAATAGTCAATAGCCTACTCCCTTTGTGGTTCTTTGTGTCCTTCGTGGATCACGATAAAAAGTGCTTACGAAGCCACAACTACCTGTGGCTCAGCATGAGCTTCGATCATGTGGGCAGATTGGGGATCGCGCACGGCAAAACGTAGAATCAGCCACGTTAGCAAACCGCCAGCTGCCGCTAGCGCAAACGTGTAATTGTAGCCCGCTGAATCAGCCAACCAACCGCCAATCAACGGTGCGACTAAAGTTGCTGGAGCAGTCAAGGTGTTGGCTAAACCAATGTAGCTTGGCCGCTCAGCAAGGCTGCCGAACTCTAAAGTCATAGCCATGGCCATCGTCCAAAAGGCAACGTTGGCCACCCCAGCAATCGCAAAAATTAAATAAAACCAACCCAAAGCTGGTGCTAACCACGCACCCATGCCTGCAACTAAGGCTAACAATGCTCCAACTTCCATTACCCGCCGATAGCCAATCCGATCGCCAAGCCAGCCCATGATTGGGTTGGCAACCGTTTGGATGATTAAATAGAGCGCGGTCATAATGCCAGCAGTCTGATCATCAAGCCCGAAGCGTTGCACTGCATATACTGTGAAAAATGCCGTCGCCATCAAGCCAAGCTGCGAGATAATCCGCGAGGCCAAAAACCAGCGAAAATTACGATCGCGCTTGAGAATATTGGCGATGCTGGCCCAAAAATCACGTTGGCTGCCATGGGTATGTTCTGGCTCGCGGCTTGGTTCTTTAGTCCAAGCCAAAAACGACCACGAAATAAACATCGCCACACCTGAAACCCCAAAACAGACCACGAAATCAAGCGGCGAGGGTAATTTATCCAAAATAACCCCAGCAGCGACCGCCCCAACGCTGGCGAGCAAATTGGCAGCGGCTGATTGCACCCCAAAGAACGTACCACGCCAGCGATGCGGCATAATTTTGCCGATCATGGTTTGCCAAGCGGTCGCGGTTACGCCACCGCCCAAGCCCTGCCAAATCAACAAAATATAGGCCAGCCACAAGGCTAATTCGCGGCCTAAATCAGCAGCAAACCAGGCAATCAAGGCTAAACCAAAAAAGGGCAAGCGCTCGTTGATCGTCATGAGCAGCACCATGGGTTTGTAACGCCGCAACGAAGCAACGCGCCGAGCAGTTAATAATTGGGGTAACTGCCAACCAACCGAGTGAATTGCCGAAACCAAGCCAATCAAGGTGGCCGAATCGGTCAAGGTATGCATAAATAGCGGAATAACCGTCACAAACGAGGCGATGCCCGTGGCCGCCCCAAAAAATGCCCCATCGGCCACATTCACGACCACATTATGCCGCACGTTGGCGTTGATGTCCTGCTGCTCCATAACCTGCCTAGCTTTGCTTGCAAAAACCATGATATGCCAATATGCGCATTATAATCGTTCCGAGAACGTTTCCATCAGCCCAATGAATGATGCTTTCTTAGGGCATAGGCCAACGTTAACGCCTGTCTAGATTATGATGATCACCACCCCTCCGCCCCGCCTCAAGGCGGGGAACGCAGGGTGTTTTCATCCCCCTGCACCCCCTAAAGGACGATTTTGGGTAAGCAGCCATATGCGAGAGCTTTTGCGAATTCCATTTTAAGCAGAGCCTGAAAAATAAACTAATTGCGCACATCTGTTCACAAAATACAACGATTAAGCTATGATGCTAAGCAATTGATTTTAGGTTGAGGTGGGTGATGCAAGCATTGACGGTTATCAAAGGCTTATTGGCTTACAACGCCGATTTTGATCAACGGATTTGGAGTAGTATTGAGGGCTTGAGTGACGAACAATTTTGCGCTGATTACCCCTATTCGCAGGGTTCGTTGCGCAATCATTTGGTGCATATCGCCAGCGTCGAACGAGCATGGCTTACAGGTTTGCAAACAGGTGAGCGGCCAAAACATCTTGATCCGCTGGAATATCCAACGATTGCCAGCGTGCGCGACGTGTTTAATCAGATGCGCAGCCAAGTAACCACCTATGTCGATCAATTGAGCGATGAGCAATTGGCCGACGTATTGCCAGGCATGAATTTGGCCCACTGGCAGGTTTTAGTCCAACTTGCCAATCATGCAACCGATCATCGGGCACAAATCTTGCGAATATTGCATGATTATGGCCAAAAAACCTTCGATCAAGATATTGTGTTGCATTTTTGGGGACGTTAATTCGTGGTATGCTAACCAACGTTCTCAGCCTATAAACCCATAGAGGAGGCCACGTTGGGCACGCGAATTGCAAGCGCTTTGGTATTAGCTCCAGTCGTATTGATCATTGTGTGGTTGGGCGGTTGGTGGACAACGGGCCTAATTGCCGTCGCAGTCGTGATCGGCATCTATGAAATTCAGCGGATTTTGCGAGTTGGTGGCTATCATCCACGTTTGCCATTAGCGATTGGCCTTGGTTTGGCCTTTGTGGCTGCGGCAGTAGCTCAACCACAAACCAACGTTAATTTAACCGGAGCCGTCGTGACCTTGGGCGCGATGGCTAGTTTGATCTATGAAATTAGTCGGCGGGAACGCACAGGCGCTCTTGATGCTTGGGCAGCCAGTTTGGGCAGCGCAATTTATGCTGGCGCAATGCTTAGCCATTTTGTTTTGCTGCGTGCTGCAACCAGCCCAACCCTCAGTGGCGGCCCGCTCAGCTCGCTCAATATTGAAACGGGTGCTGCTTGGATCTATGCCACCTTCGCCGTGACTTGGGCCTCAGATACTGGAGCCTATTTTGCAGGCCGCACCTTTGGTAAACATAAGCTGGCTCCAGTGCTTAGCCCCAAAAAAACTTGGGAAGGCTTTGTGGGCGGTACAATCGCCTCAATTGCTGCCGGAATTGGGATTGTGGCACTCTTAGGTATGCCATTAACCCTCGTTCAAGCAATTATTCTGGGGGTGATTGGGGCGGGTGGTGGCACGCTCGGCGATTTGGCTGAATCGTTGTTAAAACGCCAAGCAGGAGTCAAAGATTCTGGCAATCTGATTCCTGGCCATGGCGGCTTGCTTGATCGGGTTGATTCGCTGCTGTTCACTGCGCCGTTGGTCTACTATGTGTTGGTGGCTTGGCTCTAAATCGTTGGCTGAGCAACTGCTACGTTAACCCTGCTGCTTTTTGGGAGTAGGGTTTTTAAATTCGCTTTACTGGCCCATGATCAATCGTGCCGTTTCAATGGAACAAACTGTCAATGAGTTGCAACCTTCGATCAAGTGCTGAAAGTATTGGTTGCCGATCATTCTTTTTATATCTTGATGGGCTGTTCGAGCGCTTCGATAAGGTTACGACTGGTACGTTAGCGCGTTGGGATGCTACAACCTTGGTGCGACTCTTCGTTGGGTGTGGCAGCACTTAGCTTTGTCCCGCCCGAAACTACAACATATTTGTTCTATTTGCCGCAGGTTGCGCGCTAAATAAGACGTTGATTAATCGCTGTTGAGGCTACCCAAGTGGGTTTGATTGATGTCACTTGATCAAACCCACTTGGGGTTTAACCTACTAGCTGCGATTATGCAGAAACCTCGACATAATGTTTTACACCTTTAATCCACAGCTTATTCACGTAGTTATCCACAAACAGCTATGGTATAATACAAAGACTAAGCGGGAGCCAGCAAAACGGGCTTTTTTACCTCAAATTCTGAGTACACTACACGCTCCCTTGACACACCAAGCTGAGAATAAGCGTTTTCTCTACCATAGCGATGGCCTAAAAACCACCTTTTGCACTCAATTTGTGTAAAGCATTTTTTGCTCTTTTGCCGCCAGTTTGTGGGCGGCTTTCGCTATGGGCAACTCTAGCCATAGAAGAGGTTTGTTATGAAAGATTTTGTCCATCTTCACGTTCACTCGGAGTATAGCTTGCTTGATGGCTATGCCACAACCAAGGCCATTGCCGAACGTGCGGCTGAACTTCAGATGGACAGCATCGCCATAACCGACCACGGTGTGATGTATGGCGCGATGGAGTTTTATGCCAACGCCAAAAAAGCCAATGTCAAGCCGATTATTGGTATGGAAGCCTATATCGCCCCCAACTCGATTAAAGATCCCATGGTCAAGGGCGGCAAAAATTATTATCACTTGCTGTTGATCGCTCAAAATGAGGTTGGGTATCGCAATTTGGTGAAATTGACCTCGCGCTCACATCTCGATGGTATGGGCAAAGGCATTTTTGCGCGGCCACGGATCGATCGCCAGTTGCTTGAGCAGTATCACGAAGGCTTGATCGTCACATCGTCGTGTATCGCGGGCGAAGTGATTCAGCAAGTTCAAGCTAAACAACGCCAAAAAGCCATCGAAACGGTGGCATGGTTCCGCGATTTATTCGGGCCTGAGAATTATTTCATCGAATTGCAACTGCACAACAATACCCCCGAACTGGTCGAAATTAACGAAGAGTTGGTGCGAATCGCCAATGAAATGCATGTGCCTTTGGTGGCGACCAACGATACTCACTTTGTGCGCCGTGAAGATCTCGATACCCATTCGCGGGTGATGGCGATGGGCTTCAACTTGACGCTGCAAGAGTTGTGCTCGAAAAATTATCAAATGGACGAAACCTACCACATTATGTCGGGCGATGAAATGTGGGATCGCTACAAGATCTATGGCACGGCTCCGATGGAAAATACCCGCCGGATCGCCGATATGTGTAACCTGAAACTCGATTTCGGGCGGGTCGAATTGCCCGAATTTGATATTCCTGAAGGCCACGATGCTGCTTCGTACTTGCGGCTGATTTGCGAAGAAGGCTTGATCAAGCGCTGTAATGGCAATCCCACTGAGGAATATGTGCAGCGCCTGAGTTATGAACTTGACGTAATCAATCAAACTGGCTTTCCGGATTATATGTTGATCGTTTGGGATTACGTTAAATTTGCCCGCTCAAATGGGATTCCATGTCTGCCCCGGGGTTCGGCAGGTGCTTCGTTGGTGCTTTACTGCTTAGGCATTACCGATGTTGATCCGGTGCAGAACAAGCTGCTGTTCGAACGCTTTCTCTCGCCCGAACGCTTGGAAATGCCCGATATCGACACCGACTTTGCCGATGCGCGGCGTGGCGAAATTCTCGATTATATTGCAACTAAATATGGCCGTGAAAATGTGGCCCAAATTATCACCTATGGCACGCTAGGCGCAAAAGCAGCCTTGCGCGATATGGGCCGCGTGCTTGATATTCCGCTCAGTGAGGTTGATCGAGTTGCCAAATTAATTCCTACCTTGCCTGTGGGCATGACGATCGCCAAATCGCTGGATAAAGTACCCGAACTGAAGCAAATTTATGATACCGACCCCAAATTGCGCGAATTGATGGATTGGGCACGTAAAGTTGAAGGGCGCATGAAGAGCGTCGGAACTCATGCCTGTGGGGTCGTCGTTAGTCGCCATCCGCTCGAAAACATGGTGCCATTGCAACGCACCACCAAAGATGAACATGGGGTAATGGCCGCTTTTGAAGGACCGACGCTGGCCAAAATGGGCTTGCTCAAAATGGATATTTTGGGCTTGACCAACCTGTCGGTGGCCGCCGAAGCCTTGCAACTAATCGAGCAAACCACCGGCCAAACCATGTGGCTCTCGGATATTCCGCTTGATGATAAGAAAACCTTTGAAGCGCTTGGTCGCGGTGAGACCGTCGATGTCTTCCAGCTTGAATCGGCGGGCATGACTCGTTACCTCGTGCAACTCAAGCCCACCCGGGTCGATGATTTGTACGGTATGGTGGCGCTCTATCGGCCAGGCCCGCTGGAACAAATTCCAGTCTACATTCACAACAAAAATAATCCTCACGCGATCAAATATATTCACCCGATTCTCAAGCCAATTCTTGAAGATACCTACGGGGTTATCGTTTATCAAGAACAAATTATGCAATTGCTCCAAGCAGTTGCCGAATATACGCTTGGTGAAGCCTATATCGTGATTAAGGCTATCAGCAAGAAAAACAAAGAACTGATGGCGGAAAACTCGGTGCGGTTTAAAGAAGGGTGTTTACGCAAAGGCCTAACCCAAGCCCAAGCCGATGAACTGTGGGAACTGATTCTGCCATTTGCTGGCTATTCATTCAACCGTCCGCACTCGACACTTTACGGTTTGCTCTCATATCAAACGGCTTGGCTCAAAAATAATTATCCCACCGAATATATGACTGCAACGCTCTCAGCCGCTTCGGGCGAGATCGACGAAGTTGCCAAGAGCGTGGCCGAAGCCTCGCGCTTGGGCGTGGCCGTCTCGCCGCCCGATGTCAATGGTAGCAAAGAAGGCTTTACGATTGTTGATATTGCTGGCGAACTGCCCGAAGGCATCAAATACAATCGTGGAATTCGCTTTGGCCTGAGTGCAATTCGCAACGTTGGGATTGGCCCGATTCAGGCCATTTTGAAAGTTCGCGACGAAAGCGGCCCATTCAGCAGCATCGAAGACTTTTGTGCGCGGGTTGATCGCGGGGTGCTCAACAAGCGCGTGATGGAAAGTTTGGTCAAGTGTGGTGCGATGGATTCGTTGCCTGGCACACGTCACCAGAAACTTGCGATTCTTGATCGGGCGATTAGTGCTGGCCATGAAACCCAAAAAGCCCGTGAAGCAGGCCAAAATAGCCTGTTTGATATGCTGGGCGGCGGCGAACAAACCAGCACTCCGACGATCGCACCAATTCCCTTCCCTCCAGCCACAACTGGCCTCGAAATGCAGCGCGAATTGCTGAACTGGGAAAAAGAGCTATTGGGAATGTATATCTCTGCGCATCCCATGGCTCAAGCCTTAGCCAATGCCCCGCACGATCCTGGCCGGATCAGCCTTGGCATGATCGATAAAAAGCATATTGGTACAACCATCCGCTTGATTGGCATGATTAACAATACCAAGCGCATCCAAACCAAAAAAGGCGATTCGATGATGGTGGGCAAGGTCGAGGATCTTGAGGGCGAAATTGAATTTGTGGCCTTTCCGCGAACCTTGGAGCAATATGCCGAGCTGTTGGTTGATGATGCGATTGTGCAAATTACGGCCAAGGTTGATAATCGCCGCGACGAAATGCAGTTGATGCTTGAATCGGTTACGGCTTTCAAGGTTGAACAAACGAATAATAAGGCTGTGCCTACGGCTACGGTGGCGGTACGGCGTTCGGTTGGCGCAGTTGAGGCTATGCCCGAGTATCTTGATGATGGCGCACCAATGCCAGAGGAACCATTCAATGAAGATGTGTATGTTGAGGTACGTCCAGCTATGAGCACACCCAGCGTTAATTCAGCCCCAGCGAATGGCAATGGCTATGCTGCAAGTAATGGCAATGGCAACGGGCATTATCCCAATGGCAACGGCCACGGCGAAGCCACCCCAGCCGCAGTTACCATTGTGCCACGGCCACGACGTAAAGTCAGTGTTGCGCCAACTGCAGCGCCTGAAGATAGCAGCAACGTAGCGATTGCAAGTGGGCCGCGTTATCATCTGCACATTTATTTGCCACGCTCAGGCAACACCGAAACTGATATTCGGCGCATGCAAGAGATTGATCGGGTGTTACGCGGCTACGAAGGCGATCAACCAATTACGATCTATTTGCCGAATCCGATGGGTCAAGTGATGTTAGAGCCAAGCTATCGCATCAATCCCCAAGAGGGCTTATTGAGTAACCTCTATTCAATGCTCGGCCAAGAGAGCGCCGTGCTCGAACAACTCTAAAAACCAACCAATGACCATATTTGGAGGGTCGAATGGGTGTTTACCATTTTATGGGTGTAGGACGTTCGGTTGGAGCAGTAACTTGCGCAGTTGATTATATTGAAAAAGCTCTGCAAATGAGTGCCAAACCCAATCCACCAGAATCGATTCAACGTTTGTTTAAAAATAGTGGCGGGATTAATCATTCGGAAAAAAACGCAGGCTACATTGAAGCATTAGTTTTATTCTCTAGTCCTGAAGTTGTTGAACGAAAATTGAATGCATTTGACTATATAGGTAACGCTTCACCAGGTGATGTTCGTACTGAAATAGAGCGAGTATTATTGACAAAATGGAAAAATTTTGACCCTAAGAAAAAACGCAAGCTTTATTGGTGTAAGTTAAATATAAATAATTTCCAAGAATGCCTTAAAAGAGTGATAAGAGTTACCTATCATTTTTCAGCTCCTAATCGGCAAGGAAAAGAAATTTGGTGTAATCTTACCGGAGGGGCAAATGTAATAAATTTGGCATTAATGTCAATGGCTCAACTTACGAATAAATCAAATAAACAATATATTATTACTCAAGGTAAAGAACATGAAAAGTTTATTAGCGTTCCAGATGTTATAGATATAAATCCAAATACTGATAATTACTTTAATGTACTGCCGTTTATACAAACATCTATAGATAAAATTAATATATATAAAATATTAGAACTATTAAAAGCGAATCCATTGACAACAAATGATTTATATTCCAGATATAAAAACTTCAATGATAATCTTGACTTAAGATCATTTATACAAACACATATGACTAAAATATATGGGCAAGGATATACAAATCGAGATCGTCAAACAGATATTAATAGCATCACACGAGAAGGGTTAGATTTTTTAGAGCAAATGGATAATCTTATTATTGACTGTCATATGCCTAGTCTTTATGATGATCCTACTTTTGATGAAGATTCTAAAGCTTGGCTTGAGCAATCGACGATATAGTCAAAGATTGCAGCACGGGCGATCAAGAATTCGATCGCCCGTGCTGTGTTGTAGCCTATGGATAGGGATGCTGAGTTGGTTCGGGGCGGGGCGTGCGGGTTGGCTGTGGCTGCGGATAGGGGTTGGCCGTCGGTTCAGGGCGGGGCGTGCGGGTTGGCTGTGGCTGCGGATAGGGGTTGGCCGTCGGTTGCGGCTGTGGTGTACGGGTTGGCTGTGGCTGTGGATAGGGATTGGCAGTTGGCTCTGGCCGTGGCGTGCGGGTTGGCTCCGATTGTTCGGTTGGTTCTGGTTGCTCGGTCGGTTCTGACTGTGGTGTCTGAGTTGATTCTGGTTGCGTTCCAGTTGTTGGTTGAACGCCAGCTGTTGGCTGAATTACAAGCGTTGGCTGTGTACCAACGGTTGGCTGGGGATAAGGATTGACTGGTGGGATGCTGGTTGCAGTTGGCGCTAGCCGTGGCGTTAATGTTGGTTCAGGCCGTGGCGTGCGGGTTGCAACCACGGTTTGGCTTGGAGTTGCTGGCACAGGTGAGGCGATTTTAGTTGGTTGAGGCCGTGGTGTGCTGGTCGCAACAACAACCATAGTTTTAGTGGGCTGAGGGTAGGCATCTGGACGGGTGGGACTTGCCACTGCGGTAGCAGTTTTGGTTTTCGTTGGCTCTAGTCGGGGTGTGCGGGTGGCTGAAGCGATCAAAGCAGTTGCCGTAGCTTGTGGTGCAGGATAATTGCTGGAATTCTGAGTTTGTTGGATTGTTTGGCTACAACCTGCGATTAACAATAATCCCACACTGTTTGCAAATAGAGTTAATTGCTTGCTTGAGATCGATCGAAAGCTGAACATTGAATACTCCTTCACCAAAATAGGATTGCTATTGAGAGAAACGAAGTATTCGATTAATCGATATGTCAATTGAGTGGTTCTTTAATCCTATATTGACGATATTTAATTATTACCACTCGTACAAAAATCGAAAATGCTTATTTAATCTTGAGTACTATTTTTATAGCTAGAGCAGCGAGATCAATATGCAATCTGGCTGCTCTAGAATTTAACTAAAGCGTTGGAGTTGGCGTTTTTGTTGCTTCAGGCGTGCGCGTTGCTAGTGGAGTACGAGTAGCAAGTGGGGTAGGCCAAGGTGTCCGAGTAGCTTCAGGCGTGCGTGTCATCGGCACACGAGTGGCTTCGGGTGTCCGCGTTGCTAGTGGAGTACGAGTAGCAAGTGGGGTAGACCAAGGTGTGCGGGTAGCTTCGGGTGTACGTGTTGCTAATGGCGTGCGGGTTGCAAGTGGGGTCGGCCAAGGCGTGCGGGTAACTTCGGGCGTGCGGGTGATCGGCACGCGGGTTGGTTTAGGTGTGCGAGTAATTGGCACATGAGTTGGGCGGGGTGTGCGAGTTACAAACGGCACGCGAGAGACTGTACAATAGCGTGTGTATTTGGTTCCCAACCCAAAGACGAGCATTTCCAGAATAGGCTTGTAAGGGGATACCATGCCACGAGCAAAACACAAACCCGCACCAACGACCGCCGACCAACCCG